>JAAUOM010000002.1 GCA_012034865.1 Acaryochloris sp. CRU_2_0 | reverse complement strand
GGGGAATAGGGTTTGAAAGGCGACTTAATAGGATTTGCCCCTTATGCTGATCTGCTCGTTTCAGTCCCCTCGCGGGGAATAGGGTTTGAAAGACCTCTGTTTTAGAACCTATAGTAGGTAAGGCTTTCAAAAAGCAAATCGACGCAGGTCATTTTTTATGTCAAAAAATAGCCTTGATTTGCAATTAAAGCCATTTTGACAAGCCTGAAAGGCTTACTGAATAAGGCATCGATGCAGGTCAACCAAATTATGCGGTTTTCAAGGTTCGGCGGAGATGGGTCATCTCCTTGTTACAAAATACAGTAAAAGACCTAGCCGCAACTGTCAACCCCTAGATAATATAAACCTTTGGCTGGGTATATCCAGCCTTTAGGGAAGTACAAAAATACGGTTGTGAAACGAGACGCAATTTATTGCCAGATCTTTAAACGGTTCCCTAGCCTGCTGTTCACCTTGCTAGAGCAGCCACCGGAGCAGGCGCGGCACTATCGGTTTGAATCCCTTGAGGTGAAGGAACCCACCTTTCGGATTACTGATGCAGCTTACGATCATGCCAGAGTCACAAATGGCAGCGCAGGCTCGTCAGCTCATAGAGCGGGTGCAGGACGAAGAATCTTCCCTCCTGCCCAGACGAGACATAATAGAAGTACTAACCACGATCGCAGTTTATAAGTTTGTTGATCTCAGTCGAGAAGAGGTGGAAGCCATGTTAGGCATCAGTTTAGAAGAAACCAGAGTCTATCGGGAAGCCAAGGCCGAAGGTGAGCAAAAGGGTAAGTTGGCGGCTGTCCCTTTATTAATCAATGCAGGACTCTCAGTAGAGCAAATTGCGGAACAATTGGGTCTAGAACTAGCGATTGTACAACAGGCTGCCCAGCAATCAAGTCATTGAGTGTTTAGCTTTGATCTTCAATCTCAGCAGATGCGACATCTTGTTGAACCAGATCAAAGCCCCTTTCCTGCTCTGGGAGAGAGGTTTGGGGTGAGGGCAACAGAGTTTTGTCAAGCAATTAGCCCATGAAACTCAGCCATTCTGAGAGACTGAGAGACTGAGCTTTCACGATATAGACAACTTCTTTATCTATATGTTTATATCATCAAAGTCTTTTTAGATGAGGCTTTTGCGTGTTTTACTGGATATCAATATTTTAAGGAAGGGCTATGAGAAAATTTGACTGGATTGTATTGGGTTTAAGTCTTGCAATGGCACCCACCCTATGCAGCGCGGTCTGGGCGCAACAACCCTTACCCAGCAAACCTGTCAACCCGCCCGCTCCTATGCCGAAAACCTTTTCAGCGGTGAAAGGGGACTGTGGGAAAGAGCAAACCTGTACTCAACTCTTACAAACCCTACAAGCCCAGTGGCCCCAGGCCAAACTCAGTTGCAGCCGCGATCGCATTTTATCCATGCAGGTTGTGAACAATGCTCAGGGGAGTCGGCAAGTGCATCTGATCTGTTGGGACGCGGTTCTGAAAAAAGGCGATCGCTATGGTCTTACCCACACCTTTTTGCCCTATCCCGGCAATGAAATCCAGTTCTTGCCGACTTTGCCCAGGAGTCGTTCCGACTATAAAACGGCCTTGACGAGCCGCTACCCCGATCAAGTCCGCAAGAGCCAAACCGAATGTGGACTTTTGGGAGGTTATATCCAATTCCAAGAACGCCAAGATATCGACCAACTGGAACTGCAATGCGTCTTTACGGCCAGTGCCATCTTGATTGATACCGATGGGGATTTTGTCTCCGATGGTGAAGCCTCTCAGGGTACAACCATTGACAAAATTGTGGGCAAGTTTTCCCTTGCAGAGTTAAAAAAACCCCTAGCCTCTGCTCAGGTTCAACCTACCCCTCCAACCCCAGAGTTGCCCTCGACCCATAACACCTCTGTAGGAACAGCCAACAGCATCCCTGTAGGAACAAACAATAGCTCTACCGTGACAACCTCAGCCTCTACACGCCAAACCTTAGCAGCCATTGATGTCCAAATTTTTGATCGCATTAAAAACCAGTTAGTTCCCTTGGAGCAACGCTGGAATCCCTATGGTTTGGGTATGGATTTATTCATTACGGTGAAGGTCAACCCTGTATCGGGGGCGCAAACGATCCCACCGGGGACGAATTTGGTATTGGCCATTAACGCAGCAAGTTATAACACCCCAGCCACAGGCTCTGTCCCCCCTTGGAATTTGGTGCAAACTCGACCTTTATCCTGGATTGGCAATGAGCAGTTGAGCCATGCGTTTCCGTTCTTGGCAGAGTATCGCTGCTATCCGCAAGTGCAATTGACAGCAACCTTACTCCAACCCGGACAATCGGCAGGACCAAGTCTGACCAAAACCCTGAATCTCAGTTGTGCCGAATAGGGGTAGTTGCGATTGGATCGAGCGCCGCCATTTCAATTTTGGAAACGAGCCAGACCTCTGCCATTATCCCAAGTAGGATGAAATTGATCCAAGCCCATTGCCGGGTGCGAGGATCCAATTCAATCTTGGTATGAGGAAAAAGGGCAATGATGAATTATCTCGGATGGCAGCGGGGTGGCGCACTCTCCGCCGCTTTAATGATGACGATGGGTGCGTGCCAACCCCTACAAATAGCCCAGGCTCAGGCTCAGCCTCCAACAGAGATCCGGGGATGTGATGCCCAAACATTATTGCTGCCCACCCATCCAGACGTAGCGGCGCTGCGCCAGCTCTATGAGCGATATCTAGGCACCACACCCTTAGAAACTGAGCTAGGGATGTCACGAGAAAAGTTTGCCTACAGTCTACAGGAATTTTCTCTGACCCACGACCCAGTATCAGCAACGAAACAGTTTACCCGCTTGAGTCCTACAGATACGACCTTATTAAAACGGTTACAGCAAGCCTATGCAGGAGAGCTGGCGCGTTTGCGCGATCAGGAAGCCGATCAACGATCAGAGTCTTCTCTGCCTTATATTCGTTCACAGCCAAACTCAGGCGTGCCCGCTCCCTCTCCCGTTTCTCCAACTACTCAGCTCCCTGAGGAAGCCTTTTCGCAGCCTCACGAACTCAAGGGGACAGTCATTTTTGCTAAACCTCTGCCGAGAGTGCCGTCTACTTCAGTGGCCAAACCTAAGGCAGAACCAGAGTTCCGGGATCAAGATCGCCTCCATCTACCCGGCACTTTTAACACCGAAGACTATCAACGCATTGACGAAAACCCCTTCCTGCAACCCCAACCCCATCCCCTTTCTACTTTTTCAATTGATGTAGATACCGCATCCTATAGCAATGTCCGCCGCTTCTTGCATCAAGGTCAGTTACCTCCTAAAGATGCCGTGCGTTTGGAAGAATTGATTAACTATTTTGACTATGATTATGCGCGGCCGACGGGCGATCAACCCTTTTCCGTGAGTACGGAAGTGGCAGCAGCCCCCTGGAATAGCAAGCATAAGTTGGTGCATATCGGTCTCAAGGGCAAGGAACTCTCCCAAGTACAACCGAGTAATTTGGTTTTTCTCATTGATGTGTCTGGATCGATGCAGAGTCCTAATAAACTGGCTTTGGTCAAAAAATCCTTGTGCCTCTTGGTTCACCAGCTCAAACCAGAGGATCGCGTCAGCTTGGTGGTCTATGCTGGTCAAGCTGGGGTGGTGTTACCGCCCACACCTGGAACGGAAAAAGCCACGATTATGGCCGCCATCGATCGCCTGGAAGCCGGGGGATCCACCGCTGGCGGAGCTGGGATCAAACTGGCCTACGATATGGCTGCTCGTTATTTTCGAAAAGACGGCAATAACCGGGTGATTTTGGCCACGGATGGCGATTTTAACGTTGGCCAATCCAGCGATGCTGAACTGGAACGCCTGATTGAACAAAAGCGGGAGCAGGGCATTTTCTTAACGGTCTTAGGCTACGGCACCGATAACTATAAAGACAACAAAATGGAGCTTCTCGCCGATAAAGGCAATGGCAATTATGCCTATATTGACACCCTTCTAGAAGCGCAAAAAGTCCTCGTGAATGATCTACGCGGCACCTTATTCACCATTGCCAAGGATGTCAAAATCCAAGTAGAGTTCAACCCCGACAAGGTACAAGCCTATCGCTTAATTGGGTATGAAAATCGCCTCCTCCGAGATCAGGATTTTAATGATGACCGCAAAGATGCGGGCGAGATTGGCGCGGGTCATACGGTCACGGCTCTCTATGAAATTATTCCAGCCGGGATCACCAGTGATGTGCAGCTCCCCAAGGTTGATCCCCTCAAATTTCAAAAACCATCAACGCCAACAACCACAGCCCAAAGCCAAGATCTGATCCATTTGAAGTTGCGCTATAAACAACCTAACGGCAATACCAGCCAACTGATCAGTGCGTTTGTCCCCGATCAAAATCGCCCCCTCACGGCTGCCTCAGATAACCTCAAGTTCTCATCAGCGGTAGCGATGTTTGGGATGATGTTACGGGATTCCGATTATAAGGGAGAGGCTACCTTAGCGCAGGTCTTAGACCTGACGAATCAGGCCAAGGGCAAAGACCCTCAAGGGTATCGCAACGCCTTCTTGCAACTGGTGCAGCGTAGTCAAGCCTTACTGCAAGCCCAAGACCCAATGCCGAAACCGAGGGCAAATTCTAGACTCTAACCTGTGGCTCTAGGGGCATTAATAGCAACAACAAGTGTGGGTTCATCCCTGGGGATGGACTCACATTAAGGTGTAGGGGATAAGTACTGCCGAGGCGGCATAATTTCAGAGTTGCGGCGATATTCGGCGAGATACTGTTCCAAAACGACAAATTGAGCCAAGTTCAGGCTGTAATAAATCCAGCGACCCTCGTGGCGAGTATTCACCAATTCAGCATCCTTGAGCACCTTCAGGTGGAAAGAGAGTTTGGACTGGTTGATATCTAGGGACTCACACAACTCACCGACACAGAGTTCTCGATAACGGAGTAGCTCTAGAACATCGGTGCGAAGAGGGTCCGCGAGGGCATGAAATCCAGCAAAAACAAGTTCGGGAGAGGCAGAACAGACGTGTTGCATCAGCGGAGGGTGGCGGTGGAATGAATCGCTTGTCAAAATATCAGGAACCCGATTCAAAAACTAAGAAACATTACCTATTGTAAAATACTCTTCACCATGTTAGGAAAATTCGTTCATTTGACCCAGTAATTAACCCACTAAGGGACTATGCTCTAGGGAAGGGGTTGGTACTAAATACCCTTGTCAGCTTTGTTGGGCTACAGACCAACGGCCTACATGATAGTACAAGATCTTGCGATCGCACAGCTCACTCTTACCCTGTAGATCTGTTGATTGAGGTTCGATCAACCCAACCCAAATCGGTTCATGCTTTAATTTTTATATCCATTTAGGTTCTGTTTTGATCCAGCTTCTGTTTGAAAAATCAGAAAAATTATTATCAGTTGGTGGGCTGATTCCAACATTCAAACTCGACTGATGGTAGCTGCGACCCTGGTGGTGTCTCTGCTGATGAGTGCCCTCACCTTTTGGGCTGTCAATAGTATTCAGCAAGACGCTCGCTTACAAGACAACCGATTTGGCCGTGATTTAGGCTTATTGTTGTCTGCCAATGTTGCCCCCCTCGTTGCCGATCACAACTACGCTGATTTAGCAAAATTGTCGCGGGAATTTTATAGCCGCACCTCTAGTATTCGCTACATGATCTACGCCGATGAAGAGGGCAGCATCTACTACGGCATTCCCTATTCCGAGGCTCAGGTTAACAGCTCCTTAACCCTAAGACGGCTGATGCAGCTTCCTGAAGATTTTCTGCCTACTTCTGGATCTGTGATGGTGCGGGAACATACTACCCCCGATGGGGAAGTAACAGATGTCTTTGTGCCCTTATTACACGATGATCAATATCTGGGGGTTCTGGCTCTTGGCATTAATCCTAATCCTGCTGTGGTCACCTCATCTCACTTGACCCGCGATGTTACCATTGCGGTCTTTATTACCATTGGGTGATGGTGATTTTAGGGGCAGTGTTTAATGCCTTGATTATCACGAGTCCAATTAAGGAACTAGTGGTCGGGGTCAAAAACATTGCCTCTGGTAATTTTAAGAAACGAGTGGATTTGCCCTTTGGTGGTGAACTGGGTGAACTCATTCTCAGCTTCAATGACATGGCGGAACGCCTAGAACGCTATCAAGAACAAAATATTGAAGAGTTAACGGCTCAAAAGGCCAAGCTAGAAACCTTGGTATCCACCATTGCCGATGGTGCCGTCTTGCTCGATGCCGACTTAGCGGTGATTTTGGCCAATCCCACTGCACGACGCTTGTTTAGTTGGGATAGCGAAGTCGTCGGTCAAAATGTCTTAAATCATTTGCCAGAACCGGTTCAAATTGAATTAACCCGTCCCTTGTCTCAAAGTGCCGCGGCTCAAGAAGGGCGGGAATTTAGGATTACCCTGACAGGTCCCGCGCCCAGAACAGTACGGATTTTATTAACCACAGTTCTGAGCCAGCAGCGCGAGAAGGTCAAAGGGATTGCGATGACGGTACAGGATATTACCCGTGAAGTTGAGCTGAATGAAGCTAAAAGCCAATTTATTAGCAATATTTCTCATGAACTGAGAACACCCCTGTTCAATATCAAATCTTTTATTGAAACCCTCCATGATTATGGGGATGATCTCAGTGCCGAAGATCGTCAGGAGTTTTTGGATACGGCCAATCGGGAAACCGATCGACTCACCCGTTTGGTGAATGATGTGTTAGATCTATCGCGGCTAGAATCTGGAAAACAATATCGTTTTGAAGCCGTTGATCTGCTGCAACCTGTGGAGCAAACCTTGCGCACCTACCAGTTGACTGCCCGCGATCAAGGAATTGAACTCAGCCATGCCATTGAGCCGAATTTGCCACCGATTTGGGGCAATTATGATTTGCTCTTGCAAGTATTGACCAACTTAATTGGCAATGCCTTGAAATTTACCACAAAAGGTGGCAAGGTTCTAATCTGTGCCTATTCCTTAGTTAGTGAGCAGGGTATCGGTCAGATTCGCGTAGAGATTGCCGATACAGGCATCGGTATTGAGTTGGAGGATCAAGCCGCCATCTTCGATCGGTTTTACCGGGTGGAAAATCGGGTTCATACTTTAGAAGGAACTGGACTGGGTCTTTCAATTGTCCGTAACATTTTGGACAAACATCATGCCCCTGTCCGTCTGGTGAGTGAGTTAGGGGTGGGAACCACGTTCTGGTTTGACCTCAACATTTACCAAGAGGATCTCGCTAGAAAGGAAGTGAGCGACCTAAAATGCAATAGCAATGTGGGCATAGACGCCGTGGGTTTGAGATCTTTGGAATAGCCTTTCCCTAGCTAGAACTATTACATTTTGGCACAATGCAGCAACCTTTTAAAACTCCCAATAAAGATTGGGGTTCAGTTTTTTGCCTTTTGCCTTTACTTTCTGTCTTTTTACTTCTGTATTGCGGTTCTAGGATCTCGACTGCCTCAATGGCTGTTTTCTCAAGCTAATAGTCCCTCAAGGCGGGTTCTTGATCTTCTGTATCCTCTTCCCAGGATGAATCTGCGGGGGAATGGTTTGGATCCACTACCTCATCCTCTTCGGTGGCCTGACTACCGCCACCCACGACAATTAAGTCAATTTGTTGGCGATAGTAATCCACGCTCTTGACTTCAACATCGACGAGATCACCCAGACGATACTGACAGCGATTCTTACGACCGACTAAGGTCTGTTGGCGGGATCGATACTCGTACCAGTCATCTTTGAGGGAGCTGACATGGACAAGCCCTTCCACCATTAGGGCTTCTATGCGCACAAAAAAGCCGTAGGATTGGATGCCAGTGATGATACCCTGTAAGACTTCACCGGTATGGGTTTGCATCTGCTTGGTTTTTGCAAGCCCATTAAATCTTGACAAGCTTGTCGGGCTAACTCTGCTTGCTCATTCAGGTGAGGAATAGCATTGATCACCATGGCTTCTAACTCTCGCTGAACCTCTGGCGGCACAACATTCCAAGTTATTTGACCGTGACAAGAGCTGTGCCGTAAGTTCACATGTTCTTTGGCGCGGGAGGTGCGGCGATCGCGACCCGTCGTCAAAATCGCCAGCAAAATCCGCTGGTTGAGCAAATCGCCGTAGCGATTGAGAGGAGAAGTGAAATGTCCATAATTCTGCACCAAGGCCAAGCCAAAATGGGGGCCAGGAATGGCGCTATACTGCACGGGCTTCAGGGTTGAGTGCAGGAGTTCAAACAGGATAGGGGCTATTTCTGACGTTGCGAAGGTTTGCGTGAGGGTCTGAAAATCCTGGGGCTGAACGGTATTATCCTGTTGCAGGCTCAAGGGTAAGCGAATGTTGTCTAAGAGTTTGAGTAAATCTTGTAAATCTTGCGGATCGGGAGGGGCTTGAATCTGAAACACCCCTAGTCCAGCCAAGGCTTGCAAATGGGATAAGACCAGTTGATTGGCAAGAGCCAAGATATCCGCCACCATCCGATGGGTCTGGGTCGGTGCAGACACGATCACCGCCCCTAAATCTCCTTCATCTCCGAGAATTTGGGGCGGACGAGTCGGCAAATGCAGATCAAAGCAGCCTCTTTGATAGCGCTGCTGTTGAAGCTGCTGGCTAAGGGTATGCAGATGGCTGATGGTTTCAACGAGCGGTTTGAGGGTCTTGTCTGCAGGGGTTTCCCCCTCTAGAATCCCTTGGACTTGCTCATAGCTCAAGTGATGATCCACCTGAAGGACGGAGGGCTGGACTTCAAATTCCAGAACCTCTCCTGTCGCATTGAGGGTAATCAGGATCGAAATGGCCAGATGCTCATCCCCCACCGTCAGGGCACCAATGCGCTCTAAAAACAAGGGCGGGAATAGGGGCACAACTGTATCCCCTAGGAACATAGATGTGCCGCGCTGGCTAGCATAGCGATCTAGAGGAGAATCGGCATCCAAATAATAAACCAAATCCGTGACATGAACCCCCAGCCGCCACTGATCGCCCTTGAGTTGTTCTAGGGAAAAGGCATGATCTAATTGAGCCAGATTGGGGTCGCGATCGCCCATTGTCAACGTCAGCACATTCTGGAAGGCTAATCGCTTTTTTTGATCGGTCTTGCGGAGTTTTCGGGGTAAGGCTTCGGCTGCTTCTAAGACTGCTTCTGGGAAGGTTCGCGGTAAATCATACTTACAAAACACCAGTTCGGTATCCGCTGCCGATTGGGCATCACTGCCCAAGACTTGGGTGACCCGACCCAGGGGCAAGTGTTGACCCAAGGGATAGCGGACAATCTCGACATGGACAAGCTGATCTACCGCTTCTTCTAGATTTGGATCTTCTGCTTCGGGATTAAGCATCAACTCAAATAGCAACCGATCATCCAAGGGAACCGCGCGATAGTCTCCCGCTTCTGTTTTCTTAACGCGAGCAATGACGGAGGGATTAGAACGCTCTAGAATTAAGCGAACTTCGCCTTCAGGACTCCGCCGCCGCCGTCCTTCCTTGGTGACTTTGACCAAAACGCGATCGCCATTCCAAGCAGTATTGAGTTGGCTTTCGCGGATATAAATATCTTCGGTATCATCTTGATCTTGAATCGCAAAACAAAACCCCTTACTGGAGCAGCGCAGTTTGCCTTCAACGACCCCTTCTTCAGGAAGGCGTTTGTATTTCCCGCGCTCCTTGACTAGGATTCCAATTCTTTCCAGTGCTTCTAGGGTAATGTGGAGCTGCCGGATCGCATCTGATTCCTGACAATCTAATTTTTTCTCTAAGGCTTTCGGGGTAATTAATTTATCTTCTGCAAAACTGTTCAGCAGTGCGGTAATCGAGAATTCCATGCAACTTTTAGTCCTTCATTGTGGCAAGGGCTTGGTTCCCTAATTCAGTGCCCATTTGTTTCGATGCTCTAGCAATTCTTCCCAAGGCGATCAACTCACCTTAAGTTGCCAGCAAGGGGGTGAAGATCATGCAGGCAACGAATTCCTCAGGCAAATCAGCCCTACAATGCCCATCCGTGGATACAACAGGCCACCAACGCGCTCAATTCAGCCATGCTCTAACTTAAAGAAAATCGATCAAGTTCAAGAGAGCCATGAAGGCTGAGGTGCAAAGTATCGGTTTGGCGATGGTCTTTGATGAGCCTAAATCCTGAGAACAGGAAGCAATGGCCATCGCAGTATTTGCGCTGAGGCGTTGGCAGAACTGCAAAAATACAGTCGAAGCATTGAGTGCTGAAGTGTGAAACCTCAAAACACCCTTTAACATTGTATGCCTTATTTATCGTTCCTCAATGGGGGTCAACTGTCAAACTGTCAAGGGCAATCTTGGCAAAAACCATCAGGGTGATCTGACTCACCACCCCTAAGAGAGTCCACCACCACCTCGGTCTCACGATTGGGATCACCGTTGTCCTGTGACAATATAAGCCACTCTTTGACCAATATTCGTGGCATGATCCGCCATCCGCTCTAGGGAACGAATGACCAACATGCTTAAGAGCAAAGGTTCTGCCGATCCATGCTCCACAGGTTGATGGGCCAGGACTGTGTATAGGCGATCGTAGCAATCATCCACCGCATCATCTTCAATCTTGACTTGTAAACCTGCCTGGGCATCCAATTGGGTTAATGCAGATAAACTCAGGGCTAGCATCCCTTGACACAGCTCTGACATATGCTCGATCTCTGGCATATAGGCAGCTACTGGATAGGGAAACAGCTTGACTGCCACTTCGCTAATATCTTCAGCATAGTCGCCAATGCGTTCTAAATCACGAATGAGCTGGATGAGGGCACCAATTAACCTTAAGTCATTGGCCACCGGGGACTGTAAGGCAATCAGTTGTAGGCATTGGACTTCAATATGCCGATAGAGTTGATCGATTTGCTTGTCTTGGGTGGCTAGGGTATCCACAACGGATAAATCGCGCTTAAATAATGCCCTGTGGGCAAAGCGACAGGATTGCTCAACCAAAGCCCCCATGCGTAAAGCATCTTTTTGAATCGCTTGTAATTGGCGCTCAAACTGACGTCTAATAGATTTTGTCACGTTGGGCAGTGGCACTTGAATTAGCATTTCTTGATTAGGTATATCTCTAATTTATAAAATGTTGATTAAGAATGCAGATCATAAATTTTGCCAACGCTCAACCGTTATATCAGGAGCAGTTTGAGGCTTACGCCTTCGGCAGCAAGAGTGGGTTCGATAGGGCACGAAGGAATCACCTAAAATTAAAGTCTAAGCACAATCTCAAGATCTATTTTGTCGTTCAAACCACATTGCTAGGACAATCTTCTGAAGAGGTCTGTCATCCTGGATCACATTAGTAAAGGATAACGGTTATTCTCAAGGCACCCCCTTCTAAGGTCACATTTATCAGGTCACAATGATTGCTGGGAGGCAGTTGATGTACTTGCAGTTCCGGACTCAATATCCCACGGGAAGTCTCACGTCTGAATTGCTAAAAGCAGAGCCAGATCACTATATTGTCCGTGCCATTATCCAGGTGGGAGAGACCACACTGGCAACAGGATTATCGGCGGCGGCGACAGTAGAGGAAGCAGAGGATCATGCGCGCTGGCGAGCCTTGATGGTTTTGGGAATGGTCTCTTCCCCTGGGGAATCCCAAGCCCATCTGGTGGCGGCAAAAGCGCCAGCGCAATTGCGACCAGCCTCCACAGACTTGCAAGCTACTGCCAATAGAGCTTTGGATGCTTTATCGGAGTGGGAGTTCTCTGAACCTAAAGCTGAAGTGGAGGAGGAGGGAATCCCTGCACAGCCAAGATCGGTTAATGGTAACCGCCGAGTTCCAGACAAACTCACCTCTGGGACTTCTAAGCGCAAATTGGCTCAGGCTAGTGTTGCCAGACCCCCTGCCCTTGAGGAGATCTCTTCGTCTCCTGTGGATTTATCTGAAATTATTGCCCAAACTGATGTGGAGTTGAAGCGGTTGGGATGGACTAATACCGAGGGACAACGCTATTTACAGCAAACCTACAATAAGCGATCGCGCCAGCATCTGACGGATGACGAATTGTTAGAATTCTTGAATTTTTTGCAATCCCAGTTGGGTGTAGATGAAGCACCCTTTTAGGTGTGAAATGTTAAGTTTTACCAACAGTCGGCGGTTTTTACCTTTGGAGTTCAAAAAGATTCTGAAAGTTGTGTGCAAGAGTAAATTAAGCATATTAGGGTGTAAGTGTGGATCTTTGCACCGATCAAAAGGATTCTATTCTGTCTAGGGGTGTCAAAGCACAACCCAGATGAAACCGAAAATGAGAGTTGGCTAAGTTGTTAGGGCAATGGAAGAAAAACGCATGAGTGAGCAAAATCCTTATGACATCCTAGAAGTTGCAGAAAATGCATCTTTCGAAGATATCCAAACTGCCCGCGATCGCATCATCAGTCTGCATCCAGAAGATGAGAGCTGTCGGCAAACCGTAGAGGCAGCCTATGATTCTGTCTTGATGGATCGCTTACGTAAACGACAAGAGGGCAAGATTAAAGTCCCAGAAGGAATCCGCTTTGCTGAGCGTCTGACGGAGAAAAAGCCTCCCAAGAAGTTGAGCATACCGCCGATCAATCCCGCTCCAAACTGGTTTCAGCAATCTCTCGATCAGCCTGAGGCCAAAGAGGTAGCCATTGTCGGAGCCTGCTATACGGCATTGGCCGGATTTGCCCTATTCTCGCAATCGGTGGACACCTTGGCATTTCTCCTGGCCTTGGGAGTGGGGTTTAGTTTGTATTGGCTCAATCGCAAAGAACAAAAATTGGGACGAGCGTTGTTATTGACCTTAACAGCCTTGGTCATGGGTGCCCTGATTGGTTCAGCCCTTCTGCAAACGGGCTTGCAAACAGATCCGGTTCAACCTCAAGCTCTCCTGAGCTGCGTGATGTTTGTGCTGCTATGGCTGGTGGACAGTTTCTTGCGATGAAACTGGATCATCGTGAGCGGGAGTCTAAAAACAATGTCTGCTAAACCCGTTCTGTCTAGCTTGAAGAACGACAATACAGCCTACCCAAGCCCTAGCTTACCTTTGATCTGGCAATCTCGGTGGGGGAGCCTTTGCCTCACCGTTATTATTTACTTCATCGTTGCCTCAGTATCCCTGAAAATTCTGTACCAAAGTGATCCGACGCCCATTTGGCCACCTGCTGGATTCGCCCTCGTCGCTGCTCTATGGTGGGGATTCTGGGGTTTAGGCGGGATTGTCCTTGGCGAATTTATTTTTAATATCAGTCAGGGGAATTTTGCACCAATTGAATTGCTGTTAACCGTTGCAGTGGTGCTACAGGCTATGGTTGGCGCATACCTGTTGAAACGTGGCACTCAGGGTCCATTATTTACCCGTCCTCGGGATACCCTAGGACCGTTTTTACTCTCAACCTTTGCTTCATCGCTGATCAATCCCACCTTCAGTGTAGGTGCAAAAGCATTACAACACGCATTGACTGGGAATGCCGTGTTTGCACAATGGATTACCTTTTGGCTGGGCGACAGTATGGGAATTCTCCTGGTTACCCCTCTACTGCTTACCTTGCCGCAAATGGGATCTATTCTGCGCGATCGCCGCTATGAACTGCTTTTGAGTTTAGGGCTAACGGGGCTTGTGAGTGGCTGGATTTTGACAGCTCCGTCTAATGCCACCCTCCATCAATTTCACTCCGAGTATCTAACCTTTTCCCTAACCGTCTGGTCTGCTCTCCGGTTTGGCTTACCCGGAGCCACTGCGGCCAGCTTCTTGATTTCAATGCTGGCGATTCTAGGAGTCAGAGCTGGAGTAGGGCCTTTTGTCGCCTTTAGTCAAAACTTCAATAACGCTGTCCTATCTGTACAAGTGTTTATGACCATTCTGATGGTAACTGCTTTAGTTTTGGCCATGTCTGAAACACAGTTAAGAACGACAGAACGTCAACGGACAAACTTAGCCCGTTATTTCTCGCCTCAACTCGTTGACGAATTGGCAAATCAGGCCAATCCTTTAGGCCAGGATCGGCGGCAGACAGTAGCAGTATTGTATGCCGATATCACAGGTTTTACGGCTCTGCTGGACTCTATGCAACCAGAAGCAGCCCTGCAAATTCTCCGAGATATCCATACGCGCATGGAAGCCAAAATTTTTGAACATCAGGGGACATTGGAGCGATACACAGGCGAAGGACTCATTGCGGTTTTTGGGGTTCCTCAACCCGGCATAGAAGATGCAACCTATGCCTTGAATTGCGCCTATGCTATGGTTGAATCCCTCGCGGTTTATAATGCCCGTCGGGCGCTCAACAACGAAGCGCCTATTTTGCTAGGGATTGGTATTGATTATGGTGTTGCCGTTATGGGAAGTGTGGGGACTGATCGCAATCGAGCTTTCATGGTTGCAGGCAAAGTCAGTAAAATACCCATTCACTTAAAAAATCTTTGTACCCAATACCAGGCTGACATTTGTCTTAGCAAGGCTTTACAAAAAGCCGTCAAGCGAGAAAATACAGCAGGTCAAAAAAGACTAGAGGAATTTGAGTTCATTGGTGAACACCGTTTATTAGGCTTATCAGACCCCACTAGTGTTTTCTGCTTACAGTCCAAAACCAGTGATAGTTACTACAGGGAAGAGGCAACGGATATTTGAACCCTGTGAAAATGTCGATTCACCCGTTCATGCCATGATGAGCAATCTTGTTGAATATTCCCCAGTACCCTAGTCCTTTCTCTAACGGTTCTTGTAGAATGGCCAACTGAGGGATAAGAAACCGATTGATTTGGTTTGTACCACCTCTGTGTTCGTTACTTTGCAAATTCACACATCTACCCGCTATGCCCAAGGTTCTTGTCTCGGATCCCATTGACGCTGCTGGCATCGACCTTTTGGGTCAAGTTGCCCAGGTTGATGTTAAAACTAACCTTTCCTCGGAGGAATTGATTCAGATTATTCCTGACTATGATGCCCTCATGATTCGTTCAGGCACGCAAGTGACTGAAGCCGTTATTGAAGCAGCCAGTCAACTCAAAATTATTGGTCGGGCTGGGGTTGGGGTCGATAATGTAGATGTACCTACGGCCACCCGTAAAGGGATTGTAGTGGTCAATTCCCCCGAAGGCAATACCATCGCTGCCGCTGAACATGCCTTAGCCTTGATGCTGGCTCTGTCTCGCCATATCCCAGATGCCCATCAATCCGTGAAAGCGGGTCAATGGGAACGCAAAAAATTTACTGGGGTGGAAGTCTACAAGAAAACCTTGGGGATTGTCGGTCTCGGTAAAATTGGCTCCCATGTGGCGACCGTTGCCCGGGCTCTGGGGATGAAACTCCTGGCCTACGATCCCTTCTTATCCGAAGAAAGAGCCGAGCAATTGGGCTGTCGATTGGTTGAATTGGATTTCTTGTTCCAAGAAGCCGACTACATCACCTTGCATTTACCCAAAACTCCAGAAACTCAAAATCTGATCAATACCGACACCCTGGCCAAAATGAAGCCGACAGTGCGGATTATCAATTGTTCACGAGGGGGCATTATTGATGAAGTTGCTTTAGCCACTGCCCTAGAGTCAGGGCAAATTGCGGCGGCGGCTTTAGATGTCTATGCCAAGGAGCCTTTAGGAGATTCTCCTCTGTGCCATTTGCAACAAGATTTGATTTTAACCCCTCACCTAGGAGCCTCCACAGAAGAGGCTCAAACGAATGTAGCCATCGATGTTGCTGAGCAAATTCGCGATGTTTTATTGGGGTTACCAGCGCGGTCTGCTGTCAATATCCCCGGCTTGCGTCCTGATGTGTTAGAAAAACTCAAGCCCTATATGTTGTTGGCTGAGACCTTAGGGAATCTGGTGGGTCAACTGGCAGGGGGGCGGATTGAATCTTTGGATGTGCGTCTCCAGGGAGAACTGGCCTCCAATGACAGTCAACCGATTGTGATTGCTGCGCTCAAAGGGCTACTGTCGCCCGCTTTGCGAGAGCGGGTTAATTATGTAAATGCCGGGATTGAAGCCAAGGATCGGGGAATTCGGGTCATTGAAACCCGCGATGCTTCAGTTCGAGACTATGCTGGGTCTATCCATCTGTCTGCCAAGGGTCCCTCAGAAACTCGTTCGGTTACGGGTGCTCTCTTGGGAGAGGAAGAACTGCGGATTACGAACATTGATGATTTTCCGATTAACGTTGTCCCCACCCGCCATATGCTGTTAACAGTCCACCGAGATATGCCCGGCATTATTGGTCAAATTGGTTCGCAATTAGGAAGTTTCAATGTCAATATTGCCAGTATGCAGGTGGGTCGGAAGATGGTTCGCGGCTCTGCGGTTATGGTTCTGAGCTTGGATGACCCACTACCAGAGGGTGTTCTCGCGGAGATCATCAATGTGGAGGGGATTCGCGATGCCTATATTGTCAATTTGCAGTAATGCCAACACCTTCTCAACCCGTTGACGCTGAGGGTACCGCCTTGAATTCACCTAGCCAATGGTGGGAAATTACTGTGGTGGGTGTGCCCCTACTGGATGACCTGCTGTTTTGGCGGTTACAAACAGAAGGGTGTCAAGGAACAGCCAGTCAATTAGCTAATCAACAACGGACGGTGTGGGGTTACCTGCCGCAGGATTGCACTCAAGAAAGTGATCTCAAAAGAATTGCCGATCTGGTGCGCCAAGATGTGCTGGCGGTGGGTCAACCTGCACCTAAAATCCACTGGCAAGGCATAACTGAGGAAGACTGGGCTCATAGCTGGCAGGACTATTGGCATCCTCAGGAAATTGGCGATCGCATCCTCATCTATCCAGCTTGGTTGCCTGTGCCAGAGCAGGGCGATGACTTACAGTTAGCCATTGGTGATCGCCTCCTCCTGCGTCTAAATCCCGGCGTTGCTTTTGGTACAGGAGCCCATGCCACCACCCAACTGTGTTTACAAGCTTTGGAAAAACATTTGGGCATAAAAAAGTCTACTCAGCCGTTATCCATTGCCGATATTGGCTGTGGCAGCGGTATTCTCTCCATCGCTGCTGTATTGTTGGGGGCAGATCAAGCCTACGCTGTTGATCTAGATCCGTTAGCCGTGAGTGCAGCTCAGGATAGTCGAGATCTCAATGGTCTCACCTCCGAGCAACTGTGGATCGCCCAGGGCAGTATTGAGCAAATCAGCCAACAGATCCCTGGTCCCGTACAAGGGTTTTGCTGCAATATTTTGGCCGATGTGATTCTCAACTTGATTCCCCAGTTTACTGACATCACTGCAAAGGGCAGTTGGGGTATTCTCAGCGGCATTCTAGACACGCAAAGGCCGATGATCAGTGCATCGTTACAAGACTCTTCCTGGCAGTTAGTAGAAACAAACTATGATCAAGATTGGTGCAGCTTAACGATCCAACGTCTATAAATATTGTTCTATAACGAATCTTCCACTTAACACGGATCAACAAATGATGGCTTGATCCGATCGCGATCAGGACTAACACTGCGTTTATTCTCATTGCTACGTTATCAGTTTTTCTACTGCTAAAAGATAAAAAACTCCCATCTATATCGCACCGCTATCTTTAGGTCACGTCCCAAGCATTAACGATCGCAATTCCTATGAATGAGATGCAAACAACCGTAATCGTCCAAAACCATCCTTCCTGGATTGCGCCTGCCTCTACAGCAAAATAAATTGCCATTGGCATGGTTTGCGTTTGCCCTGGAATATTGCCCGCCAGCATCAATGTTGCGCCAAATTCTCCCAAGGCACGGGCAAAGGCTAGGACTGTGCCCGCTAGGATGCCATGAATCGCTAGGGGCATAGCAACATGCCAAAATATTGCTCTTTCAGACGCACCATCTAGTCTGGCAGCATCTAAAATCAAAGGGTCAATCTGCTCAAATGCTCCTAGTGCCGCGCGGTACATTAAGGGAAAGGCCACAATAGTTACCGCTAAAACTGCCGCGTACCAGGTGAATACGAGCCTTAGATTCCACTGGGCCAGAATTCGCCCAAAATACCATTGTTGCCCAGTAATACTAGTAACACGAAGCCAACAACAGTAGGCGGCAGAATCAATGGAATAATAAGCATTGCCTCAATCAGAGATCGCTCTTTTCTGCGATACCGATACATTCTGTAGGCAACGATCGTTCCCAATCCAAACGTTATTGCTGTTGCTAGCAACGATACTTTCAAAGAAATCCATAGAGGCGAAAGATTAGGAATTAACATCCCATCAAGATCAAGGCTTAGAAATACCAAATCCATATTTTTCAAAAACAGCCTTTGCAGGAGGACTTTGCAAAAAATCAACATACTGTTGGGCTGCGTCTGGCGATTGACTCGATTTTAAGACAGCGATCGGATAGCGAATGGGAGAATGAAGTTGTTCTTTGGCAGTGGCAGCGATCGTGATTTTGTCTGAACTTTTTGCATCGGTGATGTAGATAATAGCTGCATCCACATCCCCTGTTTCCACGGCAGTGAGAACAGACTTGACGTTATTCCCCAACACAAATTTAGATTGCACTTGCTTCAAAATTCCTAGATTCTTGAGAACCTCTGTGGCATATTGCCCTGCTGGAACGCTGCGGGGTTCTCCAATGGAAATCCGCTTCACGTCTGGCTTAACCAGTTGCTGAAAGTCAGTTAAAGATAGAGAGGACTGCTTGGGAACGACCAATACCAATTGATTTGTTAACAAATTCTTTTGAATTCCTGATTTTAGCAACTCTTTCTTCTGCAAAGCATTCATCTGCTTGTCAGCCGCTGAAATAAACACATCAACGGGGGCACCTTGTTCGATTTGTTGTTGCAAGACACCAGAGGCTGCAAAGTTGTAATTAATCGTCTGGTTCGGATTTGCCTGGGTATAAAGTGGCGTAATTGCTTGTAGAGAGTTTTGTAGACTCGCTGCTGCTGCGACCAACAGTGTAGATGCTTGAGCAGAGGGCTGAACCATTGATGGCTGAACTGACTGTGGGGGTGGATGCGCGAGTTGGGAACAGGCAATCAGCAGTATCGTCGCTAAAAAGCTCAACAGGCCAATCCGCAAAGATTTTGTATGCATAACATGCAGGTCACGATATTTTTAACAGCCCTTTATTATGTTCAAGGAAATACCAACCTGTGTCAAAATAATACCAACTAAGTTGGTTGCCAACCATGCCTAGAAAAGATCAAGGTTGGATTACATTTCAACTGCCCGAAGTCGAGCGACAGCTTCTAGAGAGCTATTGCGGACAGACGCAGCGATCTAAAACCGATGTTCTGCGTGAGTTAGTGAGGACGTTAGATCAACCAGCCTCTGATCTAAGCTTGCCGTCAGCCGTATCTAAGAAACAGTCGGGTAACTGGGAAATTCGGGCGATGCGAGTGAGTGCTCGGAATGTTTTTCCTGCGATCGTTAAGCAGGTCAGGTTCGGCAGTGTCAATGCTGAGATCCTGCTGAAAATTGCCCCAGTTGAAGCAGTCTCTATCATTACTCGTTCTTCCGCTGAGGTCTTGCAACTTAAAAAAGGGAAGAAGGTCTATGCCATGATCAAGTCTAGTGATGTGATGGTCGCCGTGGATGATTAAGCCCACAATCCACATGACTGCGGACTGTGGGTTTATAATTCCGAAGTTTGGACTTGATAGGCAATTTCTTCAATGGGTAATTGGTCACTGTCTTGACCTTTATAGATAAGCTGTAAGCGTTGTTCCCCTGCATATTCAACCAGCTTGCCGCTGTATAATTCAGCCTTGGAACCCAAGCTTTGGATACAGACTCTACCTTGAAAGACGGTTGCCCTGGCTAGATAAATCACCAGATCATCGCGTGAGGGTCGATTGACCGTAGTGCTGGCTGTCAAATGCGCCAATCCTCTCTCATCCATTTCTTGGGTTAAGGCCATTGCCGTATTGCGGATGCCTCGAATGGCGACGATCGCGGCTGCCACTGCCATGGTGATATCAATCCCATCATCGGTATAGATTTTTTGAGTGGAGAGGTACTGAAAATTTTTCTCGCCCAGATCATCGCGAATGCGGCGATGGATCAAATTATGGGGGTGGAAATTCGTCAGGGAGTCGGCGATCGCACCACAAGCTGCCCGCGGTTCTCGCCAGGGGGACTCACGGGTTTGACCATAGATGCACTGCCCATCTTCTTTTAAGCGGCCCACATGGGTCTTTAAATCAATCCCCACGAGTACCATCGACTGGGGATTACCCTCATAGAGTCGGCGTCGCAGGGCGCTATCAATTTGATGGGCGACAGTAACATGAGCCAGCATCGCCCCATTATCGGTGCCGCCACCAGCAGGGAAAAAGGCTTCTAGCTTCAGTTCGCCAATTTCTGAAAGGGTGGCAAAGCGGGAGGCAACCACATCTCGGTAGCGTTTGGTGGCTTCGCCTTGATGGATGCGATCGCCACAATTGGTATAGGCCAAGGTCGTCACCACACTGGGCAAACTCAGATCAGCACCACAAGCATGGATATCTGTGGGACTGGCTGCTGCGAATTGCAGTTCGTCCCGTAACATTTGCAAGCCGTTGATCAAGGTATAGCGATCGCTGACAATCTCGTTGAGATAGTTATGGTAGGCATTTCGTTCCATACCAAAACTAGCAGGGAGCTGCCAGAACTTTTCTAAGCGTTTGTGGGCAATAGAGGGATCAAAAAGGGTAGGCATGGTAGGAATGAAATTGCAACACTAAGCGCAAAAAAAGCTGCTAGCGCAGCCAGCAGCTTTTTTTAAAAGGCAAGGAATCGGTTATACAGGGGCATTCCCTGTATCACGAGCAATCACAGAAGGGATATTCTCAAATTTGAAGCCCATTGCTCTCAAAGAATGGAAAAGATGTCCTTGCAAGCAATAAAAGGCGAGATAGTAGGTAATGTTAGATAACCAAGCCCGAGAAGTATAGAAACCATCTGCCAACTCAGCTGTATCCTTAAAGTAAGGGGCAATACCAAACTTAACTTCGCAAGCAGGACCATAGAACTCAACGGGGAAGGTAAAGGTGTTAACCGCGCAGAAATAAGCAGAGATGAAGCCCATGATAGCCACACCCCCTAGAGAGGTACCAATTAAACCATCGGGGGTATAAATGCTAATTCTAGAACCGAGGTCTTGTTCCCATTTGAAGGGAGCAACATTGATGTGCCAAATCCCACCCGCAATGTCAAACAGACCGATGAACAGATGGCCAGAAGCCAAATCATCCAAGTTATCCACGAAAAAGGGGTTGTAACCCGGTGTGGACCAGCCATATTTGAAGACATTGGCAATGGTAGATCCAGGTGCAGCAACTTTAACCACTTCGCCAACGGTGGGATCGTAAATACCGTGGAACTTCATCCACGCCACAAAAATGAGGGAAGCAAAGCCAATGAAGATGAGGTGATTCCCTAGGATGTAGCCCAGTTGTTTGGGATCGTCCCACTGGAAGGCAAACCGTTCAGTAGTGCCACGCCCACCTTCTGTTAAATCACTAGGGCCAAGTTTGCCGTGGAAATAAGCACCAGCTAATAAAATCAAGCCAGCAACCATATGAATGGCACCCACTTGAGTGTAAACAAAAGTGTTGGTGACAACACCACCAGGGCCTATACCAAATCCTTCAGCAGCCAGGTGAGGGATTAGAACTAATCCTTGGTCATACATAGGCAAGCTGGGGTCAAAGGCTTGGTTTTCAGAAAACGTGTTCAGCCCAACCCAGACCATGATGATCCCGATCTGTGCAATATGGGCCGCTAACCACTTACCTTGCACGGAAACATCAACTAAGCGGCTATTACCCTGATACCAGGGATATTCCGGTGAAGTATCGACTTGTTTTGCCATTTTCTTTATTCCAAAGGATAGGGTTTTGAGGAAAAACGACTCTAAAATAAATTGCGCCTGATAAAACTTACCTTAAAGTGAAATGCGATTATCTTAAACAGGCGGATGAAATAATGTTACGATGCCGCGCACAGTACAACAAGCAATTCTGGGATTTAGTCCATGAACGTTGTTGCCTACAGAGCAACTCATTAAAAATGAAGAGAGTAGGAACTAACCTCATTTGAGCAGTTTTAAGCAGCGCAAGTATAACCTCCATCAGCGTTCAGTTCTTTTGCCCTCAGCAGGATCACACTTGAATCTGTATGATCAAGGTCGAAAGAGGATAGCAGGATAGGAAACCTGAAAGGCTCCTTGCATACTTTAAGGTTCTTAACTTCTAGCATTTTAGACAATAAGATTTTGTGTTTAAAGTAACGCAATGTAATCTTTTGTTAAGTAATCTTCTTCTTAACCCAGTTTTGTTGGCCATTGAGATCCCATTTGCAATATCCAAGTCGGGTTCAGCAGCTCCTGGTGATCAGTAATGGTCATGGCGAGGATGCGATCGCCTGCCAAATTCTCCAGCCTTTGCAACGGCTGAGTCCGGCTTCTAGTATTGTGGCGCTGCCGATAGTGGGAGTCGGCCAAGCCTATCAAGCTCAAGGTGTGCCGCTGTTGACAAGAGGCCAGAATCTTCCCTCAGGGGGGTTTCTAGGCCCACATCTGTGGCAAGACTGGCAGCAGGGATGGTGGGGCTTAACCGGGCGGCAAATCCGGGCGCTGAGGCAATGGTCAAAGCGAGGGGATGTCATTTTGGCTGTTGGCGATATTGTTCCCTTGCTGTTGGCGGTAGGGAGTGGCCTTCCTTTTGCCTTTGTGGGTACGGCTAAGTCTGAGTATGGATTAGCAGATTGGCCTCGACGCCAGTCCATCTATTGGCCTTGGGAACGGAAATTAATGGCTCATCCTCGCTGCCGAGGGATGTTTCCCCGAGATCGCCTCACTGCTCTTTCCCTCCAACGCTGGCCTATTCCCGTGTTTGATTGTGGGAATCCGATGATGGATGACTTGGAGCCACAAATGAGCTTACCCCTGGCTCAGTTATCGATCCAGCCTAGACTCAAGATCTTGCTGTTACCGGGTTCTCATGAACCAGAAGTCTTTAGGAACTGGCGTTTGATCTTGCGGGCGATCGCAGGCTTAGTTCTAGAACCAGAGGCTTATCTATTTTTAGGTGCGATCGCACCTAACATTGATCCTGTTCCCCTCCAGCGGATCCTAAGGGAACAAGAATGGTTCTGTACCCAAAACTTAGGCTCCTCACTACCCGCACCCTATTGGCTCTATGGCCAAAACCAGAGCCAACTTTTGTTGATATCCCAAGGCTTTAGGGCGGGTTTACACGCTGCCGAGATCGTCATTGCCATGGCCGGAACCGCTACAGAGCAAGCGGTTGGCTTAGGCAAACCAGTGATCACCTTCCCAGGCTCAGGACCGCAATTTACCGCCCCCTTTGCAGCAGCGCAAGCGCGACTTCTAGGTTCTTCTCTCTTTCTGCTGAAGGGTCCTCAACAACTCCCTGCGGTTCTCCATCAGATTCAGGAGCAAGAGGGATACCCTCAACAATGGCTTGACAATGGTCGCCAGCGCATGGGTGAACCCGTTGCTGGCCAACGGATTGCCCACCGTCTCCACCAATACCTGCTGGAACCCTTGGGTAACGGATAAGTCCTGAGAGTTGGTTTGGCTTAAGCGAATGGATTGTTCGTGCAGAAAATAAAATGAATACCTAGATTTTTGATTCTCATCGTTTCTCAATTCGATACTGTGAGAAAGTACAAAATTTCCCAGTCATTACTGAATAAATTAGGAAGGTACTCCCCTATGCTTCGTGTTTTCCCAAGATCGTTCAATGCTGCGATGATAGCTAGTGGCATATCGGTCAGTATGATGGCACCTTTATTTGCTGTCCTGCCCGCTACAGCCCAAACTAATTTTTCCGATGTCAGTATTAGCTACTGGGCTCGCCCCTTTATTGAGAAATTAGCTGAAAAAAACGTGATCAAGGGCTTCCCTGATGGTACGTTTAAGCCTGATGAACCCGTCACACGGGCTCAATTTGCCGCGATTGTCCGCCAAGCATTTGAACGCCCATCGAACCGGCAGTACCGCGATTTTGCCGACGTCCCTAGCAACCACTGGGCTCAACCCGCCATCAGCAAAGCCTATAGCACTCGATTCATGTCGGGATATCCTGGAAATTTATTTGAGCCTAATCAAGAAATTCTCAAAGTTCAAGCTTTGGTATCTTTGGCCAGTGGCTTAGGATTGGAACCCAAGACCCCAACAGACAAAGCCCTCGCTACTTATAAGGATGCCAATGACATTCCTGATTATGCTAGCAAACAGGTTACCGCAGCCACCGAAGCAGGGTTCGTCGTTAACTACCCCGATGTCAAATTCCTCAATCCTAACGAACAAGCAACACGGGCTGAAATTGCGGCATTTGTTTATCAAGCATTGGTGAATCAAGGGGACTTAGAGCCAATCGAAAAAGACGCTCGTGCCAATGGCTACATTGTCAAACTAGAAGGCATACCAGTTGCGACTAAACCCACCACTCCCCCGACCACCACTCCCCCAGCCACCCCACCCGCCAATGCGAATACTTTAATCGCTTCAGGTACAGCCATTCCGGTGAAATATCCAGGAACAACTAAAGTGAATTTGATTGTTGCCCCCGGTGAAACCGTGCCAACTCGCTTGGAAGTTGCCGAGGATGTGGCGAACGCTGCGGGCACAGTCTTGATCCCCAAGGGTAGTCTGATTGAAGGTCGCCTCGTCCCCGTCAGTGTTAACAACACCACCCCTGGAACGCAGTTTGTGGCCGAGCAGCTTAAAATTGGCACCCGCACCTATCCCCTACGAGCAACCTCTAATCCCCAAGTGGCTGTGGCACCTCAGGCCGTTAAGCCTACGGATCTTCGTGGTGCCATTGGTACCGCCGCTGCCCGTACCATTTTGGGGCCTGCGTTTGATTTGGGTAATGTGCTGACGGGAGCTGTCTTAGGATCCAATAGCGCTAACAATGCCTCTGCTAAAGATAGCGTCATTGTCATCGACCCAGCAGCCTTGAAATTGACGACCCAAGCGGATTTAAGCCTTACCAGCTAAACAAGATCTACTGGGGTTTGTGCAGCAATACCCTCATAGGTTCCAGATCCCTTCCCCTAGGATTGTGGATCTACGGTGTGCACACAAGTGATGATTAGCAGCAAACCTTGCACTACCTCCCTTGATAAGGCTACCGTGTACAGACAGTTATCCCCAATAGCTTAATTCTAGGTAAACCCACCCCTACCTCTCCCAGGAGGGTTACCCGCAGAGCGGGGTGGGTCTGCTCAGAGTCGAGCAGTGCAAGGTGAGTTTCTTTCTGGAATCTGGACTCAGTTCATTGATGTGTACATTATTAGGTATTGGGAGAGGGGATCGGGGTGTGAGCTAAATCTGACGATCCTAAGGATCTAAGGCTTGCCAAATCGCGGTTAGGACTATGTTAGAGAATAAAAAACCGTCAGGATCGCTCAACCGGATCGCTCCCTGCCCATAGGTAGGCAGTTCGATCCATTGCTCTGCTTGAAAAGGAGCCAGACAATTCAGAATTTTATCAACGGCCTCCAATCCGCCAATGGCTTCTAGGGTGGTTAAGTGTACGCCTATAGCCAGCCGCAAGCCCATCATCAGGGTTTCCAGCAAGATATCGGTGGTGGAACTTACATCACCCTCTAGCTGTCCGTTATTGGCAATCAGTGTTTGCACCCACTGACTATACTCTTTGCGAGTGCGCGGACGGCTGTAGCGCTGTCGATGCACATAACTGGTGGCACCCATGCCAAAGCCATAATAGGGGCCATTCTGCCAATAGACTTGATTGTGACGACAGGCATGGCCAGGGCGAGCATAGTTGGAAATTTCATAATGGTCATAGCCTGCTGACCGCAACTGAGCCACCGCCAACCGATACATTTGAGCCGTTGTCGCCTCCGTGGGCAAGGGCGACTCACCCGGTTGGTAATTTTTGCCAAATACCGTCTGGGGTTCAACCACCAAATCATAGGTAGACAGATGGGTAGGCTCTAAGTCAATGGCTGCTTCTAGGCTGGCTTGCCATTGTTCGAGGGTTTGCTGGGGTAAACCGGAGATTAAATCGAGACCATAATTCGTGATTTGGGCGCTGTGGAGAATGGCGATCGCATCATAACTCGCGCTCACCGTATGCGATCGCCCACAGGCTTGCAGCAGTTCCTCCACAAAGGTCTGCACCCCTAGACTAACCCGGTTGATCCCCAACGCCTTCAACTGCTGCATCTGTGCTAGGGAAAAAGTCCCTGGATCCATTTCCATAGAGATTTCAGGCTGACTCGCTAAACCAAATTGTTGTTCTAGTGCTTGTAAGATCTGGTCAACTTGGGGCACAGATAACAGGGAAGGGGTTCCCCCTCCGAAAAAAACTGTGTGCAAAGGTAGAGGCCCTGAGGGCGTTGCGACAATTTCCTGGCAGAGAATATCCACATAGGCAGCAATAGCAGGAGACGTTTCTCCTCGTTGTTGATCCCCAAGCACTGAGATGGGGAAATCACAGTAGAAACAACGACGCCGACAAAAGGGAATATGAATATACGCTGAAGTAGGCCAATGGCTTTCTGGCTTGGGTAGACAGGTTCTTGGATCAAGGATCACGGTATCTCCTGCCCTAAGCTCTAATCAGCACAGATACCATCATAAAGTTATCCTGAGTTTAACTGTTCTAATGGAAGTTTCTAGATGGTAGGATAAACGCTGCAAAGTCCCGAATTAGGGAAACTATAATAAGCAATAGGACAATTTTTCTCTGTCAAGATGACAGCCGCCATGATACTTTCAGGTCATCTTTAATATAGCAATCCTATTTGATTCATGAACTTACCCTTTGTACGCTCCCCTTGTAGTCCTCCCTTGGCTCTAAAGCGCGGGGGACGGCGACAGCCGGGGGGTAATGCAAAGTCTTTGTATTCACAATCAATTTTAGGATCGCTATAGCCCCGGCCAGTGCGTTGTCCTTTATAAGACGGTAAGTTCAGATAATGCTAGATATCTTTATCCTCTTGACCTTCATCGCTGTTGGGGCAACCATTGGTTTTCGCGGTGTGGATTTGCTACCAGATTTGCTAACGCCGAAGGAGTTGGCAGGGGTCAACCTCGAAGGGTTGCGTTGGGTGGTGATGGGATTTGGTGCATTTCTGAGTCTGGGAATTGGTTTTGCGGCTCAAGTGACCTGTCGCCGACTAGAAAAAAGATTAAAGCACTCCCCACCCCTGTACTGTTGAGTCGGTCTGCGGGTTTATTTTTAGGATTACTGGTGGCCAATTTAATGTTGGCTCCCATTTTTTGTTTCCACTGCCGAAGGAATTTGCATTTATTAAGCCCACTGCTGCGGTTTTAGGAAGTCTCATTTTTGCGTTTTAGGGTTAACCCTAGCTGATATTCATGGCCAAACGATTTTACGCTTGATCAATCCCAATTCCTTGGAAACGATGTTGATGGCAGAGGGAACCCTGCAACCCTCACCTACCAAAGTGCTTGATACCAGTTGCATCATTGATGGCCGCATTGAAGGTCTGCTGTTCACGGGCTTTTTAGATGGTCAAATTCTGGTGCCTCGATTTATCTTGCAGGAATTACAAACCCTCGCCGATGCTAGCAATGACCAAAAGCGATCACGAGGTCGGCGAGGCTTAGATATTCTCAATCGCCTGCGCACAGAGTACCCTCAGCGAATCATCATCCATCCCGCTGAATATGAGGATGTGGCAACGGTCGATGACAAATTGATTCGCTTGGCTCAAGATATTAATGCCTCCATGATCACCAACGACTACAACTTAAATAAAGTTGCGAGGGTACAAAATATCCAAGTTCTCAATGTCAATGACTTGGCTCAGTCCTTGCGACCCATTTACCTCCCTGGCGATAGCCTAGATCTGAAAATTATCAAGGCAGGGAAAGAACCCGAACAAGGCATTGGTTATCTAGAAGATGGCACAATGGTCGTAGTGGAAGCAGGCAGTGATCTGATTGGAGATGAAGTACCCGTTGTGGTTACGAGTGCCCTACAACCTCAGCCGGTCGGATGATTTTTGCCCGTCCCCAAACGGCATTGGCATAATCCCTGAGAACCTGTCCCATCGACAAATCAACCTGATATACTAGATTTTCCTATTCCCTGCCGATGTAGCTCAGAGGTAGAGCACTCGATTCGTAATCGAGCGGTCGTGAGTTCAAATCTCATCATCGGCTTGCTCAATAAAATCAATGTGTAGCCTCTGGATATGGCTTCCAGCAGCTTTTTGAAAGTTATATTAGAGTTACATCAAATTTTTAATTAAAGCGTCGTTATGGCCCAAACCACCGATACTGAAATTCGAGAAGTGAAAGAGTTGATTCTTGGCTTGGACAAGAAGATAGACGCCTTAGATAAAAAGGTAGAGGTTTCTGCTGCACGGACTGAAGAACGGCTCAAAGCCCTAGAGACTCAGGCGGCTGATTTCAAGAAAAGTACAGATACTCAACTAGCAGACCTTAAAAAGAACACCGATACCCAACTAGCAGACATTAGAGTACAACTGCGATCGCAAGATAACCGCCTGTGGACATTTATAGTTGCACTGTTTCTGGCTGTGTTTGGATTTGCCGCTAAGCTGATCCTATTCCCCGGCAGTCAGACTTAAAAAGGAAAGGCAAAATCAGTCCGTGCCTATCGTTGAGCTTGATGAGATACTTAACACCATCAAGCCAAACTAGATCCCACATTCATCAAGGATTGGTATCAATGGTGAGAAGTCAAAATTCACTCGGCAAGTATCGATTACGAATTTTCCGTAGAAATACGCAAGCACCAACAGTATTGGGTCGTTAGAATAGCTGCTAGCAAGGGAAAACAGCTAACAGATTGGGTTAGTCCTTGTTGAAGTTCTTTATTACCTCAATAGCCTAATAGTCTCCTTTGGGTTGCGGATCCCTGATTCCCGCCCATTTTTTCAGTAGCTTATCGTTTCTGGTAGTCTATGTTGGCTCAACCGATCTTATCTTCTTTGTCATCTGCAATTAACCCTCATGGATTTGAGCTATGGTATCAGCCTGTTTATGGTGTGTCTTCAGGGAATGTATTGCAGAATGAGGTGTTACTGAGGTGGCGTGATTCTCAGGGCTTATTGCACTTGCCCAAGGATTTCATGCCTTTAGTGAGAGGGGCTGAAGCGGAATCATGGTTGGATCGTTATGTGACTCAGCAGGCGATCGCGCAACTGAAAGAACAACCTCATCTGCAGCTTTCTATCAATCTCTCCCAGCGTATCGTTGAAGATCGCTTTATCGCAGAAGATATCTATGATCTGTTGGCAAAGGATGGTGTTCATGCTCACCAACTGCATTTTGAGATTTCTGAAGCCAGCTTAGCCCACAATTTCCAAGATGCCGTGGCCTTGATTCGGGATCTAAAAGACCTTGGCTGTGCCGTCATCTTAGATAACTTTGCCAATCGGCATCTCACCTTTTTGCAATGGGAAAAACTAGCCGTTGATGCAGTCAAGCTCGATCCTGCTTTGAGCGGGGACTTGCAACAAGATTCCCCCCAAACCCGCTTGGCAACAGCCATTATTGACACCAGTGTTTCCCTGGGGCAACCTGCGATCGCAAAATCGGTCGATGCCTATTCCACTTTTCGTCACTTACTAAACCTCAGCGTTGATTCGGCTCAAGGTTACCATCTACAACCACCCAGCCACCATCCTTGGATCAGAAGCAAAGTAGAAATTTTAGGTGTCCCCATTGATAACATCACCCAAGAGGATTTGCTCAAAGAGCTTAAATCAGGGATCGTCTTCAGCCCGACTGTCGATCACCTCATGCAGCTTCGCCACGATCAAGCCTTTCACGAAGCCTACAATATTGCTGACTACAAAATTTGCGACAGCCAAACTCTATATTTCTCCTCTCAATTCTTAGGGTCTCCCCTTCAAGAAAAAATTTCCAGTTCCGATTTATTGACAGCCTTCTACACCTATCACCAAGACAATCCAGACATTAAAATCTATCTGTTGGCAGCAGCACCTGGGGTTGCAGCCGAAGCCCAACAACACATCAATACTGTGGTAGGCCGAGAGATGGTCGTCGGTGCTTACACCCCTGCCCCTGACTTTGATGAAAACCCTCAAGAAGGTGCAGCCATTCTAGAGCGAATCCATCGATCTGGAGCCACGGTATTGGTAATGAGTATGGGTTCACCGCAACAAGAGCAATGGATTTATCGCTACCATAAACAGCTTTCAGACTCGATCAAAATTATTTTAGCCCTGGGAACTTCCTTAGACATTGCACCTGTTGCTCAGGAGCCAGCCCCTCAAGGTGTCAGTTCCCTAAACCTAGCGCAATGGTTTAATTTGATGGGTAAAGCGGGGCACTTAGGAAAACGCTATCTCATGAAGCATCTTCCCTTTATGTGGTTAATCCTCAATCAGAGATTGCGTCACTAACCCCCAATTTGGCTGGACTCATGCAGGGGGTGGGTTGTTTTGGCAGACAGCTCAAGCCATGATAAAAGCAGTTTTGATCTGCTGTCCTATGGATACTAAAAATCAACATCGTTTGACAATCCAAATCTTGATGGGGTCAGCGTGGGTTGACCATCACCTTAATGAGGCTGAAGTCGCTTATCTCCAGAAGGTTTTGGCACGATATCACCTGAGCCAGGATTCGGCGTTACAAGCCCTACTAACGACCCCTGTCCCCTTGAAACAAACAGAACGCTGGTTAATAGCGTTCTTCAAAGATACCCATCAAGACGATCGCCTCAAGCTACTGGCCAATATTGGCAATTTACTGATCGCTGATGAGGTAGTTACAGAGGTAGAGCATGATCTACTGGATGAGTACCATGAGTTAATGGCCAAGATCCCAGATGAGCCAGACCATATTGCTGCTTTAGTCGAAAATATTAGTCATTATGTTAAAAAAACCTTGATAAATATCGTTAATAAGCTTTCTTTACCTTAAGTTGCCATTAGGGTTGCAATTTTTGAGAAATCATGTAGAGTTTTGGGTCAATTGCTCGCTCATGGCGATAAATGGAGTAGTGCAGATGGGTTCCTGTTGAGCGGCCTGTACTACCCATATACCCAATCAACTGACCCCGTTTGACTTTGACGTTAGGGGTAATGGCCAATTTCGAGAGATGGGCATAAAGGGTTTGGTAGCCATCTCCATGCTGAATCAAAACGTGATAGCCATACCCCCCTGTATATTCAGCACGCTGTACCTTGCCATTCGCCGTAGCATAGATCGGCGCACCATAATCTCCCAATAAATCGATGCCATCGTGGAGTTCAGCTTGGCCGCCAAAGGGGCCTGGGCGCAAGCCAAAATCGGAGGAAATGGGGTTTTTACCTTTGGTGGGCTTGCCTTGGGGACGGGCGGCATTACGAACCGCCTCTGCTTGTAGCGTTTTTTCTAGCGCAGGTTTGACCTGTTGTTTGAGCTGAGAGGTCAAGGCGGGCAAACGTGCTTTGGCCACCTGCAACTGCTGTTGTGTATCTAAGATGATAGCAATCCCGCCTTTGCCTTGGTTAATTTCGAGCTTAGCCTGGGAGTCTTGTTGTTTGGGCAAACCCGCCCGTTGACGTAATTGTTCAATCTCTTCATCCAAGACGTCCAGTTCTTCTAGGACTTCGGTGGCAGATTCAGAGAGTTGATTATGGCTTTGCCGCAAAGCAGAGAGGGTCGAACCTGCCCATGCCAGAGGAACCACAGTCATAACCGCTAAACTGAGTAAAACGGGCAAGGAACTAATAGAAAATTTAATGGAACGTTGTCCCGTTAGAGTAATCAAAATCCGAAAACGCTTCGGAACTGGAAGGAGAGAGCGCATAGAACTCCAACTCGAAGGATTCGTGGAGAATCATATCAAACTATGCGCTTAATATTAAATATTTCTTAATTAAGCAGGGGATCATCACCTGAAGTGCGTCAGCCAGGACAGGCTTTGTAGACTGAATTTCTGCTCAGAAGAGAGTATACCCATAATCCTACAGACTATCTAGATGGGTGGAGTGCCATTGGTCATAATTTTGAAGTTGCCCTGAGCCAACTGACTCTGGACTTGTGTATCGGTCAAGGCCGAAAAATCGTCATACCAGTGACTAATTGCCATCAAATGGTCGGATTGATAGAGGCAGATCACCTGATCAACCTCTTGTTCAATCAGAGAAGAAGGGGCTGTCGCAGCAATCGGTACAGCCACAATGATCGCCCTGGGCTGTTGCTTGCGTAAAAATGCTAAAGCGGCTTGCATGGAAGAGCCTGTGGCTAAACCATCATCAACCAAAACAATCGTTTGATCACTCAGATCGGGGTAGGGACGCCCCTGTCGATAGCATTGATTTTGTCGCGTGAGTTCTTGTTGGGCTTGGGTGGTTACGGTTTCAACTTCCTGGCTAGAAATGCCTAAAGTTTCAATCAAGGTGTGATTCAAAATCCGAATTCCATCTAGAGCAATCGCCCCCATTGCCAGTTCAGGATGGCTAGGAACCCCCAATTTGCGAACCAAGCAGACATCCAAATTGGCCTGTAAAGTTCTGGCAATTTCATAGGCAACTGGGATGCCGCCTCTGGGGAGTCCTAATACAATTAAATTTGCCTGATTTTGGTATGGGTATAGGTGTTGAGCCAAGCATTCACCTGCTGCTTTGCGATCGCGAAATCGAATTGCCATGCTGTTTACCTCCCACAATGCCCATTTTGAGAATCAAAGCGGTGCTGTTAGGCTTGTCTTATCAGCTTAGCGGTTCAAGGTTGATCGCAAGAGACTCCAAATACTTGGCAATCCACACAGCTCCTGGCAGCTAGTTCTGTCTGTACCCAATAGATTTACTCAAAAAGCCCTGCTGCCATCAGACCCTGGTTTGATATATCTTAGAGAAAGATTTGCCGACTGACGCTCTAGGTTTTCGCAAGCATGGATCTCAAAACCATTCTGGTGGGTTTAACCCCTTTTTTTATCGTGTTTTGTCTATTTTTTGGAACCCGTAATGGATTTTATGATTCTGATGATTATCATGGTAATGGCTCAGCCCATTAATGTGACTGCTACGGAAAATCAACCCAGTTGATGAGCGAGACCTATCCCAACCCAAATCGTGACTCTGAGAACGCAACCACAGGGAGACTCGATCAAGATGTTGCGTTGCACAAGTGCGTGCAGACGTTGGGCTTAGCTAAAATTCAGCGTCACATCTTTATCTGTGCGGATCAGACCATTGATAACTGTTGTGATAAGGCTACCAGTCTGGTGGCGTGGGCTTATCTAAAAAAGCGCTTACGGGAGCTGAACTTAGATCAGCCTACCGGTGTGGGATATGTGTTTCGAACCAAAGCCAATTGTTTGAGGGTATGCCAACGCGGCCCTATCCTAGTGGTTTATCCCGATGGGGTGTGGTACCACTCGGCGACTCCCCCGGTGATTGAGAGAATTATCCAGGAACATTTACTGGCCAATCAAATTGTCGCTGAGTTTATGTTCCTCCACCATCCCTTACCCAATAGCGATCGCTAGCATTGGAGAGGATGGGTAGGAAAATTTTACCCCTACAACGGCCATTCCGCCCCCACGGGAAATCGTCTTATGATCTAGGAGCGGTTGTTGAAGGATTCGGTTGTGGTTTTGGAGAATTTTGGTGAGTGAGGTACCATCCTCCCAGGCCAGCGGCCAGCAGGATAAGTAGTGCTGCCCCAATCATCATCCATAGCCGCGGGCTCTTTGTGACGATAATTGTTTGTTTTTGGGGGTTAGAATCTGCATTTTGCGGATTTAAACCTCGGGCAGTGACTTCGGGAAGAGTGTCAGAAGATCTAGGGTTAGGGGTTTGTTGGGCAACAATCGTAGCAGGATCTCGGGCAATTTGGGTGCGAGCTGAAGGGGTGGACATTTCTAGTTCAGAGGCCACTACCGTTGCCTTGGGATTAACGGCATCGGATTTGAGACTTTGGAAATCGGTGGACTCTAAGTATCGAATAAATTCTGCCTCTCCCATCGATACCACCATGTAAGACGCTTTAATTTCACGACCAAGACCAATCTGGTCGCCATCTACTAATTCTTGAGAACTACAGCGTTTGCCATTCACAAAAACCCCATTGGCACTCCGATTGCCTGCGGAATCGCCATCCATAAGACGATAGCGGTAAGTGTTTTGCCCCGGTGTGGGTAGGCGCAGTAGAATGGCATGTTTGCGCGAGATCGTGGCTGAATCTAGAACAATGGCGTTAGATTCGTCCCGACCAATGGAATAAGCTGCTGAATCCAGTGCGATCGCACGACGTTTGCCATCGCTGATGACGAGAACATGTCGCTCTGCAGAAACTGATTTAGGGTCGTGCATACGAAAAAAGTCCTGAGGAAACCGTAAGTTCAGCCCAGACAAGACACCAACGCTAACCCTTCTTTTTGTCAGTCAGGCTGCTCTTGACCATTAGTCGCCATGGGCAGCAGGGATAAGGGCGATAAAACCCTTGACTTGCTTTGCTGAGGGATGATTCTGATCCGAATCTTGGTCTCAAGCACATGGGATGCCAAGCTGGGCGATTGGCACCGTCCCATTTTTGCCTACTCTCAACAATTACAGATGTCTACATCTAGGATTCCCAACTTGTCCCTATTTTAATCTTCCACCCCGTGGTTTAGGGAAAGAATGTGAAACAATAGAGGCTGATGACTCATCTCCTGCATAATTCCATACCTTTTGTTGATGTAATGGCACAGACTTATCCCGTAGAAATTCATCATCAAGGCACTATTCATACAGTGAGTGTCTCTGAAGATACAACGATTTTGCAAGCCGCTCATGATGCTGGCATTGATTTACCCTCTTCCTGTTGTGCAGGGGTTTGCACCACTTGCGCCTCCTTAATCTTAGAGGGTGAGGTCAATCAGGAAGATGCTATGGGTCTTAGCCCAGAATTATTGGATCAAGGTTATGCGTTATTGTGTGTTTCCTATCCTCGCTCACCGATCAAGCTGGAATCTAACCAAGAAGAAGTTGTCTACAACCTCCAGTTTGGGCAACACCAGAAATAATGATCTGCCCGCTCTCTACCCTACCTCATCTCGTTAAGATTAACTGCACATCATGACCACTCATTTTATTGCCGCTGAAATTGAACTTGATGCCTCCCCTGCTGATCTCCAAGCCAATATTGAGGCTAAACTTCGGATCCATGGAGAACCCTTGCGTTGGGCAGTAACAGCAGTTAACACCGATCAAGCCCAAGTTGAGGCTGTGGTTCTCGCCCCCTGTACAACGGATCGTCCCACTTGAGTCAACGTCCTTTTACAGTAGTTTTACTCATCCCAACAGGGGTGGGAGCAACTATTGGAGGGTATGCAGGGGACGCCATTCCCGTTGCTCGGACAATGGCGACGATCTGCGATCGCCTCATTACCCATCCCAATGTTCTCAACGGGGCACAACTCTACTGGCCTCTAGCTAATGCCTGGTATGTAGAAGGTTATGCTCTCGATCTGTTTGCAGCCGGAAAGTGGGGGTTGCGTCCGGTTCACAGCAATCGGATTGGTCTGATTCTTGACCAAGAAATAGAACCAGCGTTGCGATTGCGTCATTTACAAGTTGTGGATGCGGCACGAGCGACTTTGGGGCTAGAGATTGGGGAAGTCCTAGTCACCGATGCTCCCTTGGGAGTCACCCTTAAGACCGCTGATTCTGGGGCAACCTGGGGGACATTGGATAACCCTGGTAGTTTATTGCGGGCAGTGGAACGCCTGCTTCATCAAGGTAAGGTGAGGGCGATCGCAGTGGTGACCCGTTTCCCAGAGTCATCAGAGACTAAAGCCTTACAAGACTATCGACAAGGCCAAGGCGTCGATCCGTTAGCTGGAGCAGAGGCCGTCATTAGCCATTTAGTGGTGCAACAGTTTCAGATTCCCTGTGCCCATGCCCCTGCTCTTTCTCCCTTACCCCTGACTCCTGACTTAAATCCAAGGGCGGCAGCTGAAGAGTTAGGCTACACTTTTTTACCCTCAGTCCTAGTGGGTTTATCCCAAGCTCCTCAGTTAGTAAAGGAACGGGAGTCCTTAGCAGATCTGTGGTGTGAGGAAGTGGATGCAGTGGTTGTACCAGCGACAGCCTGTGGCAGCAGTACCCTCCTCAGCTTTAGCCAACGTCAGGCTCAGATTATTACCGTGGCTGAAAACAAAACAACCCTGAAAGCTACAGCAACCGCCCTAGGCATTAATGCCATCCCTGCCCAGTCTTACCTAGAAGCGGTGGGAATCCTCGTTTCCCTCAAAGCGGGTATCGACAGGACTGCTTTGCACCCTTTCATTTCTCCGATGCAGCCACTGGAATAACTTCTAGTCCCTCGATTGAACATTTCTCGCAGATAGTGCTGTGCGGTCTTTGGCATTAACTGATACGTTATAGAGGTATTTCCCTCCCTGATAGACCCGTGGTTGATCGTCCTCATCAGCAGCCTGAATTTGAATCCTTAACCCGCACCCAAATCCTGATTGCCATGGGTGTCACTGCGGTGTTGCTCCTCTTCGTAGCCAAAATCTGGCAACACTTTGATTCCTTTACACCCCTAGTGATAACCTGGCGGTTAAATCATGTCCTCTGGGGAATTGGCCTAGGGTTGGGGATTACGGCTGCAAGTACCATCCTGTATTATCTGTGGCCTCAGTATCGGCTGTCGGCATCGATCTATTTGCAATTGGTGATCAAACCCTTATACTGGAGCGATCTGATTTGGTTAGGCTTGCTACCTGGCCTGAGCGAAGAACTACTGTTTCGGGGTGTCATGCTGCCGGCTGTTGGTCTGAGCTGGGTAGGGTTAATTTTATCTAGCCTATGCTTTGGCATTCTCCATCTCAATAGCCTCCAACAATGGCCTTATGTGGTTTGGGTCAGTGTCATTGGCTTTTTACTCGGTTACAGCGCCTTGAGTACAGGCAATCTCTTGGTTCCTGTGATAGCCCATGTGATTACTAATCTCATTACGGGCATCTCTTGGAAAATCACGCATCCTCCTCAACATCCTCTGGGAAAAACCTAGGCTCAACACTTCTGGTTACAGACTTCAACAAGCTCTCCTTAAAAAGGAGGGAGCAAGATCTGTAGCGATTCTTGCTTCGACTGTTCACAGAGATAAATCTCTTGAATATCATCGGGCAGCGCTTCTTGGAGGGCTTGATAAGCCTCCTGGAGGTGTTCACCCACTTCCTCGGCACTGAGGTCTTGGCCTTCTGCTTGTAAAACCGCCACAATCCTCTGGTCTTGCCAGTGAAAGGTCTGGGACAAAACCAAAATCAATCGCATTAGGGGGGCAGATGATCGAGGGCAATCTGGATATAACACCACAGGGGAGGGGAGGCAGCGGTTAAGGTATATTGAATGGTCTCGATCGCAGGTAATTCCTGTTGGGTAATACAAGCAGCCACTTTATTTAAGACCCACGCTTGAAACGAAAAATGGGAACCCCCAGTTTCTATCTCCAAGTGCTTGAGTTCATAAAAGATATTGCGCCAAACCCTGGCAAACAAATAGTCCACCTGAAAAGGCGATCTCGCCATGTTGCGCAGGAGGACATAGGACATGGCTCCAAATCGACAGAAACAAGCTGTAAAATATTTACCTTCGTCTGGATGTTGCTGAAACCCTTGTACCAGCTCTTGATCACTCCATACTAGTAGCGATCTCACCAAGGGGTGATTGGCTTCAGGGAAGTTTGGCAATTTCATGAGCGTTGAGATGCCTCTGTTTGAGAATCTGTGGCTTGTCTTCACCTCATCCTCTTTATAAAAGGTGCATCAGTGACCCACAAGTTTTGTCTAAAAATATCAGAATCTAGTCTAGAGAACCCCACTGTCAAGAGTCAGATCTGTTATGATCAATTTTGCTCACTCGGAGAGGTGGCTGAGTGGTCGAAAGCGGCAGATTGCTAATCTGTTGTACGGTTTATGCCGTACCGAGGGTTCGAATCCCTCCCTCTCCGCTTTTTGCAACCTGTTGTTGGAGTATGTTTCATGGGCAAAAAATGCCAATTGACTGGCAAAAAAGCCAATAATGCTTTTGCCGTTTCTCACTCACATCGTCGCACTAAAAAATTGCAAGAAGCCAACTTACAATGGAAACGAGTGTGGTGGCCCCAAGAAAAACGCTGGGTCAAGTTGAGATTATCCACAAAAGCAATTAAAACTCTTGAGAAAAAGGGTCTAGCTGCCTTTGCTAAGGAAGCAGGGATTAATCTCAACCAAGTCTAGTAGCCTGTTAGCCCAGATATCGGGAGTTTCTCGGTGTTTCACAGATCAGTACAGCGTCCTCCCCGGAGATGTTACAATGCTTTTTCAGCCAGTGCATCAAGCCGACCATCTGCCACATCCGCTGCAAGTTGCTGATCCCACGCTTCTGCATCAAATTCAGAAAACCGATGCTGTTTCAGTAACTGGGCAGTCTGTACGGTTCAAGAATAAAAATCTGTCTCATAGCGTGTGGTTGTATGGGTCATGATTCACTCTCTTGGTTTCTTGTTATAGGACTTAGGCTTTGTACTCAGATGGCAGATTGTACGATCTAAGAGGGCTGTCCCTTCCTCTACAGTGTTAATCTGACAGAGCTTATCTCGCAGCTCAGCGGCTCCCGTGAATCCTTTGACGTACCAGGTCATATGTTTACGCGCTTGGTGAATCCCCTTAATCCCTTTGTAATGCCAGAGGCCTTGCAAATGCTCGCGGGCAGATTGCAATCGCTCAACGATCGTGGGTAGGGGTCGTCGTTGTCCAGTTTTCAAGAAGTGATCGATTTCTCCTACGAGGTAGGGATAGCCCAAGGTTCCGCGTGAACACATCACCCCATCTGCGTCTGTGATTTCCAGACAGGCGATGGCCGATTCTATAGAAACAATATCGCCATTAGCAATTACCGGAATGGATAGTTGATTTTTTACTCGCCGAATCCATTGCCAACGGGCGAGACCGTGATATCCCTGTGCCCGTGTCCGAGCATGAATAGTGATCATCTGGATACCTGCATCTTGCATCCGAATCGCAAAGTCCAGGATATTAATTTCATCGTCATTCCAGCCAATGCGAGTTTTGACTGTCACAGGCACCTTGACCGCCGCCACCACTGCTTTAACGATCGCAACAGCGGTATCTGGATCTCGCAATAGAGAAGAGCCACCCCCTTTTTTAGTGATTTTATTAACAGGACAACCCATATTTAAGTCAATGGTGTTAGCTCCTTCTGCCACCGCCATTTGTGCTGCTTCAGCCAAGAAATGCGGACGACAGTCAAACAGTTGGACACTAATCGGTTGCTCACCCGGAGCAACATCCATCACCTTGGCTAATTTCCGTGCGCGGCAAACCTGACTGGCATGAACCATTTCGGTGTACAGCATAGAGTCTGGGGCATACCGACGCACCAACCGCCGGAAGACTAAATCCGTAACCCCTGACAATGGCGATTGTAGTACCCGGCTATTTACGGCAAAGGAGCCAATTTCTAACGGGGTAGAAAGTACTGATCGTCGGAGACTGAGCTGGGGTAAGGGTAATGGCGGATCAGGAGATGACATCAGCATGGTTACAGGCTAGATCTTGGGAACATCAAATTTGATCTGGGTCGATGCCCATCGCCCTTAACTGCTCAGCTAAACGGGCTGCTTTTGCCTGTGCTTGTACGAGTTGCTGATTCGCCTGCTCCAGTGGCGTTGCTATCCAGTGATTGTCGGCGTCTAGCCACCGTAACCACTCGCGGATTCTCCCCTCGTATTCACCCCGCCAGAGTCCCAGGCCAAGATTTAACTGGGGCAACCACAGGCGCTTGTCTTTGATTTCTAGAGGGCTATAGTGACCGTCAAGCCAATGATATCCCTGTAAAGAGCCACTATAGCGGTCATACAAGATGTAATAGGGGATTTTGAGGATGTGCTCGTAGACTTGCCATTTTGTGGGCGGCTCACCCTCTGTTGCTGTTGTTTGGCCCAAATCTTCCTTTTCAGTGCCTGGAGACAATAATTCCACCACCACCGCAGGGACAACCCCTTCATCCCAAATCACATAACTCAGTCGCAGTTCTTTTTGGGCGTATAAGCGGGGTACGCCAATGGCGGCAAACCAGTCGGGTCGCTTATGCCATAGAGGATGTTGTAGATCGTAGTAAAGGTTTAAGTCGGTGCCCGTAAAGACTTGATCACGGGCAATGTCCGCCAGCCGCAATGTCGCACTCAACAACTGCGGTTGCAGGTCATGAAATTCATCAGGCAATCCAGATTCCTCAGGGTACTCACTGGGCAGATCGTACATTGTAGGTCGCGTTTTAGCCGATGGATTGAACCGATCAGCAGGAGTGAGGGAAGAGGGCGATCGCATCATTCTATTCCTCTAGCGGCAATGGACACTCCCTTAATTCTAGCTGCCCCTCACAGCTAGTCTCTACCAGATCTGACGAAAATCTGTCGAAGGGGCTAAAACTGACGCAAAAAGCGCAAATCACTGGTATATAACCGCCGAATATCGTCAATTTGATGCAACACCATGGCAAATCGCTCTACGCCAAATCCCGCCGCGAAGCCCGTGTAAATTTCAGGATCGTATCCCACATTTTTGAGGACATTGGGATCAACCATGCCGCAGCCCAGCACCTCTAGCCAGCGCCCTTTCCACTGCACATCCACTTCGGCAGAGGGTTCTGTAAAAGGGAAATAGCTCGCCCGGAATCGGATCGGAACATCGCCAAACATTTGTTCAATAAAAACTTTGATCGTCCCCTTTAAGTCTGTAAAGGTGAGTCCCTGATCCACGGCTAGGATTTCAATTTGATGAAAAACAGCGGCATGGGTGGCATCTTCTGTATCTCTCCGGTAGCAGCGCCCCGGCGCGGCAATCCGAATCGGCGGCTCATGCTCTTCCATATAGTGAATTTGCACCGTTGAGGTGTGGGTGCGCAGGAGATTGCCATCGGGGAGATTGAAGGTATCTTGGGCATCACGGGCCGGGTGGTCTGGGGCGAAGTTAAGCGCCTCAAAGTTGTAGTAATCCGTTTCCATCTCTGGCCCTTGGGCGATGGTATACCCCAAGCCCACAAAAATATCTAAGGCTTTATCGATGGTACTGTTAAGGGGATGAATATGGCCTGGAGGAATATAGGTTCCTGGCATGGTCACATCTAGGGTTTCCGCAGCCAGTTGGTCGGCAATGGCCGCCTGATTCAAATCGGTACGCTTCTGCTCCAAGCCCTGCTGTAAAGCTTCTTTTACCTGATTGGCCAGCCCACCAATTTTGGGTCGCTCGGCAGCATCAAGCTTGCCCATGCCTTTGAGGATTTGGGAGAGTTGGCCTTTTCTGCCCAGGTAATTGACCCGCAAAGTTTCGAGAGTGTCGAGGGTATCTGAGGTTGCGATCGCACCTTCAGCCTCTTGCCGCAACTGCTGTAATTGAGTTTCCAGATCACTGGTCATAATCATTCAGCGAGAAATACAAGTGCTGGCCTCAAGACCCAGCAATAGTTCAATTCAATACACTTCAGACCCTGTGCAGTTCAGCGTCCCACAATTAGGCTTCTTCCGTTGCCAGCTCTGCCACTTGCAGTGCAGGTGTTACATCTTCACCCACCCCAGGCGTAAGTTCAGCAGGAGGAGCTTGGCGCGTCGCCGCCGCCAAGTAAACCCCCGTATGGATGGGTGGCACCACCTTCATCTGATGGGTTGTACTATAGTAGCGATGGGTTTGCATTAAGTTGCCCCGCTCCCGCACATCTTCGTTGGAAATCTTCTTGCGGAGCTTAACAATGGCGTCCATAACCGCCTCTGGACGAGGTGGGCAACCGGGCAAGTAAACATCCACGGGGATCAGTTTATCTACCCCTCTCACTGCCGTCGGAGAATCACTACTAAACATGCCGCCGGTAATGGTGCAGGCTCCCATGGCAATCACGTACTTGGGATCAGGCATTTGCTCATAGAGGCGAACCAAGGCAGGAGCCATTTTCATCGTCACGGTCCCTGCGGTGATAATTAAATCCGCTTGCCGAGGACTAGAACGAGGCACCAACCCAAAGCGGTCAAAGTCGAAGCGAGAGCCAATCATCGCTGCAAACTCAATAAAGCAGCAAGCAGTGCCATACATCAAAGGCCATAGACTGGAGAGTCTAGCCCAATCATAGAGGTCACTCATGGAGGACAGAATCACATTCTCAGAAAGCTCTTGAGGAATCTGAGATTGGGAAATAGGATTGATAACTTGTTGGTTCTGCATTACCGAAGGTGCCTTAACTTTATCTCTAGATAGGTTGACGGATGGCTGAATACTTAGATGTCCATTCTCAGCAAAGCTGGGAAACCCTGAGCAAAGAAATTGTAAAGTCCTTCAAGGTTTTCCTTATTCAATGTAACAACAGTTATGCACCAGTTTCAGAAATTGTATAGGGATTTCTATCCTCACTGGAGAAACTGCGGTAAACAGCAATGAATTGTTCTAAGCTTTTCGGTATCAGCTTGATCGAGAGTTTCCCACAGAAAACAATGCTTAAAACTTAGTATAAAGCCCTCTGTAATTAATTTTGATTTCCTCGCAATACCCCCAAGGGAATTCGAATCCCTGTCGCCTCCGTGAAAGGGAGGTGTCCTAGGCCTCTAGACGATGGGGGCAAGTCAGTGCTTTTGAACGTTCTCTAACCTAGCGAAAGTCTAAGCTTCTGTCAACATTATTGGCTGACTTGGATCCTACTTCAAGGGTTCCCGCTTAGTAAGCCCAGCAAACTGCGACTTGACGCTCCTTCCCTAACCACAAGCGGTATAGACAAGGATTCTTGTTTCACAGACTCTATAACTAGACTGTTGCCAGTCCCCGTCAGGCCGTCTCCGCAAGAATTATAGAACCTGAAAAAATAGCCAAGTTAGGAGAATATAGACTGCAAACCCTAACTGCCTACCAACCTTTAGTAAACTACAATACAGAACCTCTTGGCACTTAATAATATTTTACATTTTTATTGTTAGAAGGTAAAAGCTAAGTTTCAGCCAACTTAACATATCCTCGGGCATAGGGCACAATTGCCCATTCCTTCACTTCTGGTTGAGCCAACCTGGCAAAATCTAGAAGGAAAACTGATCAAAAACTAGAAACCACAGACATCAACAGACACGGTCTGATAGTATTTTTTATATTAAGTTTGATAATAAAGTTACGGTGGCTCCAATAACAGAGGAGGAAATAATAAAACATGCAAACCTATGGACAGAAAGACGTTGAGTACGGATGGTGGGCTTCAAATTCCCGCTATACCGACTACAGCGGTCAATTCATAGCCGCCCATAATGGCCAAATTGGCTCTATGTGCTTTTGGGCTGGTTCTTTTACCATATTTGAATTAACTCGATTTAACCCAGATCTACCCGTTTACCAACAGAATTTAGTTTGTATCCCTCAATTAGCCCGTGCTGGCTGGGGTGTTGGAGCAGGAGGTGCTATTGTTGACACCTATCCCTTCTTCGCGATCGGTATGATTCACCTGGTTGCTGCTGCGGTTTTTGGTGCTGGTGCTCTTTATGGAGTTACTAGAGGCCCCAAAATCCTTTCCGAAAGCGAATTTGCTGGAGCCCAAAGATTCCATTTCGAGTGGGATGACTTTGCAACCCAAGGTCGTATCCTGGGTCATCATCTTATTTTCTTAGGTGCAGCCTGTCTCTTATTTGCCACTTGGGCTTCTACCCATGGGATCTATGATCCGGTTGCTGGAGAAGTCCGAGCGATTAGCCCTAATTTTGATTTGATCAGATTCTTCAAGTATGGCTGGGCTACACCTGGTTTCAACCCATACTTCGTTGACAATCTTGAAGATGTAATTGGCGGACATTTCTTCGTCTCATCGTTGTATATCCTGGGTGGCATCTTTCACATTGTCGTTCCGCCCTGGCCCTATACCGATCGCTTATACATCAAAAATGGTGAAGCATTATTAGGTTATGCACTGGCAGGTCTAGCATTTGCAGGCTTCAATGCTGCCTATTTCTGCTCTGTCAATGATGTTGTGTTCCCTGTTGAACTCTTTGGCCCTGTATTGCAAGCCAAACTCAACGTCACACCCTACTTTGCGGAAACCCTAGATGCCTCTCAAGGAGGACATACAACCCGATTTTGGATTTCTAACTTCCACTATTACTGGGCTTTTTATTGTCTCCAAGGACATTTATTTCATGCGCTTCGCTCCTATGGATTCGACTTCCGTCGCATTCCAAAAGCTTTGGCTAGTCTAACGCCAGAAGCCAACTAGTTATCGCTGTGAGAGGCATCAGCATCACTTAGTCTATAGTTTGACTTTGGGGTGACGGTTGGTTGAGCCATGTTTGATCAATCAACTGACTGTCACCCTGATTCCTTTAGATTGGGTATCCTCTTGATCATCTTCTCGGGTTGAACCCAATCTATATGCGATGTTAATCAAGCGAAATTGCTATACATACCTGTTGAATCCATACCTGGTCATCTTTAGTTATAGATTTGAAAAACACATAGGAATATTACTTAACCGTTACAAGTTACAGAAGAGGAAACCGTAGTGACAGCATTTGCACGAGGAAAAGGTCGAGGGAAAGTAACCATCCAACCCGACCTCCCCACCTCCCCATTAAGCAACTTTGAGAACGAATGGTGGGCGGGGAACGTCCGCATGACCGACCTATCGGGGATGCTATTAGGAGCCCACCAATGCCATGCTGCGCTGATGAGCGTAGTACCCGGAGCCTTCATCGTCCAGGAAGTCGCCCGTTACCAACCGGGGATTCCCCTCCCTGAACAGAACATGGTCTTCATGCCCCACCTTGCCGCCCTTGGGGTTGGCGTTGGTGCTGGCGGAGAGATCGTCGATACCTACCCTTTCTTCGTGATTGGGGTACTCCACTTTTTTATTGCCGCCGTCTGCTGCGCTGCTGGTTTATACCACACCTTCCGAGGAGAAGCCAACCTCAACGACACCCCCGAGGGCAGCTACGCCGCCGCCTTCCGATACGAATGGGACAACTTCGAGAGCCAATCGACCATTATTGGTCACCATCTGGTGTTCATCAGCGTTGCCTGCTTAATCTTTGCGATCAACGCCGCCTACGGCACGGGATTGTATGACATCAACACTGGCAGTGTTCATCAGATCAGCCCCAACCTGAACCCCATCACTCTTTTAGGTTATTTATTTGGCTTCACCCCCCACGGATGGAGCGGAGCCGGGATGGCCGCAGTCGACAACATGGAAGACCTTGTTGGCGGTCACTTTTTAGTTGGGTTCATCGACCTATTAGGCGGAGCCTTCCACATTTTGTTTCGTCAACCCACGCCCATCTTCAACAAACGCCCCGTCTTCTCTCCCGCCAACGGAGGTTGGACCACCTCCGAAGGCATCCTCAACGGCGAGATTATTCTATCTTGGAGTGTAGCCGCCGTCGGATTCATGGCCATCAGCTCATCGATCTTCATCCGCTACTGCGATGTCGCCTATCCCCCAATTTTCCATGGAGTCGACCGCACCGGTGCTGCGACTTTACAGTTAATTCTGGGTTTAGTGTGGATGGTTGGCGGCGGACTCTGGCATGGTCTTCGCGGAGAGAAACTCTACGCCCTGACCAAATAGAAGAGTCTCAGCCCTTTTATTGCATTTAGCTTGAAGACTTTGCAGCTTCTATACAATGCACCCATCAAGGACAAGTAGGTCAATCTGCTTGTCCTTTTGCATAGGTTTCCATGGTATTCATTGCCAAAAAGAGTGCTGAAGTGGTAACAATGACTCATAAAATGGAACTCGATAGCAAGTAACGATATAGGTCATCTTAAATCCCGTGAAATTATTTGTTTACCATACCCCCGAAGAGATTCCCAGCAATCGCTTACCCAGTTGTGCCATCGTCATTGACGTTCTCAGAGCCAGCAGTACCATTGCCACCGCCATCCATGCGGGAGCTGAAGCGGTGCAAGTGTTCAATGACTTGGAGTTGTTAGTGTCTACCAGCGACGCTGTTGCTGAAGAGCAGCGTCTGCGAGCAGGAGAGCGCGGCGGTCGCCAAGTTAAGGGGTTTGAATTCGGCAATTCACCTTTAGCCTTCACCCCTGAGAATACCCAAGGACGGCGATTATTTTTGAGTACGACCAATGGCACCCGATGTTCAGAGAGTGTGCGCAACGCCTCTAAGGTGATTATTGCGGCATTGATCAATCGACGGGCGGTGGTGAACTATTTGTGTTCCAAGAAACCGGGGACGGTCTGGTTGGTGGGTTCCGGTTGGGAAGGAAGCTATTCCCTAGAAGACACAGTGTGTGCAGGGGCGATTATTGAGGGGGTATTAGCGGCGGGTAAAACGCCCTTAGCCAAGTTGGCTGGCAATGATGAGGCGATTGCTGCGGTTTCCTTGTATCGGCAGTGGCAGGGTCAACTCGGAGAGTTGTTGGACTGTGGGAGTCATGGTCAGCGGTTGTTGAAGATGCGTGCTCAGGCGGATGTGGCTTATTGTGCTCAGTTGGATGTGTTAGATGTGTTACCGATTCAAAGGGGGTTGGGGACGTTTGTTCAGCTACAGCCGGGTTTGATAGAGAAAACCTGTGAGTTTTTGGCTCGGTTGGTGGGTCGCAAGCCTGAGCAGAAGGGGGATGATGATGGGGTGCCTGCGGAGTTGATTGGGATGGCTGCTCAGGAAGAGTTAAAGCCTCAGGTGGAAAGCCAGGATGGACTCAAGGCTAAGAAGGTTAAATCGAAGGTTAAGCCGCAGATCCAATCTGCTCCTCAGACACAACAAGCAGACAGGCCACTAACTCAAACTGAGCAGAAGGTCGAACTCAAGGCAATTGCCGACAAAGTGCCTGCGCCAGTGCTAGAGGAAACGCCTAAGACTGACCCATCAGAGGCCGCAGTATCTGCTTCTGGGATGACAGGGGCGGAGCAAGTATCTGAAGAGATTGGGGAGGAAACACCAACAGTGTCCCCTATGGAGACAGCGGTACAACCTGTTGCTATGGAACCTACGGAAACCAAAGCATCGCAGCTAGAGAAGGCAAAAGGGTCAATGGTAGGGGAAGTACAGGGCATATGGTCTAAAATGACGAAGGTCAACCCGAACTACCAAAGGGTACCTTCGCAAAAAGATAAATAGGATTAATAAGCAATCTGATTCCCTATTGAGGATGATGCCAGCTCCCTAAGCCTTGCCCGTCAATTCCTCCAGGTCGGTCTAGAGAGCCTGAGTGATCTTGGCGGGCTGATAAAACTTCCTGCGTTATTTTTTAAAAGTACGTTAGGGTTGAATTGAAAACGATGATATTGTGCTGATCTGGCGGGGTGGATCTATTTTCAGGACAAGGGGTTTAGAGGATGATATTTAGCTTAAAGGGTCGTCTCAATTGGCGTCGGATTTGGCAACGGTTTGTAAGTGTGTGGCTGATTATGGTTTGTCTGTATAGTTATGGGGCTTGGCAGTCTCAGAGTGCGATCGCAGGCATTAAGGACGACCAGTATGATGGCAATATTTTTATCCTCTACGCCAGTAATGCTGGCTTGATCCCTCCTAAGGTGAATTTGGTCACCGCCATTCAGAAGCACATCCCCACATTGCTGATGTTTTATGCTGATGATAGTCAAGAGTGTAAGCAAAATGCCATAGTCTTGACTCAGCTTCAGGCTCAGTACAAAAAGGAAATCAATTTCATGCCCATGATGGTGGATGCAATTGACAGGCAGCGCAGTTACGAGACCACCGATGCGCGTCATTACTATAACGGTCAGTATGTTCCCCACTTTGTTTTGGTAGATACCACCGGGCAAGTGGTTCTCGACCATGTGGGCAAAATGAGTTTCTCTGAATTAGATGAGCCAATTAGGCCTCTTTTAGGGTTAGAACCGAGAACTGAACCGGTGGTGTTAGACAAACCCTTGTTCTCGCCTTCTCCTTCTGCTGATCAAACCTTCTTTGGCGAAGCACTGAGGATTTTCCAAGAACAGAAGCAAGAGACTCCTAACTAGGAATCAATTGGTTCTCTACTGCTGCTGGCTGGCTTCAGACACATGACCCCCTAGATAAAGAGCCGCAATTTTAGGATCATCTAGCAATTGAGAACCTGACCCTTCATAGCGATCGCGGCCTGAATCCAGCACATACCCGCGATCAGACATAGCTAATGCTTTGCGGGCATTTTGCTCTACCAAAATGATGGCCGTTCCTTGAATATTGATTTCTTGAATTTTGGTAAAAATATCATCCACCAATTTGGGGGAGAGGGCGGCTGATGGCTCATCTAAAATCAACAGATCTGGCTCTAGCATCATAGCTTTGCCCATGGCTAACATCTGGCGCTCTCCACCGGAGAGGGTGCCTGCTTGCTGACGACGGCGGTCGGCGAGGCGGGGAAACATCTTAAAGATTTTGGCCTTCAAATCCCCTAAAGGAATCTCACGAATAAAGGCTCCCATTTCCAGATTTTCCTCCACGGTCAGGGAGCGAAAGACATTGGCCAGTTGAGGGACATAACAAATTCCCTGGGTGACAATCTGATTGGGCTTGCGGTTCGCAATATTTTGACCCCGCCAATGAATCTCACCCGTGTGGGGAGACAACAAACCACAGATTGCCTTAGCCAAGGTCGATTTGCCCGCCCCATTGGGACCAATGATGGCAATAATTTCACCAGCGAAGAGCTGGAGATTAATCCCCTGCAAAATATCTAAACCAGGGACATAACCGGCAAAAACATTCTCCACTTGCAACAGTAAGTCGGCCTTGGGTGCTGGCGTCACAGGATCGGTCATTGGCTATCCTTGGTAACCTCAAGCAGGTGTTTTCTGCAAATCGGATCGTTCTTCAGCCAAGATGGCTCCGTCTACAGGACAGACTTGCAGACAAATACCACAATCAATACACGTGGAAAAATCAATCCAATACCAATCGGTGCCGATCACATTTTTACCGGGACCTTGATGAATACAGGCGACCGGACAGGCATCTACGCAATCGGCAATGCCTTCGCAAACATCAGTAACGATAGTATGTGCCACGAGTGTTGTTCTCCCTAAAATAAGATGCAATGTATGCTACAGCCAATGCCTTATCAGGTTAGCAGGAATTTAAGATGAAGACATCCTTGGCGATTAGACCTCCCCTATTCCTCAGTGTAGGAAACCTGGGCAATGAATTCAGGCCAGCTAGATTGTTAGAGGAGGCAATCTGCTTGCTAAAATCACGGTTAATCAGTGCCAACGTTAGAAATACGGCTCTATGACGGATACGATTCTTGAGGTGCGTAATCTTAGCGTACAGTTCCAAACCGAGGGGCAACGGGTTCAGGCGGTGGATCAGGTCTCTTTCACCTTGCCCCGAGGCCAAACCTTGGGAATTGTGGGGGAATCCGGTTCAGGCAAGTCGGTGACTGCTTTGTCGGTGATGCGGTTGGTGCCTACCCCCCCGGGACGCATTACCCAAGGAGAAATATGGTTCCAAGATCACTCCGAACAAGCCCGCCAGCGGATTGATTTGCTGAAATTGCCCCTCAGTGCGATGCAAGCCTATCGGGGTAGTCAAATTTCAATGATTTTTCAAGAACCCATGAGTTCTTTGAATCCGGTGTATACCTGTGGATTCCAACTTGTCGAAGCCTTAAGACTCCATACACAGGTGTCCGTGGCTGAGGCAAGGCGACGGGCGATCGCACTCTTGCAAGAGGTAAAACTCATCCCCCCCGATCGAGAGCTGTATCGATCGATGGTGGAGATCCCGCAAATAGCATCAGACGCCGAAATTGAAAAGAAAATTCAAGACCCTAAAATCCAGAAGCAAATTAACCGCCAAAAGCAGTCTTATCTAAATCGATATCCCCATCAACTCTCTGGGGGTCAGATTCAGCGGGTGATGATCGCCATGGCCATTGCGTCTAATCCTGCGATCCTGATTGCCGATGAGCCGACCACTGCCTTGGATGTGACGGTGCAAGCAACGATTTTGGATTTGCTACGGGAGCTGCGCGATCAGCGCAAAATGTCGATTATTTTTGTCACCCATGACTTAGGGATTATAGCCGAGTTGGCCGATACCGTCGCCGTCATGTACCAAGGCCGGATTGTAGAAACAGGGTCAGCGCAGCAGATCTTTGAGAATCCTCAACATCCCTATACGCGTGGCTTGTTAGCCTGTCGCCCCCGCCCTCAGCAGCGCTTGAAACGGTTGCCCACCATCGCTGATTTTATGAACGCTGTTAGCAGTGACTCTCCTGCTCTGGTGGCAGATCAACTCTCTAGTTCACCACCCTCTCCTCAATCGACCTCGACGAACCCAGCCGATTTTTCTGAAGAAATATCCGCACAACACATGCAGCAGCGGCTCTCTGAGTTGACCCAAAAAGCACCTTTACTGACGGTCAACAATTTGCAGGTGTTTTTCCCTGTTAAAGGTATGTTTGGCAAAACCGCTCGCTATGTCACAGCAGTCAATGATGTCTCCTTTGAGGTTTATCCAGGGGAAACGCTGGGGCTGGTGGGGGAATCTGGTTGTGGCAAAACTACCTTGGGCCGCACCCTCGTGCGCTTGATCAAACCGACTCGTGGCACCATTCTGTTTGCGGGGCGGGATATTACCACCCTGCGAGGCAAACCCCTGCGGACATTACGGCACAATCTGCAAATTATCTTTCAAGATCCCTATAGCTCCCTCGATCCGCGCATGAATGTGGGTGCCGCGATTATGGAACCCATGCGGATTGCCGACGGCATCACCAATCGTCTGGCTCAAGGTAATGGGAGGGGCAATCCGCGCGATCGCGCCGCCTATCTCCTCGAACGAGTGGGCCTCAACCCCGATGATATGCGGCGATATCCCCATGAATTTTCCGGAGGACAGCGGCAGCGGATCTGTATTGCCCGCGCCTTGGCCTTGAACCCTCAATTTGTGATTTGTGATGAATCTGTTTCTGCCCTAGATGTCTCCGTTCAGGCTCAAGTTCTCAACCTGCTCAAAGAACTGCAAAGCGAATTTAATCTTACCTATATTTTCATCTCCCATGATCTGAGCGTGGTCAAATTTATGAGCGATCGCATTATGGTTATGAATCACGGCAAACTCGAAGAAATTGGTGCAGCCGACCAAATTTACCACCATCCGCAAGCAGAATATACTCGCAAGTTAATAGATTCCATCCCCACAGGGCTCCCCACTCAATCCCAATCAGCTTAATGTTCTTTCCCTGTGGCGACAGGTGTAAACGAGGGCTTATGATGAGATCAAGCCTGCCGTCTTAGCCAAAATTTAGCCCCTATTTTTTATGGACGATCTCGAACTCCTCCAAACATTTGTATTCAGTTTTCTGGGGGGTCGTGCCACATTACTCTCCAACTCAGACCTCAGAATTGAGCCGATTAGCGATACCTTGCAACTGTTAGCAAAAACCGAAGGTTTAGTGGCAACCGCTAAATTAGCAGGCGAACAGCGCTTTACCTCTATTCGTTATAAATCTAGCTTTTGGCCACAATTACATGAAGCGATGATTGCGCAAAAATGCTTACCCATTCGCCGTTCAAAAATTGCTGGTTTTTATGAATATGAACCCGTTGAAGTTCCAAATCATTATCACATTCGCTTTACGGATTCTTTAGATTTATTACAAACATGGTGGAGCTATAAAAAAACGGATAAGCCGCTATCATTCATGCGATTGCTCATCTTCCATCGAGATATCTGGTACCCTATTCAAGATTTAAGTTGTGAACAAGGCACCTTAACGATTCAAACCTCAGGCTATGAGATGAAGTTATATCCTTTAGATATGCTGCTCTGGCTGCAACAGGTAGAACAACCTTCTCCCGCTCTCCAAACCCAAAAGCAAGGTCATCCCTCTGAGGCTGGTCGCTCTCAACAATATTCTATGCACCAAAAGGTAATGGTCGCCCATTATCCTGACAGTAAGCGCATTGGTGATTATCTCCTGGATGCTGGCTTACTCTCCTCGGCTCAAGTAGATGTCGTTCTCTCCGATCAAGAATTAACGGGTATGCGGTTTGGAGAAATTCTAGTCTCTCGCGGTTGGCTCAAATCCCAGACGATTGAGTTCTTGTTCCAAAATGTGATTTTGCCCCAACGTACTTTAGCCAGGAAAGCCCTGCACTCAGGCCGACAGAAAGCCGTTGAACCCCTAACAGCTAACAACCTAGAAACCAGTACCACGCACCAGCCACTCCCAACAGATGCGCTCAAGGCGAGTCAAAATCAACCTATCCAACCTTTAAAGCAACTCAACACAGTCCCTGACAACCCACCCACAGCGCCTGTCTCTTCTGTACCCTTGACTGCTGCTAACACGCCTCAACCCGATCCCAAACAACCCACAACCCCACGTCTGTTATCCATCCATGACCGAGAAACGCTAGCAACCTATAACAAATTAAACCTCGAAGATCTGCCGGATTGGTTAGAGATAGATTCCCCTGATTAAACTGTGTCTAAATCTTCCGATCCACACAAAGAAGTAATTCAGTTGAGCCGATAAACCGTCCATCAGGAATTCGGCCTTTCCCCTGAGATGTTCAAAACTCTCAAAAGATTTCCACTCAAACTACTGTTTGAGATACTTCCACAACCGCTCATACGCCTTTGGCGGGGCGTAGCCCTACGGATTGAGTTGAGGGAAATAGGGGGGGGAGCCAAAAGAATGACATTGCTCAGCCACACCAGGGAATCAGTGGTGTGGCTGAGCAATGTCGAGCTGAATGATGTTAAGAGAGTCTGGATACTGTTCCAATAAAATGACTGATATAGATAGAGAATGCAATTGATGAATGAGAACACAATCAATCAGATGCAGGAGCAAGTGGATGTGGTTTATCGCTCCGAGTCACGCCGCATATTTGCTACCCTAATCCGTTTGCTCGGTGATTTTGACCTGGCAGAAGAGGCAATGCACGAAGCCTTTGCTGCGGCTGTGGTGCAATGGTCCCGTGATGGCCTACCCGCCAATCCTAGAACATGGTTAGTTTCAGTTGGTCGGTTCAAAGCGATTGATACCATCCGCCATCGAGCCCGATTTGATGTATCTTTAGCAGAACTTTTTCAGGGACTTGATGTGAGTGATGCTGCGATAAAAGATGATGAGGATGTTGAGGATGATCGCCTGCGATTGATCTTTACCTGCTGCCATCCTGCACTGTCACCTGAAGCGCAAGTGGCATTGACACTACGAGAAGTGTGCGGACTTACGACCGAAGAAATTGCTAGTGCCTTCTTGATTGCTGTGCCTACACTGGCGCAGCGGATCGTGCGGGCTAAGACCAAGATTCGGAATGCGGGGATTCCCTATCAGGTGCCATCTAAGGCCGATTTACCGGAGCGGTTAGATAATGTTCTCCAAGTCATCTATCTGGTATTTAACGAAGGATATGCCGCCTCATCGGGGGATTCGCTAACACGGGCTGATCTCTCCAGCGAAGCCATCCGACTGGGGCGGTTGCTGATGGAACTGTTGCCCGATCCAGAGGTGATTGGACTCCTAGCTCTGATGCTCCTGCAGGAATCACGACGTACCGCACGTACCACACCTACGGGCGATCTAATTCTGCTGGAAGACCAAGATCGGTCTCTGTGGAACCCAGACCAAATTGCAGAAGGAAATGCGCTGGTGCAACAAGTGCTTGCCTCAAGGCGATTTGGGATATATACAATTCAAGCGGCGATCGCGTCTATTCATACTGCCGCCTCTAGTCCTGCTACGACAGCCTGGACTCAGATTGTGGCCTGGTATAACGTACTCCTGCAAATTAATCCCTCGCCTGTAATTGAACTGAATCGAGCTATCGCCATTGCCATGCGCGATGGTCCGGTAGCAGGACTGCAGCTTGTAGATGCAATTTTGGTGCGGGGGGATTTGGCAGATTACCATTTAGCCCATGCTGCCCGAGCTGATCTGTGCCGACGGTTGGACAGAATCCCTGAGGCTAGAGACGCCTATCAACGGGCAATAGTACTCGTGAAGCAGGAACCGGAGCGTCGCTTCATAGAAAGACGTTTAGATGAACTGGGCTAAAAAAATTATCTGCGCTGTCGATTTACAGCTTCGCCAAACGACTACTGAATTAGAAGACCTCTCAGAGCAAATTTCGACCATTCCGTAGAGATGGCTGATGTAAGCAAAGGAGAAATCATCATGACAAACAGCACCGTAGGGCACCGCAAAGTTGTATCGCGCTCTAAAAGATACATCTTTGGCAGAAACTCACCTACAGTACATAAATTTGTGAAACGCGGCAAAAATTTTGGAGGAAACCCATGAAATATATGTTGCTCATTTACAGCGAGGAAAATGCCTGGACTGAAAGCGAGCGGGAAGACTGCTATGCTGAGTCCGTACAGCTCACCCACCAGCTCCAGGCCAATGGTCAATATTTGGGTGCGGCTCCGCTCCAGCCCGTTGCCACTGCTACGAGCGTCAGGATTCGTAACGGTAAACGACTGGTCACAGATGGTCCCTTCGCTGAGACACGGGAACAACTAGGTGGTTATTTTCTAATCAATGCTCGCGATCTCAATGAAGCGATCAATATTGCTGGGCGGCTGCCGACGGCTCATAAAGGCACAATCGAAATTCGCCCGATTATTGAATTAGAAGAGCAAGCCTATGCTGGATAGCATTCAGCGTGTCCGAAAAACTATAAACAATTAGGAGATTTAACCATGAAAGTTATCGTTTTTGTCAAAGCAACGAAAGACTCTGAAGCGGGTATAATGCCCAGCGAACAACTGCTGACCGATATGGGAAAGTATAACGAAGAATTAGCGAATGCCGGAATTATGCTGGCTGGTGAGGGACTGCATCCTAGCTCAAAAGGGGTGCGCGTTCGCTTCTCAGGGGCAAATCGCACTACGATTGACGGTCCTTTCACAGAAACGAAAGAGTTGGTAGCTGGCTTCTGGCTGTGGCAAGTGCAATCCATGGAAGCAGCCATTGAATGGGTCAAACGCTGCCCCAACCCTATGCCGGGAGACTCCGAGATTGAGATTCGTCCGATATTTGAGGCAGAGGATTTTGGCGAAGCGTTCACGCCCGAACTGCAAGAACAGGAAGCTCGTATTCGTGAGGCGACTGAAAAGCGGAAAAATTCCTAAGTCATTTTCAGCAAGCGGATTTTTCAATAATTCACTCAAGGAGTACCACAATGAAATTAAATCCTTTGATTTTAGGTATTGCTGACTCAAGGTATGATTTTCTATCCCTAGCCCCTTGATGTTGAGGTAAACCGAATTTCCAAGTTCCTCAGAATTGGGGATAGGGGGGCTACCCTATAGAACCCATTTGGGATCTATGAGTGTTCTGGGATAAAGTAGAAAGAAATGGGATACTCCAGCGACCTAAGCAACAAAGAATGGGAAATCATCCAGCCACTGTTGCCTATCAAGAAACAAACTAGGCCACCCCTGTGGAGCAAACGGCAAATTCTGGATGGCATCTTCTACCAACTCAAAAACGGCTGCAATTGGGGTGACTTACCCAAAGACCTGCCGCCTTACTCAAACGTGTTCTGGCACTACAAACAGTGGCGAGAAACAGGAGTCCTAGACAAGATTATGGACACCCTCCACGGTAAAGTGCGGGAACAAGTCAAAAAAACCGCAGTGGACAACCTTGCTCATCATTGATTCTCAAGCGGTGAAAAACACCTGTAATGCCCGCATTGCCTCTAAAGGATTTTGTCGTTACAAAGCAACCAATGGCATCAAACGACATCTCGCTGTTGATATGCTGGGGTTTCCTTTCTTTACCCACTGTACTAAAGCACATGAGTGACGTGGGCTTTTATTCTCCCGTACTATTGTGTAAACCGTGCTTGCAGATCATCATTGTCGCTCCCTGATCCGCACCCTCGATCAGAGATTTCAGATCGATCCTTTAATTGTGAGCCTTTGAGACCTTGACTTCCTCTACTCCTACCCCATCCCAAACCCATCTCGCCTGGCGAGAAGAACTCACAGCCAGCTTGCGGTTCGCCCAAATGGCTGCAACTGATTTGCCCCTTGATCCTGAGGATCGCGATCGCATCACTGCCGCCCAAACCCATTTCCCCTTCCTGGTGCCAATGGACTATGCCCAACTGATCGATTGGCAAGATCCCCAAGATCCCCTCCGACAGCTTCTCCTGCCCTCCGCCTATGAAGATGAGGATCAAGGTGCTTTAGACACTAGCGGTGAAGCTTTATCAACTGTGGTTCCTGGCTTACAGCACAAATATGACCAAACGGCTGTTTTAATCGTCACCCAGGCTTGTGCGGGGCATTGCCGCTATTGCTTTCGCCGTCGCCTGATGAGCAAAGATGTCATGGTCAAGGAAACCATCGAAGATCTACAGGTTGCCATTGCCTATATCCATGCCCATCCTGAAATCGACAATGTGTTGCTGTCGGGAGGAGATCCGATGGTTTGCAGTACTCAACGCTTGGCTAACTTATTTGCGGCCTTAGCCAACATCCCTCACCTTTGGCAGATTCGCATTAGTACTAAATTGCCTGCTTTCCTGCCTAGCCGTTTTACCACGGATCCAGCTTTGTTACAGGTATTAGCCCAGTATCAAGATCGGTTTCAAATTATAGTTCAGTGCCACTTTGATCATCCCCACGAACTCACCCCGGCGGCGGAACAGGCTCTGGCGACCTTACGGGAAGTCGGCTGTATCCTCACGGCCCAGATCCCCTTAATGCAGGGCGTTAACGCTACGGTGGATGTCTTGGAGCAACTCTTCAAGCGGTTGCATCGCTTGGGGGTGTTGCCGCAATATCTATTTCATCCCCGACCTGTCAAACATGCCCTCCATTTTCAACTGCCCATTGTAGCCGGATTGCAACTAGTCGAAGCCGTGCGCCAACGCTGCAATGGCTCAGTGAAAAGGTTTCGCTATATTTTGACCCATACCGACGGCAAGTTAGAGTTGGTGGGCTTAACTCCTAGTCCGGCCTCGCAATTGATTGCCCGTTGGCACCAGCAGCGACGCGGTTCCCACCATCCCGAAATCCTATTGTGGCCCCTAGATACCCAGATGGTCTGGCTACCCGATCCCTTCCCTCCCAAACCATGTTGACCATTGGCTTACTGTTTGAGTCGCAAGCAGACCTAATGGGCAAGGCTGAGGCTCAGGTTAGTACCCACTATCATTGGCGCGAACCTGAAGAAATTGCAGCCATCACTAACGCCCTGACCACGTTGGGGCATACCGTCGTGCCCATAGGCTCCCTCTCTAATTTGCTGAACGGTTGGCAGCGTCATCAGTTGCCCCTATTGGTTTGGAATCTATCGGTGGGGGCGTTATCGCGCAATCGCACGGCTCTAGCACCAGCTCTATTGGAACATCTGGGCATTCCCTATACAGGTGGAGATGCTGCGACTAAAAGCTTGACCCTCAACAAAGATTGGCTGAAGCCTGTTCTAGACTGGTGCAAGATTGCCACCCCACCCTGGATTCGCTATGGCTTGGGTACAGAGATTAGCCAATTACCGCCTTGGCCAGTGTCATTGTTAAAACCGACCTGCGAAGGCTATTCTTTGGGGCTTCAACGGTTTGAGACCACGCAAGACTTGACTGTTTTACAGGCTCAGGTCAAACAGCTCCAAGCCCAGTTCCAAACCGCTATTCTCTGCGAACCCTTGATTGTAGGTCGAGAAATTACCGTAGGTCTGGTGGGGAATATAGAACCCAAGTTATTGGCAGCAGTGGAAACAGTGACACAGCAGGGACAGGCGTTGCAAGATCAGGTGTTAACGCTCAAGGCCAAGCGACAAGGCGGCTTCCAGAAGGTCGGGATCAGTTTGGCCGATTCCCGCCTACAACCCATGCAGAGTACTGCCTTAGCCTTGATGCAATTATTGCAACCCTTGGACTATGCCACCTTTGATTTTCGCCTGGATGATCAAGGGCAAGCCTATTTATTAGATGTGAATGCCGATGCAACCCTGCATCCGATGCGGTCTATGGCTCAAATTGCCCAGGCACAGGATCTCAGTTATGAGCAACTGATTGAATTGATCCTGCAAACGACTTGCCAACGCTGGCACCTCGACTGCAAGGCATTATAAGATCTGTTTATCGATTGCTCACTGCTCCAACGCACTGTTGTGCCGCGATTACTCACCCATGAACTCCAGCAACTCTAGACGATTACCAAACGGGTCTATCACATAAACTTGACGGTAGCGTTCAATCCCTTCACTGACAACAATTCTATATCCGCCTGCCTCACATCGACTGACTAGTTCATCTAAATCTTCAACCAACAACCCAGGGTGGGCTTTCGTAGCTGGACAAAAATTACAATCAACGCCCAAATGAAGCTTCAAATCATCCTGCTCGAACCAAACGCCTCCCCGTTGAACTAGATGCTCAGGTTTTGGCTTTTCTCTAAGTCCAAGAATTTCCCCATAAAACACTCTTGCTAAATCTTCGCTATTTGGAGGAATAGCGAGTTGAATATGATCGATACCATAAACTCTCATGTGCCAGCTTTAAGGGTTATGCTGCTGTGTCTAAGTCCATCTCAGTCCTCTCCGTCGTTGGGTTAGCTGAGAGGGTGACACCCAATTCTAGCTTCTGGCGAATTTGTTGCTCTACTGTTTGAGCCAACTCAGGATTTTCAGCTAGATATTGAATGGTATTCTCGCGACCTTGACCGATATTCTCGCCGTTGTAGCTATACCAAGCCCCTTTGCGCACAATAACTTCGGTTTCTTCTGCTACATCAATTAAACAACCCAGATTAGAAATACCCTGACCAAATAAAATATCAAATTCAGCTATTCGAAAAGGTGGCGCGACTTTGTTTTTAGCAACTTTCACCTTGGCCCGAATCCCATACATATCATTGCCTTTTTTCAGGGTTTGAATGCGACGGATATCTAAGCGCACCGACGCATAAAACTTGAGAGCATTTCCACCTGTGGTCACTTCAGGACTGCCATAAGTGACCCCAATCTTTTGCCGGAGCTGATTGAGGAAAATGACCGTACTGCCAGATTTGCAAATATTACTGGTGATTTTGCGCAGGGCTTGACTCATTAAGCGAGCTTGCAAACCCATGTGGGCGTCGCCCATCTCCCCTTCAATTTCAGCACGAGGGGTAAGAGCGGCCACGGAATCCACGACGACGAGATCTACGGCACTAGAGCGAATCAATTGATCCACAATTTCTAAGGCCATTTCCCCCGAATCGGGCTGACAAACCAAGAGATTGGTGATATCGACCCCTATGGCTGCTGCATAGACGGGGTCGAGAGCATGTTCGGCATCCACAAAAGCAGCGATTCCGCCCTGTTTTTGAATCTCTGCGATCGCATGCAAGGCCACGGTCGTCTTCCCGGAACTTTCTGGCCCATAGATTTCTATAACTCGTCCTTTGGGTAACCCACCACCCAGAGCTAAATCCAAGGTTAAGGCCCCACTGGCAATAGTCTCTATTTGCATGCGGGTGGCATCCCCCAAGCGCATAATGGTTCCCTTGCCATAAGTCCGTTCTAATTGGTTGAGCACCCCATCAAGGGCCTTTTGTTTTTCAGGGATATCCATGATTGCAGTCATTACAGCCTCTGCTAGAGCAATTGAATAACAGGTCTTGTTAATATAGTACATATGAACTATATTAGTGTCAAGCCCGTCCAATTCGTTCACACTTGTTGCTATCAACGCGAGGGACAACCCATGTCTACCGCCCATCTTGTCGAAATGATCGCCTTTCCAGGGTGGATTATCGGTGTCTGTCGCCTGCCGGAGGGTGACTATAGCTGCTGGGTAATGACCCCAGAACTGACCCTGATTTCCGATGGAGAAACCTATACCAGTGGTGACGAAGCTTTAAGCGCAGGCCGATTTTTAGTTGAGTATTCAATCGAGGTAGACTAATGGGTAGCTGCTTCTGAAAGAAAGTTCTTTAAGACTCTGATCAAGAGGGGCGTATGGGTGCATCTCCTAGATGTGCCCGGTTGGGGAGGTTATGGGGAAACAAAGGTCAATTGCTGCCATTTTCCTAAGGTAACATCTGTCCCTGATGGGGTTTGTACTGGAGAAGACCAACCCCAGGTGACCATGATGCCAGCGGCGGCTCCTGCGGATTGGGCCATTTTCATATCTACGGCGGAATCGCCCACCATCAGGGTTTGCTGGGGTAGTGTTTCTAATTGGGTACACATATCCATGAATAGAGAGGGGTCGGGTTTGCTGAGGGTGCCCTCGACGCCTAAATAGGCATGAATGTGACTGTCCAGATCATAGGTTTCTACAAACGCCTGGATATTCTCAGGACTATCCGCCGATAACAGCCCGATCTTGACCTGGTTCTGGGTTAACGTGGCTAGGGTGGCTAGGGTGTCTGGGAATAAGGGGGTATGGTCGGCTTTACGTTTGAGATAGCTGTCTGCTTCCTTAAACGCTGATTCGACGATTTCCAGGGCTTCTAACCAGTTGCGTCCTGTTTCAGCAACATAGGCAGCCGCAGCAATTTCGTTTTCGCGGCGGCTACCCACCGCCAGTAAGCCTGCCGGATTCAGGGAAGTCTCTTCTAAGCCAAAGGCAAGTAAAAGAGGCTCTTGTACCCCTGGAACTTGAGCATCGACAAGGCGCGATCGCTTTTGTCCCAAACTTTTTAGGTAGGATTCAACATCAGCGAGGGTGCCATCTTTATCAAAAATAATGGCCTTGATATCCGTAAAGGTGCGATCTAGACAGCAAATAGTAGCCACAGGCAGCTCAACTCTTCAGACTCAATGTTAGCTCCAGAATTAGACCAAAACACTCATCCTTCCAACGTTGCAACCCTTTCAGTACAGGCAGAAACAGTTAGTACCGCTACGCGCAAGTAAAAAGGCAAAAAGACAGATTCCTCATCGATTTATTCACAGCTTTGGCTCCTGCCTGGAGGAGCTGAGGCATACCTCAAGTCACCCTACCATGTTCTTGTTCCCTAGAGTTTCCCTAGAGTCAAGATATTAGTCCCAATATTTTATATTGAAGGCTTGTTGTGCGTTGCGCGACATGCTATAATCCGACTCATGATTCACTCCATCCGCCATAAAGGATTAGAGGCACTCTTCATTTCCGGCAAAACTGGCGGGGTGCAACCCAATCACCTCAAGCGGCTGCGATTGATGTTGACAATTCTGGATACAGCCGCAGCGATCGAGGATATCAATGTCCCTGGGTTTGGGCTGCATCCGTTGAAGGGTGACCAAAAGAGTCGATGGTCGATTAAGGTCAGTGGCAATTGGCGTTTGACCTTTGAATTTGTGGAGGGTGATGTTTGTGTATTGGACTATGAGGATTACCACTGATGAAAATGCATAATCCCCCCCATCCGGGAGAAGTGATTGAAGGGCTGTATCTAGAGCCTTTTGGGGTTAGTGTTCGGACAATGGCCGCTCAACTGGGGGTCAGTCCCTCCACCTTTGCGCGGGTGGTGGCGGGCAAGAGTGCGGTTAGCCCTGATATGGCGATTCGGATGTCGAAGGTGTTAGGGCGATCTCCGGAGAGTTGGTTAAAAATGCAGATAAATTATGATCTGTGGGTAGCTGAGCAAAACAATCCCCATGAGGATTTGGTCGCCTTTAAGTTTGCATTTTGAGGGAATAGAAAGGGTATGACAACAATTCGTGAAATAAGAGGTTGTAGGGCTGAAAGCTATATTTTTGAGAATTGTGCTAGGTGTTCACTTGCTTCCTGATCTCGCTGCTTAACGACCTGCGAAATCGCAAAAGTGTTATCGTCACCCTTCTTTGCGTTGCAGCTTCTGCAAATAGCCTCTAAATTCTTATAGTCAAATAATAATTCTGGGTGTCGAGCTTTATTGATTACGTGGTCTAAGGTTACCTGTGTGCCATCATTACTGCCTGTCATGATTATTTGGCAGTATTTGCATTTTTCCCCAATGCACTTCTTCCTGAAAGTGTCAGGAGAGATGAATCCGTGATCAGAGTGGTAGTGATTGCGAATCTGTATCGATCCTATAATTCACTCACACACTTAATTTGCCCATTTTTCTGCTGAGAACTGACAATATTTTAGTATTGGTTTGGGAACAGGTCTATCTGCTCAGTACGGGGCTTCCTATCTAGTAGCTAACTGCCGCTGCGTTCTGCAAATTGTTCGGCGAGGGTGAGGAGGGTCACTTCCCAAACCAAACGGGGTTGAGCATAGTGACGGAGTTGCTGCTTGGCTTTTTCTAGGGGATGGAGCCAGGTAGAATCCCCATAGGTTCGCCAATAGTGGTGCTGATAATAATCCAGAAGCCAGAGTTGGCAGGGTAAATCTAAGGCTTGATCGATGGATTGGGCTAGCCTCAGACAGGCTTGGGGAGAATGGAGTTGGGGTAAATCCACTTGCAACAGGTCGAGGGGAATAGATTGTTGGTGCTGCCAATGGGCGATCGCAGCTCCTGGACTGCCCTGGGCCATCTCTAAAATCTGAGGATGCCTTAAAATCTTAGCCTGACCCACTTGATGGAGAACCTGGTGCAGTTCCTGGGGCAGGAGCGGACGAAAGGGAAGACACTGACAACGGGAGACCAAAGTCGGCATGAGAGCATCCCCACTAGAAGCAATCAAGATTAAAGTGGCATTACCCGGTTCTTCCAAACTTTTGAGCAAGGCATTGGCTGCGGCTTCTGCCATTGTTTCGGCTCCATCAATGACCACCACTAACCGGGAGGCTTCTAGGGGTGTTTGGCCAAGGAATTGGATCATGTCTCGAATTTGGGCCAGGCGGATCTGGGGATGGCTTTTCGGCAGCGGTATCCCTTCAGTCTGCATTTGCGCTGCCGTCATCAGCTTGTTTTTATGCAAATAGGTTGGCTCAATCCACAGGCTGTCAGGGTGATTTTCTAGGGTGCGGTCGGAGGTTGTAGCGGTAGTCAACAGGACACTCACAAATTGCTGAGCCACTAAGCGTCGTCCCACCCCTGCAGGTCCGGCAAAGAGGTAGGCAGGGGCAATCTGGTGAGTGGCGATCGCGCGGGTTAAATACTCGACCGCCATCCTTTGGCCGACAATATCCTTAAACGCTACGGATACCATTCCTTTAAAAGCGGAGCGAGAACAGCTTGAATTTGCAGCGCCACCTCCGCTGCGGAGTGCTCAGCATCAATGCGAACAATGCGATCGGGGTATTCCTGGGCTAATGCCTTGAATCCCTCTCGCAGGCGTTGATGGAACAGGATCTCGTGGGTTTCCATCCGATCCACTCTGATCTCTGGATCGGGATGCCGCTGGCGGGTTCTAGAGAGTCCGACTTCTACCTCTAGATCGAGCCACAAGGTCAGGTCACTTTCTAAGCCTTGGGTGGCGATTTGATTGAGTTGCTGAATTAACTTGAGATCTAAGCCCCGACCATAGCCTTGATAGGCAATTGTGGAATCTGTGTAGCGATCGCATAATATTAAACTCCCCTGTTGCAAATGGGGAAGTAGACAACTTGCCACATGCTCAGCCCGATCAGCCGCAAACAATAACAGTTCAGCTTGTCCATCAATCGATTCATCCCCTGTTGCCGTCACATCCAGAAGTAACTTGCGAATTCCTTGGCCTAAGACCGTTCCTCCCGGTTCTCTGGTTATCAACACAGGGGGATAATCTGCTTGTACATAGGTATTGATTCGCGCTAGCCATCCACTTCGTGCCAACCAATCCTGGAGCAGCTTGAGTTGTGTGGTTTTTCCCGCTCCTTCGCCCCCTTCACAAACAATCAATTTACCCAACATAGATTACTCGTAAAAGTCATACTTTCTACTTTGACACCTCAACCCCCTGATCGATAGGGTCGATTTTGAAAGTAGAGTTGCCGAGTCAGGTTTTGTCTAATTTGTAAATATTCATCGGAACGATGGATGGGTTCGGCACTGTGTTTATCAATACAACGATCCAATTCATGATGCAGTTTGTCAATGAGATTGAGGGCAATTTCATCTTCTAAATGAGTTTGTAAATACAAGACAGCAATGATGTTATCAATATCACGATTGGTCAAGCAGACCGAACAATCCATAGAGCTTCTCCTACGATGCGGTAATTTCCCCCCACACCTCTAGAGCAAAAGGCCAAAAGAAAAAGGAGAAAATTTCTCCTTACCCCTCTAGAAAACCTTCAAAACAGTTTTGAAGGTTACTAACCTATATAGAACATCTCAAAAACAGGTTTTGTAGATTTGAAAGACTCCTCAACTCTATCCTGACGGACTACGAGGGCAATATTCAAGCTTGGAAAGATATGGAAAACACAGTCAAACCCACCCCAGACAAACAACCGTATGATCTGGAGAATAGCTATCTAGCCATATATGATTGTTTTGAGTGACAGCAAAACATCCAAAAACCCAAAACTCTCTAGTTCATTTAACCAATGTTTGGGATATTAAGAGATAATTTTGCATTTCCCCGCGCCTAATCTCAAAAACAACCGATGAAGAAATCTTCTCATCCAAGATAGCTTATTCAATTTAGAACGTCACTATTTGGTTTACATGGCAGGCTGAGAATTGATTGTCTGCATTGATTCAGGGATTGATATGAAAATCGGTGAGCCTGCTGCTATTAAGACTTCTATAGCAGTAGACTCAAGCCTTAGAAAATCGCTCTCTAGAATAAGTGATTTCCTCTATGGGCGATAACCCAGCACGCTAGATTAGGAATGGATGTTTAGACAAAATCAACATTGATGGTATCCCCCAAGGTTGTCCTAGGCTTAGGATTATTCATAGCTGTGTTAATGCCCCTAACAGGCTGTAGCAGAGACGCTGTTCAACAGGCTTTTTCGGCTGATCCTCAAGCTAGCCAATGGGGAAACTCACCCCAATTGCCCAAGGATTTCCCTACGGATCTCAATTATCCCAACGCGATTCTGCAAGGAGTACAACCTGGTAATGCTATTGTTGCGTCTTCCTCAGCGGGACAACGGTCAACTCAGCGAACTCGATGGGCGACTGGAGATAGTAGTCAAACCCTACAGCGATACTACACAGACCAATTGCAAAAGGATCAATGGCAGCTCACGGGCCGCAAATTGAGTCAGCAACAACTCATTCTCATTGCTCAGCGTGACGCTCTCCATGTCCAAGTGACGATTCCAGCGGCTGCTACCTTCGTCCCTAGCCAACCAGGTAGTTCGGCAGAAGGGGCGCGGGTACCGATGACGGTCTTTTTCATTGACTATTCCCAAGGGCAGGTTGCATCCACTCCGCAAACGACTCCCCAGCCTGGTAACCCGGAGTTTGTGGGTCCCCTCGACCCTACCCAGGAGGCTTCTAGTAAGCAAGAGGGATCAAATGATCCGCTCAGCCAGGTTCCAGCAGATCTGAAACCCTATATCAATGACTTACAGCAGATTGGGGTTCTAGAGGTCGAGGATCCCAATCAACTTATTCAACGCGGTACATTTGCCCGTTGGCTGGTGGAAGTCAATAATAGACTTTATCGCGATCGCCCTACCCGACAAATTCGGCTGGCCTCTCTCAGTCAAAAACCCGCCTTTACGGATGTTCCCAGTTCTAATCCCAACTTTCCTTATATTCAAGGCTTGGCCGAAGCAGGCTTTATTCCAAGTCCTCTGTCTGGAGACGCCGATCAGACTGCGTTTCAACCTAATCGTCCCTTAACCAGAGAGACCCTGCTGCGCTGGAAAGTCCCCGTTGATTTTCGCAAGATTTTGTCTTCGACAACGGCTGCCAAAGTCCAAGAAGTTTGGGGCTTTAAGGACACAAACCGAATTTCTGCCCCGGCACTATCTGCAATTTTTGCCGATCACAGGAATGGTGAGCTTGCTAATATTCGGCGGCTCTTAGGTTCTGCTTTGTTGTTTCAACCGCAAAAACCAGTGACACGGGCAGAAGCGGCGGCGAGCCTTTGGTTCATTGGGGTAGCGGGGGAAGGATATTCTGCTAAAGATGTTCTCCAGGCTGAACAACAAACCACAGGATCTTCTTAGGTGATTTCTGCGAAAATTTTTACCACGGTAGGGACGAACAGCTATTCACCCCTACCGAAGGTTAATAATTGATCTGAGCAATTTCTAACCTAGAAATCGCCTTAACTTAGCCAGGGCATCACTTGCTCTTTGAGGTACTGGCTGGGGTATATGACTGAGGAGGGTGAGGAGGGTGTGCCATTGAATCCTTGAATGGCTAGGCTGAAAAAAGGCAAAGCAAGGGTGATGGCTATCGCATGAGACATTAAAATAAGTTGTTGTTGCAACGTATCCATAACCAACTCCGTCCTTCTATCTCCCAACCCACTCAATTGAGTATGAGGGGTTTCTTAGATCGTCGGCGTGATGTGGGTAGAAGTTCCTGGAGATCTGGATCACTTTATCTAGGGATGGCGACCATTTGTTCAGACCGCTTGATGGCAGCCGTGGAGATTTTAGGTTGATGTCTGGAAGAATTTTGGATTTTGCATTAAAAGATATTTTTATCCCTGTACAGAATAGAGAAAATCTGTGCTAGCTTTGAAAAATTGAGTTTAAAATTGACCGTTTTTGAGTATTGACCCTTGAGAGGAGAGCTACATCGTTGATTACAACAACAATTTCTAAACAGACCACTGTTGTTGCTACCCCCGAACAAGTTTCGTCTGATTTAGCGGGTGAGTCTGTTATCCTCAACCTGAAAACAGGGATGTATTTTGGCTTAAATGAAGTTGGTACAAGCATTTGGAATTTGCTTCAGGAGCCGCGTTCAGTCCATGATATTTGTGATGCGATCTTACAGGAGTATGAGGTAGCGGCAGAGCAGTGCGAACAGGATGTGCTGAGTCTCTTGCAAGAATTAGCTGAATCAGAATTGATTGAGATTAAAGATGAGGCGAGTACTTAAGTTTTTCCGGTTAAGGAATTGCGATCGCAACGCCCTCATCCAAACCTTTCTACTCCTAATCGGCATCCGGCTGGGTCTATGGTTGTTGCCCTTTCAAACCTTACTGAGAGGGTTGGATAACATTGGTCAGTCCCCTGACCCTACCCCCTCCTCACCAGCCCATCCCGCCCACCCCAGAAAGGTCGGTGAGATTATTTGGGCGGTCAATATTAGTAGTCGCTATATGCCCGGTCAGGTCAAATGTCTGGCACGCGCCTTAATTACTCAGCTATTGCTGCGTCGTCACAATTATGACCCGCAACTGCGGATTGGGGTTGCCAAAACAACCTTAGATCAGCTAGAAGCCCATGCCTGGGTTGAATTGGAAGGCAAAGTCGTCATGGGCCAAGTCGAAGATCTGTCTCGATTTACACCCATGCCCGCCTTAAACTGATCCTGAATCATGCTGAGTTTAGATTTATTTAGGCAGTTGGGCTTATTTATTCAGCCTAACTTTTTAGATCACCGATCCTGTATAGACCTGTTAACAAAGCTCCAAACAGCCGACGGTCAGCCTGCGCTAGTTTTGCCTAGACAGGATCGGCAAATTCTGACCGCTCAAGTTGATCCCTACCATCGACAAACAGAACAACTACAAGTTCCCAGTACAACCACGGATTGGATCACCGCCCAATTACGTCAGTTGCAACCAACTCTAGCCCGCCATTTCAATTTAGAGTTGACGGGGATCCAAAATCCCTTATTCTATCGCTATAGCCAAGGCAGTTTTTTTGGGGCACATTGCGATGGTCTCCGACCGACCTTCGGTCATCGCACTCTCCAATCCGATGCGCCTTCCTTTTTACAGGAACGGCAAATATCTGTCATCCTTTTCTTGAATGAACAAACCCCAGATCCCCAGCCAAGATGCTATTGTGGCGGTTCTCTAGTTTTCTATGGACTCATTGATCCATCCCAGTGGCAAACCCATGGGTTTCCCTTTCCAGGACAACCCGGTCTCCTCGTTGCCTTTCGCTCCGACCTTTGGCATGAAGTCCAAGCAGTAACCGCTGGAGAAAGATATACCCTAGTCAGTTGGTACACCTGAAAACGACAACGTATCTGCGGGATAATGAGCGATCGACCCCACCAAAAATCTTTGATCTAGTCCTTTTAATCTGCCCCAAATCATTGTGAGCGCCATCCTCGGAATTTATCAGTGGCATACCCCAGTCGACCCAGAGCATCTGGGCAAAATGCTGGATACCTTAGCCCATCGAGGCTCTGATGGCCTGGGCGCATGGTGCCAAGACTGCATTGGCCTGGGTCGTCGTTTACTCTGGACAACCCCAGAATCTTTGTATGAGCAATGTCCCCTGATCAACCCCAGAAGGGATCTAATCCTGACCGCCGATGCCCGCTTGGATAATCGCGACTCCCTGATTGCCACCCTTGAAGTGACCCATGCCCCAGTAGATCAACTCTCGGATGGTCATTTAATCCTATTGGCCTATGAAAAATGGGGTGAAGCCTGTCCCCAGCAACTCCTGGGTGATTTTTCTTTCGCTATTTGGGATGAGCGTCAGCAACAGCTATTCTGCGTACGCGACCCCTTTGGCGTCAAGCCCTTTTATTACTATTACGCGGCGGATGATTTTGTTTTTGCCACTGAAATTAAAGCCCTCCTCAGTCTTCCCCAAGTGCCTCGACGGCTGAATGAAGCTAGGGTTGCCGAGCATCTCGCCAATCTGGATAACGATCCAACTATTACCTTATACCAAGGTATCTTGCGACTGCCCCCCGCCCATTGTTTACGCATTAATGCTGCTGGATTGTCTTTGCGCCCTTACTGGGAACTAGACGCCAATCCTCAAGAACTCAAACTCAGCTCCAACCAAGATTATGCTGATCAGTTTTTAGAACTCTTTACTGAGGCAGTCCGATGTCGTTTACGCAGTGCCTTCCCGGTTGGTTCCATGCTCAGTGGCGGTTTAGACTCCTCAGCTATTACGTGTGTCGCTCGCCAGCTTCTCGACCAGCATTCTCCCCATCAGCCTTTACACACCTTCTCAGCCCGGTTTGATCAGATTCTGGCTTCCGATGAACGAGCGTACCAAGAGGCCGTCTTAGCCCAGGGCAATTATGAATCCCACCTCTTGCAAGGAGACCAACTAGGACCGTTGACGGACTATCAAAAGGTTCTATGGCATCGGGATGCAGCTCTACTGGCCGGAAATTTCCGCCTCAATTGGGGATTATATAAGATTGCCCAACAGCATGACGTTCGGGTTATTTTGGATGGCTGGGATGGCGATACCACTGTCTCCCACGGCAATGAATACCTGCGAGAATTAGCGCAAGCGGGTCGTTGGTTGACCCTAGCGATGGAAACCAGAGCCTATGGCCAACGATATCAGTTACCTTGGCCAAAAGTGCTGCTGCGCTGGATATGGAGATATGGACTTCACCCCACCTTCGCTCCTCTCATTCAACCGATCAAAGCCATAAAATTGACCCCTGATGCCCCTCCATCAGAAGCCAACCATATCGATCTATTGGATATGCCACTCCAACCTGCTTTTGTTCAACGGATTGGCCTACAAGAAAAATTGCAAAACCTCCAACGGCTCCCCCCGCTTACAGAAAGAGAAAATCATTATCGATTGTTGATGGCCAATATTCACTCTTCCATGTTTGATCTGCTCGATCCAGCAGGAGGAGCATTGGCTGTTGATCTGCGGTTTCCTTTCTTTGACAAACGCCTTATAGAGTTTTGCCTAGCCCTACCCGCCCATCAGAAATTAAATCAGGGTTGGGGGCGGTGGGTGATGCGTAACGCCATGGACGGCATTTTACCTAAATCATTACAATGGCGACCTGATAAGGCAAATATGCATCCTGGTTTTGAGTATAGCTTCAAAACCTATGATAAGTATCCTACGAAGTTAGTATTATTTGAAAAACCAGAAATTCTTGCAGAATATGTAGATATTTTGGCTTTACAGGAGAAATATCATCGTTTTATGGCAGGTGATGCTACTGTATCAGAGGTAAATGCTGTATGGAGAGCAGTTTCTTTAGGGCTGTGGTTACAATACACAGGCATAACACCTTGAAAGCTTTTGCTGGTCTGCCAATAATTGTGATTGCTAGAGTGCTGTTATCCCCCGTAAAATCTAACAGACTTATGAAAAACTTGCCAATCTTGATGAAAATTAGCTATTGTTACATCATATTTGTGTCAGGAGAAAATTATGGATAAAAAAACATATCATCGGCCACAACTGACCAATCATGGCAATGTTGAAACGATTACCCTACAAGGGGGTATAGTTAACTCCGATGTGCCTCGTGGCGCACCAAATACCGCGTTCCCTTCAGTATAGGCTAGCCGCAACTGCAATCCTAATCTTTAAGAAGCCATGGGAGTGTGATTACAGACAATCGTTTGCTCAATTGCTTGAGTTGGGTGGAGAGAAACAAAGCTTGTTTCTCTCCATTTGCTTTTGAGGTGTCTTGCAAAAACAAGCTGTAGCGGTTCTAAACCTAGTTGTGAATTATAAAACGGATGTATTTTTATCGAGCCTATGGTCTGAATTTAAGTTCTGTCTTGCACTTCCCAGAACTCATTGCCATTGATGAATCACCGCCTGATGTGGTCATTCGCTTTGGAGTGGTGGATCGTTCTCGGTTCTCCCAGATCAATTTAGGAATGTCTCGTTACATCGGTGCCCACGAAGTTTCTTGTTTTTGGGAGGATGTGGGTGCTTTTTCGGTGCGTGATGGCCAAGAAATCATCCTGGATCCGGAGCCAAATGTGGAAGAGCGTCTACTCCACTTGCCCATTTTAGGAATTTTGCTGGCAGTTATTCTGCATCAACGGGGATTTTTGGTGTTGCATGGCAGTGCTGTGGCTATTAACGGTGGTGTGGCTGCATTTATTGCTGGGAAGGGTTGGGGAAAGTCGACCTTGGCCGCAACCCTCTATGGACGTGGGCACCATTTAGTGGCGGATGATCTGGTGCTGGTGGATCTTAAGGCTGAAGAGCCGCCCAGAATTATCCCTGGTTTTCCTCAGCTTAAACTGTTGCCGGAAGCGGCAGTATTTGCCTTGGGGGATCATCCTGACACTTTGCCAACGCTGGCCAGAGGTTATGAAAAACGATCGCGTCGCAATATTGAACGATTTGCCCAAGATTCTCTACCCCTCAAAGGGGTGTACCAATTGGCGAAGGGGTCAGTGGTTGCAGCTCAGCCCCTGGGTCTACAAGAGGCAATTAAACAATTGATTACCCATACCTACTTTGCCCAAGGGAGTCCCCAATTGCTCCAAGGTCAACCTGGAGGGGTGCATTTCCAGCAATGCATGGCGGTGATTCGTCATGTTCCTTTGTATCGGTTAGAGCGTCCGCATCACTTAGAATTAGTGGCGGACATGGCGCAATTAGTGGAAAGTCATTTGCAGCCTTCTACATTGTGATTATGAACATTGTGATTATGAAATGTGGGATAAGCAGGTTCCATGGGATTGGCCAACAAATTAAAGCGGAGGGTTGCCCAAAATATCCACTTTTTACCCGCCCTTCGGCTGGTTTGGGACAGTAGTCCAGGTTGGACCACTGCTAGGGTGGCGTTAGTCATTGCCCAAGGAATTCTGCCTGTTGCTGGGATTTATCTGACTAAACTGATCATTGATGCGGTTGCGGTAAGTGTGACGGTAGTGAATAAAGCGGCTGCTTTTCAAAACTGTGTGCCGCTGCTAATCCTATCGGGGATTGTCGCCATTTTAACTACCTCGTTTACATCTTTAGCAGAGCTAGTCAATCAAGCCCATGCCCAACGTGTGACCGATTATATGCAGGGAATTATTCATGCTAAGGCGATCGCGGCTGATTTAGAACATTATGAAAATCCCCAATATCATGATTTGTTGCAGCGTGCCCAACAAGAAGCCCCTTTTCGCCCCCCTCGGATTCTAGATCGCTTGGCACAGGTCGGACAAAATGGCATTTCCCTAGTGGCGATGCTGGGCTTATTGGTTGCTTTGCACTGGGGTATTTTAGGGGTTTTACTGGTGACGGCAATTCCACCTGTTATCGTTAAAATTCGCTATTCGCAAACGATGTATCAGTGGCAACGTCGGCGAACTCAGATGCAGCGGCAAAGTATGTATTTGGGGTGGATGCTGACGACGGATGAGTGTGCTAAAGAAATTCGGCTGTTCAATTTAGGTTCATTGTTTAGCAAACGGTATTTGGGTATCCGGCAGCAGCTCTATCAAGAAACGGTGCAAATTTTAAAGAACCGATCTTTTTTGTATTTTGGCACTGAAGCGGGCGCAGGGCTGGTTGTTTTGGCTATTTTTGCGTTTATTGTTTATCAAACGATTCAAGGTCGTTTACAGATAGGAGATCTGGTTCTCTACTCTCAGGCCCTGCAACGAGGACAGACGAACCTTAAAAATCTGATGCAAGGCGGATCGGGTTTATACGAAGATAATCTTTTCTTAGTCAATTTGTATGAGTTCCTCGATTTGCAACCAAAGGTGCTGGATCCGATCCATCTTCGGCCTCTGCCACTGCCCTGGACAAAGGGGATTGTGTTTAATCAGGTGAGTTTTCAATATGGCACCACCAACCGTCAGGCTCTAGAGAATATCACTTTGAGGGTTCGACCAGGGGAGGTGATTGCCTTGGTGGGTGAAAATGGCTCTGGGAAGACGACGCTGATTAAACTGCTCTGTCGGTTATACGATCCGACGTATGGTTCGATCACGCTAGATGGGATTGATTTACGAGAGTTTGCGATCGCAGATTTACGCCGTCAAGTCAGTGTCATTTTTCAAGACTATGCCAAATATTATTTTACTGCCAAAGAAAATATTTGGTTAGGCAATGTGGATTTACCCCTTGAAGATGATCGCGTCATTGCCGCTGCCCGCTTATCTGGCGCAGATCAGGTGATTAGAACTTTACCCAAAGGCTACGATACAGTTCTGGGTAAGTTGTTTGATGCAGGGGAAGAACTGAGCATTGGCCAGTGGCAAAAGATTGCCTTGGCACGAGCGTTTCTGCGGGACTCCCAGATGATTGTTCTTGATGAGCCAACCAGTGCCATGGATCCTAAGGCTGAGTATGAAGTGTTTCAGCAGTTTCGGCAACTGATTCAACACCAATCGGCCATTTTGATCAGTCATCGGTTATCCACGGTAAAAATGGCTGATTATATCTATGTGATGTCTCAAGGTAGGGTGGTTGAAGAAGGCAGACATGACGATTTAATGGCTATTAATGGCGTCTATGCATTCATGTTCGAGACTCAAGCACAGAATTATCGCTAGAAAGACAGAAAGAGACCGTTTTAAGAATTATTTGTCCGAAGTAAGTTTTGGAATTATTTGCCCAAGACAAAATATAAAGCTATACTAGGTAGCCCAACAAGCTGATTTTCTAGTGAGGTATCTAGGGTCTACCTTTCTGCTGTTTAGCACAGTTTGGTTACTTCTGCATTTATCCATGACGCTTGCCTGGTCGCGTTACTGCTGCCAAGCTCTACTGGCAAAGTCTTCTTCCCTAGAGTTTCACCCATTTATTTTATACATATGTTTATTCGTAGATTTTGAGGAATGAAATCCCAGTTGGGTTTTGTGGGTCTCTATGGTGGGGATACTGAAGCCGAGGAGGTCAGAAAGAAGTGGAAAATGTGGAGCCTATTAGGATTATTGCTGTAGAGTCAAGGTTGTCTTAGCTCGAACACTGAACTTGATGAAATGTCGGTAGAATGATGGTTTTAAGCTGAAAATATTCCTTTGCGCATAGGCATTTTGTAAGACTTATGCTATCTTCATGCCTAATCCTTGAATCCTGCCTAGGCTTCCAGTTCTCCAACTCAAAAACCTTCCTAAGGTAGCTCCTTGATTACAAACGCATGATAAAAATCGCTCTAGTTCATGACTATCTTACCCAACGAGGAGGCGCTGAGCGAGTATTTGAGTTGTTGTGTCGTCGCTTTCCCCATGCTGATATTTTTACATCCTTGTACGATCCACAACGGACGATTGAGCTGGGCGATCGCCTTGTGCATACGACAGTGCTACAGCAAATACCAGGGGCAACAAAGTATTTTAGATTGCTGGCACCTTTTTATTACCCAGCCTTCAGGTCTCTCAATTTGCAGAAGTATGATCTGATTATTAGCAGCAGTACCAGTTTTGCCAAGGCTGTCCGGAAAAGGCCGGATGCCAAACATATTTGCTTTTGCCACAATGTCACCCGTTTTCTCTGGGATACCCAAACCTACCTGCGCGAATATGCGGACTACCAGCATTTATATCCCTTTATTGAGAAAATGTTCAAAATGATGAGGAAGGCTGATTTAGCCTATGCACAAGAGCCAGACTTGTACATCGCTAATTCTACTGAAGTTGCTCGCCGGATTCAGAGAACCTACAGAAAACAAGCCCTCGTCGTCAATTACCCCATTGATAGTGATCAATTTACCTTTTCTGATCAAAAAGAAGATTACTATTTAGTCTCTTCTCGTTTGCTCAGTTATAAGCGAATTGATATTATTGTTGATGCCTTTAATAAGCTAGGCTGGCCATTGAAAATTATGGGAGAAGGGCCAGAACGAAAGAACTTGGAAAGCCGAGCCTTATCGAATACTCAATTTTTGGGTTACGTCTCGGATGCAGAACGCTGTCATTTAATGGCCAAAGCCAGGGGTGTGGTCGTTGCCGCGCTGGAAGATTATGGTTTAGTGCCGATAGAAGCCAATGCCAGTGGTACACCTGTGATCTCTTACGGGGTAGGAGGCATCCTCGATACCCAAATTCCTGATAAGACCAGTGTCTTCTTTCATCAACAAACAGTGAGTGCTTTAGAGGTGGCACTGTTGCGATCGCAACAAATCCATTGGGATCATCATCTAATTAGAAATCATGCACTATCCCAATTCTCTGAAACTATCTTTTTTGAAAAGATTCATCAAATTATTAATCAGGTTAATCCCGCTTGGCTTTGTAATTCCGGCTCCTTTGTTCCCTCTATTAGCTGAATAACTGAATTGTGAATGAAAACTCTTTATATAAAGTCTCTACTCACTCTAATCAACTCGCTAAGCAAGACGCTTTAATTGCCCAAAGCTTGGAAAAAGAATGGGGCTATGGACAACTGCTCTCCATCTTGATTCGTCGGAAATTTTGGTTTATGGGCACGTTTGTAGGTACCCTAGCAGGCGCTATTTTCTTGACTTTAATCACTCAACCTGTCTACCAGAGTTCCATGCAGATTTTGGTTGAATCCAATTATCAATCCAAGCCTAGTAATCAGACAGGATCCGAAGCACCAGAAGATCGCTTCGCAGATTCTAATGTTCAAGTTGACCTAACCACTCAATTACAAGTTTTAACAGGCTCTGAAGCTCTATTAAGGGTGGTAGAACGGTTAAAACCAGACTATCCTGACCTTACCCTCAAGGAATTGCGGCTCTCTTTATCCTTTAGTCCTGTCTATGGTCCCGATCATACCGGTAAAGGTAGGGTAGCGACCAAGGTTTTAGCAGCTGAATATATCAGCTCAAGTCCAGAAAAAGCCGAACACATCTTACGAACTATATTGTCTGTCTATCAGCTCTATAATCTGGAACAACAAAAGCTCCGTCTGTCCAAGGGCTTGGCCTTCATTGATGAGCAATTACCAGAGGTGCGCAGAAGTGTTTTAGAAGCAGAAGCCGCCCTTAAAGTCTTTCGCAGTGGTAGTAGCGTCATTGACCCCGAAACCCAAGCCCAAGCGGCAGCAGCGGCTCTAGAGCGCATTAAAACGGAACGTCAGGCGTTAGATGCCCAATACCGTGAAGCCTATGCTAGTTACACCAGTGTGCAGCATCAAATTCAGTTATCCCCCAGTCAAGCACGCACATCAGCCCGTCTGAGCGAATCTTCTCGATATCAAGCGCTGTTAAATCAAATTCAGCAAACAGAATTGCAGCTAGCCCAAAAAAGGCAAACCTTAACCCGTGATCACCCTGATATTGTCAATTTGCTCAATGAACGCCAGGATCAGTTGACCTTGTTACAACAAGAAGTCCGTCGGGTGGTAGGTGCGGAGGCTGGGTCATTGCCGAATAGTACTGATCAACTCAATGTGGGTCAACTGGGGAAAAACGACTTAACCCTGGTCAGTCAGTTGACTGAATTGCAGAAAACCTTGGGAAGTCTCAAAGCTAGGGATCTCAGCCTCGCGCAAACAGAAGCGAAATTAACGGCTGAGCTGAAAAAATATCCAGAACTCATGGCTCAGTTCAATCGATTGCAACCAGAGGTATCCACCCGTCGGCAAACCCTACAAAAGCTCTTAGAAGCCCGTCAAGAACTAGGTTTAGAAATTGCCCGTGGGGGGTTTGACTGGCAAGTGGTAGAAGCCCCACAACTTGGGGTGCAGATTAGTCCCAACGTCAAACGCAATTTATTACTAGGAGCAGTAGTTGGCTTATTCCTAGGAGCTATTGCTGCTTTTGTTCGAGATGCAATGGATGATAAATTCCATACCTCCGATGATCTGAGTCACCAGTTCCCCTTACCTTTGTTGGGGGCGATTCCTGAACTATCTGTCACTGATCTCAAGGAGTCTCTTGTCCTTTTTAGCTCTACCCACCATTCCAGCTTAACTACACCTGAACTCTTCCAATGGCAGCCCCTGCGAGAGGCGTTGGATTTGATTTATACCAACATTCAACTCTTGCAAAACAACCATCCCTACAAAACCTTGATGATTACCTCAGCCGGTCCTGGGGAAGGCAAATCTACCCTAGCTTTGGGTCTCGCCATTAGTGCCGCTCGTCTTGATCAGCGAGTGCTGGTGATTGATGCGGATTTGCGGAAGCCTAGCTTACATCATATGTTTAACCTCAATAACCATAAAGGATTATCTACACTCTTAATGGGAGATATAAGCCTAGCAGAGTTACAATCTACCCCCCAATGGGTTTATATGCGCTGGGATGAATCCGATCTAGACCAAGAAACCTTACCCCCATCTGATTTGAGTATTGATGTGTTAACTGCCGGACCCCTATCAGCCGATCCCGTTAAGTTACTCAGTCTAGAACGCCTGCGGGAGGTGGTTAAGGCTTTTGAGGATAGTTACGACTTGATCTTGATCGATAGTCCCCCAGTCTTGGGTGTTGTTGACTCCATTCCCATCGGCTTAGGCTGCGATGGTGTGGTAATGGTGGGTCGCATGAAGCAAGTCACCCGCGTCGATCTATCCAAGGCAATCTCTGCCCATGAAAAGTTAAATGTGATTGGTTTGGTGGCTAATGGTGTTAACCAAACCCATAAAAGCTATTCCTACCTGAAGGCATAGGTTAGGGTATCGATAGATTAATTAGGCTAAGCCCTTGAGTATTCAAAAGTCTAGTCGTGACTCTGATCATTTTTTTAGTACGGAGCATTTACGAAGTAACTTAAAAAGCCGTGCAGTCAAGGGTGGTGCAATAACCATTGTCGCTCAAGGGTTGAAATTTACCTTAAACCTTGTTGCCAACGTTGTCTTGGCTCGTCTGTTAACCCCTAATGATTACGGCTTAGTGGGTATGGTAACTGCGGTGATGGGTTTTGTGACCCTCTTTAAAGACCTGGGATTATCAATGGCCACCATCCAAAAGGAAGAGATCAATCAGCAACAAGTGAGTACTCTCTTTTGGGTTAATGTGACGTTTAGTCTGATGGCAACCTTGGTAACAGTTGCGATCGCCCCTGGAATTGCTTGGTTTTATAACGAACCTCGTTTAGTTTGGCTAACCATTGCTTTAGCCACTGGCATTATGGTTGGTGGTTTAGGGGTTCAGCATACGGCGTTGCTCACTCGCCAAATGCATTACAAAGCACTGATGCTCAACGATATTCTGGCGCAATTTTTGGGAATTAGTGCAGCCATCTTATCTGCTAGGTGGGGTTTCAATTACTGGGCCTTGGTGATCTTGCCCCTAGTGACTATCACCACGGGTACTTTGGGAGTTTGGATCGCCTGTCGTTGGCAGCCCAGCTTACCCACCCGCAAATCAGGTGTGCGATCCATGTTGGCCTTTGGTAGCCATGTCACCGGTTTTAGTGTGGTCGATTACTTGGCCCTTAATCTTGATAATGTTCTCATTGGCAAAGTTTGGGGGACTGCACAACTTGGGTTCTACACCAAAGCATATCAATTATTACTATTACCCATTAGCCAAATTAATGCCCCTATTGCCAATGTAGCGGTGCCGCTTCTCAGTAGACTCATAGACTCTCCTGATCGCTACCGCCAGATTTACTTGCGACTCCTAGAAAAAATTCTCCTGTTTACTTTGCCCATCATTCTATTTATGATTGCCACCTCTGATTGGCTGATTCAAATTTTATTGGGATCTAAGTGGCTAGCCGCTAGCCCTATCTTTACCTTCCTTGGTATCTCAGGCCTCTTGCGACCTATTGCCAATTCAACGGGCTGGTTATTCATATCTCAAGGTCGAACAGAGGATTTTTTCCGTTGGGGAATCCTTAGCTCCACCCTGACGGTTCTATCTTTTGTCATTGGCTTACCCTGGAAAGCAAAGGGTGTCGCTACAGCCTACTCAATGGTTGCAATAGGTCTGACAATACCTCTGCTGTTTTGGTTTGTAGGGCGCAAAGGCTCAGTTCAAACCAAAGATTTTTACATCGTTATTGCTCCTTTTTCCTTCGCCTCTGCAGGGACAGCCTTAGTGTTAATTACCTTCCGTAAGACGATAGATATTGATCCTCTCCTAGGGTGTTTGATTGTATTTTTGATCACAATTAGTAGCTTTTTTATCGGTCTTTTAGCTTTACAAAAGGGGAGATCGATTCTTTTAGATGTCAGAAAAATAATTGTAGATCTAAAGACTCTATAAATTATAATTCTTTGAAGGTGATACTGCTAAGGTTAACAACCTCCCAAGGAAATCTTAGGTAGACAATAAATATGTGTGGAATCTCAGGTTATTTTCTAGCTGATCACCTGGAAATATCAGCAGAGAAGATTTTGCAAATGACGAGGGCTATTGCATTTCGAGGACCTGATGATGAGGGTTTAACTCTTTTCTCTGGCAAAGGCTCAAACATTACTAATTTGGCGACAACACACACTGCTCAGGGAGTGCTTGGCCTCCAAGCTATCTCTAAAGTGGGTTCAGTTCCCCATCGCATTGCTTTTGGCCATCGCCGTTTTTCCATTGTTGATATTTCACCTTCTGGGCATCAGCCATTCTGGTCAAAGGATTGTCAAGTTTGTGTGGTCTTCAATGGTGAAATTTATAATTATGTTGAACTGAGACAAAAACTGAAATCCCTGGGTCACACTTTCTATACTGACTCTGATACAGAAGTTTTGGTAGAAGCTTACCTAGAGTGGGGCACGGATTGTTTCCAACATTTCAATGGGTTTTGGGCTTTAAGTTTGTACGATACCCGCAAAAATGCAGTGCTGTTGGCGCGCGATCGCATCGGTGTTTCCCCCCTTTACATCGCTCAAACTGCAAAAGGTTTATTCTGGTCTTCTGAAATTAAGGGAATTTTTGCTGCCCTTGGTTCCTCTGCTTTCTCCATTTGTGATCAATCGGTCTTTGACTTTGTTCAGTACAGTTGGCGTGACCTTTTTGATACCACCTTCTATGAAGGAATTGTCACTTTTCCCAGAGCCTCCTATGCTTGGATTCAAGAGGATGGGAGCTATCATCCTCAAAGTTTCTGGCAGCTTTCCAACCAAAGACTTCGAGAACGAGATATCTGCCCAACAGAGGCTATTCAAAAACTCAGACATTTACTGACAGACGCAGTGAGCATCCGTTTACGAGCAGATGTTCCCGTTGGCGTTGAACTTAGTGGTGGTATGGACTCTTCTTCGATCTCTGCTATTGCAGCCCATAGTGGCAATCCCATTGAAACTTTTACCGTTTCTTTCCCGGGGACTGAAGCAGATGAAGAATCCTTTGCTCGAAAAGTCGCTGAATATTACCAAGATCGCCTTCACTATAATGTTTTTGTCCCTCCCCCCAATGACCTATTTACCCAGGCAGATCAGTATATCGAACTCATCGAAGAACCCTTCCATTCCCCCAACCTGCTAACTCACCAGAGTATCTGGCGAGAAATGGCAGATAAGGGCATTCGGGTGAGCCTTCATGGTGGAGCAGGAGACGAAGTGCTTGCTGGTTATGCCGGAGAGTACCACTCCCTTTATCTACAAATGCTCCTGCGTCAAGGATCTCTTCTACCCTTCATCCGAGAATTTTTGCTATATAGTGAAGCTCGTTCTAAGAAATTCGGTCTAGGCTATGCTAGCCAAGCCTATCGATTATTGCCTCAGAACCTACAGATCCTCAAAAGACCTCAAATCAATGCATCCCCCTCTCTTGATCCGTTTATTGTTCCTCAGCATATCGACAGACTAGGAGCATCCTCCGATCTACACCAACGACTAATCGATAACATGGGTGACTGGCGTATGAATTACTGGATGCGATCTTCCAATAAATCAGCCATGGGAATTCCGATAGAGTTAAGATTTCCTTTTTTGGACTATCGAATTGTTGATTTTGCCTTCAGCTTGCCTATTAGCTATTTAGTTAGGCAAGGTTGGATGAAGTGGATTCTCCGACAAGGGATGAAAGATATCTTGCCGCCTGAAGTGGCTTGGCGTAAAGTAAAAGCTGGGTTTCCTTTTCCATATACTCAATGGCTTTTAACCTCAAAATCGCGCTTTTGCTATGCTATTGGATCACTAGACTGTCCCTACCTAAATTGGCAACAACTGAGTTCAGAGAGCTATGAGCATCTGGCCTATAACAATCCCTTATATCTGTGGCGAATGATGTCCCTTGCTCTATGGTGGAAAAAATGTGTTCAAGGAGAATCGCTACAATGATAAAACTTTCATTATTCTCATTCAAGCAGTGAGAGTCTTACTGTTCACTTAGTTCACGTAATTGAAGAATGCAATGACTAGACCTATGGATCAAATGCGAGACTTTTACAACAAATGCTAGCTTATTTGCAGAACTAAAACGAATTGGTATTAAGATAAAAAATAAATATATAGACAAATCGTTTAATAAATAACTTTTGCCGAGACTCTGAGTTACTTCAAGACAATACATCACATGAATATTGCATGTTTGGTTGGAGATTTTCCATCAGTATCAGAGACATTTATACTCAGTCAAATTACAAATATCCTTGAGCAAAACCATCTTATCGATATTTATGCAACCCAGCCACAAAACCCAACTGCTATTCATCCCGACATCGATAAATATCAACTGTTGAATCACACCTATTATTATCCATCTATCCCTCGTAATTATTTTCTCCGAATTGGGAAGGCGTTGATCCTATTTGTGAGCAGTCTGTTTCAAGATCCTGTTCTGGCCATACGTGCTCTTAATTTCTTTCGACATGGAAAGCAGGCACTTTCTTTACGACTTTTCTATGCTATTATTCCTTTCTTAAGGAAGCGCCCAACCTACGACGTCATTCATTGCCACTTTGGGCATTTGGGAATTTTGGGAATGCAGCTCAAAGAGATAGGAGCAATTCAAGGTAAACTCTATACTACCTTTCATGCTTGGGATATCACTGAATATCTGCAAGAAGCTGGTAATAATGCCTACCAAAAGTTATTCATGCAGGGCGATCGATTCTTGCCTATCAGTGAACACTGGAAAAATCGCTTGATTGAACTAGGATGTAGCTCCCATAAAGTTACAGTGCATCGTATGGGCATTGATTGCAATAAATTTCTGTTTATTGCTAGACAACCCCTCTAGAGGTCAAGTTCGGATTACTACCGTTGCTCGCTTAATCGAGAAAAAAGGGATTGAGTATGGCATCCGAGCAATTGCTAAACTTCAACAACAGTACCCTAACCTGAAGTACAGGATCATTGGGGAGGGTGACTTGCGTGATAGGTTAGAACATTTCATGAGTGAACTTGAGGTTGAGAATAGGGTTGAATTATTAGGGTGGAAAGCTCAAAATGAAGTAATTGAAATTTTAAATCAGTCTCATCTGTTATTAGCACCCAGTGTTACAGGTCGAAAAGGGGATCAAGAAGGAATACCTGTTGCCATCATGGAGGCAATGGCAATGGGGCTTCCCGTTATTAGCACTCAACATAGTGGCATTCCAGAGCTTGTCGAAGATGGCGTGTCAGGTTTTTTAGTACCTGAGCGGGATGCAGATGCGATCGCTGAGAAATTAGCCGCTTTGATGGAAAACCCTGACCTATGCTTAAGGATGGGAAAGGCTGGCCGCTCTTGCGTTGAAACTCACTACAGCATAAAGCAACTTACCCAGCAATTAATCGATATTTACCATCAGTCTTAATATCTGGATTAGATTATTGCATAACTTATAACTGTCAAAAATCTGAATACAGAGCAATCATTTATGAATTATTTTTCAAGGGATAGTTTGACTTCAAGTTCTCACGAAAAATATGGATGGCTAGCTATCTTTGGATTATTTAGTTTTCTAGGATTATTTTTTTTAGCTGGTGCGGGTCGCTTTCTAATTTTTCTCTATCCAATTTGTTCCTTTGCAGTAGGTATCTATCTTTTTCAGTATTACCCAAGGCTATATATCCTTTACACTTTTTGGTTGTGGTTTCTCAGTGGTTTAATTCGCCGTTTAATTGATTATCAGTCTGGTGAATACACCATGGGAGGATTCTATACAACGCCTGAATTTGTAACTCTAATTTCATCTTTGACTTTTATCCGTCTTTTTCCTAAAGAACTCAGGTCTATTGGTTTACCCTTCATTCTATGTGTTGGTAGTGTTGTATATGGAACTTTAATCGGAATTATTAATAATCCGTTGACAGATTTTTCTATTGTTGATTCTATCTTTGGTTTCCTTTGTCCAATTATTTTTGGTTTTCATTTATACTCTTACTGGCAAGAATACCCTACCTTAAGTCGTTCAATTAATAATATATTTATTAATGGCGTTTTAGTGATGGGTCTTTATGGAATATATCAGTATGTTGTAGCTCCAGCCTGGGATCGCTTTTTCTTAACTTTAACTGAGCTTGCAGCTAGAGGAACACCTGAGTCTTTTGGTATTAGAGTATGGAGTACAACCTCTGCAGCACACCAACTTGTATTTCCTCTGATCCCTGGTATCTTGTTGTCTCTATGTCCGCCCTTCAACTGGACTCAATATTTGGTGTTGCTATTTGGAGTTATCACACTTTTGGCAAGTGTTGTCCGAACTGGATGGCTATGTTTGCTTTTGGTTGTAACACTATATATTGCCTCAAAAAACCAAAACAGCAATCCAAAATCATAATACTGATAGCTGTCATATTTTCACTAATTTTATTCGTTGTTCTATCGCTTAGCCAATTTGGTGAACTGGTTATTCAGAGATTTTTAAGTTTCCAATCTCTAGATAGTGATGAAGCACTGAACCTTAGAACAGAAACTTTCTCCAGTTTATTTGCAAATATTGTATTTGATCCAATTGGTAAAGGATTTGGTTTTTCTTTGGACGCCATTAGTAATATTAGTGATGGAGATGGAACTTTTTTGCCAATGTTTTTATGGTTTGGGTTAATTGGAACAATTGTTTACTTCCTAGGCGTCTTTATGATTATCGCTAAGATCATAAAAACTAAAGCTTCTTGCCCTGACAATTTTTTGATTATTATCAAGATAATTTGTTTTGGATTAATGCCAATGATGTTCTCTGCTCAATATTTTCCTGAACTTCCAGGCTTAACAGTTTGGACATTCCTCAGCCTTGGACTAGCGGCTTATAAATATCATAATGCTATGCAATACCTTGAAGATGCTTCTAGTATTTACAGCAGATTTCATCTAAGCGAGGTGCAGAAAGACCCCTGAAATGCTCTTATGGCAAGCCTGTGATGTACCTCGTTGCAATCTGCTGTAGTTTATTTGACTACTTAAATATCGTTTTGTTATGTCTTCAAATTTCTTGAAAAGAATTTCAAAAAAAACTATAAACTTTGGCACAAAACATTATTGCCCAATTTGTGCATCAAGTTTGCGAGTATTTAAGCCTATGCACACAGTTTACCTCAGGCTAAATGCAATCTGTCCTGTATGCTACAGCTTGGAAAGGCATCGGTTGATCTGGTTATTTCTAAACCAAGAAACTGACTTGTTCTCTTCAACTAAAAAGAAGATGCTTCACATTGCTCCTGAAGATTGTCTAGTGAATAAACTTGCTGAATGTCATTCTATCGATTATTTAACAGCAGATTTAAACAACTCGGCAATGGTCAAAATGGATCTAACAGATATTCAATATTCTGACAATAGCTTTGATGTTATTTACTGTTCCCATGTCCTAGAACATATTCCCGATGATGCTAAAGCGATGAGTGAACTGTCAAGAGTTCTAAAATCTGATGGATGGGCCATTCTACAAGTTCCCATTTTAAGAGAACAAACCTATGAAGATTTGAGTATCACTGATCCACAAGAACGCGAAAAGCTTTTTGGCCAGAGTGATCATGTCCGGGTGTATGGACGTGACTACAAGAATCGCCTGGAAAAAGCAGGTTTTCAAGTTTCAGTAATTCCCTATGTAGAAAAATTTGATCCAAGCACGCGGAAAAAATTTGGCTTTGATATAGAGAAAGATGATATCTATTTTTGTAAGGTGCAGTAATCTAGGATTTTTTTAATTATATTTTGTTGATTGAATAGCTTTGGAATACATTTTCTTTCTAGCTGGTAAATTCAAAATACTTATATAGTTGCCTTAGTAAAACCATGAAAATTCTATTGACACTACATGAATATCTTGATCCTAATTCTGGGGCAGCAGGAAGCACCTTAAGTCTGGGTGAGAATTATACCAAACAGGGTCATCAAGTTATTTATTATGCCTATGATGATCTGCCTGGCCGGATGAGTTTAAGATCGAAGGATTTAGTTTTTCCTGAATTCACCACCTGCAAAATCTTGCAAGTTTTAAAGGAACAGCACATTGACGTGATTGATGCATCTACGGGTGATGCGTGGATATGGGGAAGTTTTTTGCGTCCGTTGACCAAAAAATCTCCTTTGCTGGTCACTAGAAGCCATGGACTTGATCACATGGAACATCTTGAACGCCTTGAAGATGCTAAATTGGGCAATATGAAACTGAGTTGGAAATATCCCCTCTACCGAGGCAGTATCCAGCTTTGGGAAATTGCAACTTCTCTTAGGTGTGCAGATGCCGCTTTTTTCTCAACCATCAAGATGCAGATTATGCGGTCAACCATTTAGGGGTAAAACCAGACCGAGCTTATGTTTTCCCTAATGGCATCCCTGACGAGTTTCTCAACTTGCCTTTTGAAGAAACACCCCCCAATCCTTCCATTATTCGTATTGCACAGATAGGTTCCTATGTACAACGCAAAGGCATTGATTACAGTGTTCCAGCCTTGAGTCGAGTGCTGGCTAAGTATGAGAATGTTCGCGTGAGCTTGTTGGGGACTGAACCACCAACGGTTGGCGGCGGAGAGGCATTAAAGGTGCAAGCAGATTTTGACCCTTCTGTGCGCGATCGCGTCACCGTCATCCCTTACTTTATCCACAAAACCTTACCCGATCTGCTTAAAGGTCATCAAATTAACCTGTTTCCTACCCTTTCAGAAGGGTTTGGCAAAACTTTAATTGAGGCAATGGCCTGTGGGCTAGCTACAATTACAACCCCTGCCCCAGGACCGATGGATATTGTCCAAGATGGACAGGATGCGATCATAGTTCCCTTCCGTGACACCCAAGCCATTGAGCAAGCCCTAGAGCGATTGATTACCGATCGAGCCTACCTAGATCAACTGCGTCGCAACGCCTATGCAACGGCTCAAAAATATAGTTGGCAGCGTATTGCTCAAGAAAGGCTTACGGTATACGAGAAAGCATTAGCCAAAAGAGGGCAGCGTTGATGAAAACACTGCAAATAGGAATGGACTGGTTCCCAGACAAAGGCGTGGGCGGACTGGAGCGATATTACTATGATTTTATCCGTTGTCTACCCACCGTTAATGGTGAAACAGTCGGTTTAGTAACTGGATCAACCCCAGTTCTGCAAAATACTGATCCTCGCGTTTATGGCTTTGCGCCTCATGACGCTTCCATCTGGCAGCGCTTATCTGCTCTTCGCAGAATTGCCCATCAGCTCTTGGGTGAGAATGATTACTCCTTAATCTCCTCCCATTTTGCTTTGTACACCTTTCTCATCCTTGACCAATTAAAGCAATGTCCCTTGGTGGTTCACTTTCATGGTCCTTGGGCACTGGAAAGTATTATAGAAAGTAATAAAAAAGGAGATAATTGGCTGCGCAAAGCCATGGAACAGGCTGTTTTTCAGCGGGCAGCCAACTTTATTGTCCTCTCAAAAGCCTACCAGGACATCCTATCTCACACTTATCAAGTGCCAATAGAACGTATTCATATTGTGCCTGGAGGAATTGACATTAGACGTTTTGACACTGCTTTATCCAAAAGAGAACTTAGAGAAAAGCTGGGTTGGCCTCAAGAGCGCTTTATTATTTTTACGGCACGACGACTCTCAAGACGAATGGGTTTAGAGAATCTCATTGCGGCTATGCGATCGGTATGCCGACAGTACCCAGATGTCCTGTTAATGATTGCTGGAAAAGGTGAATTGAAAGCAACGCTACAAGACCAGATCGAAGTGTTGGAGTTAACTCATCAGGCTAATCTGCTAGGTTATCTGACTGATCAGCAACTCGACTGGGCTTATAGTGCTGCTGATCTATCTGTAATACCCACGGCCACATTAGAGGGGTTTGGATTAATTGTACTGGAATCTTTAGCGGCAGGCACACCAATTCTGGGAACTCCGGTGGGTGGCATTCCCGAAATCTTACAACCATTTTGCGAAGATCTTGTTTTTGAGGGTTGCTCTACTGAGCAATTAAGCCAAGGAATTCAGCAAGCGCTATCAGGAGAGCGTCAGATGCCTAGTAAAAAGGCGTGTCAGGATTACATTCAGCACAACTATACCTGGCCAATGATCACCCAAAAGATCCAGTCTATTTACCAGAACACTTTAGATCGATATGCTTAACAGCCAACAGAAGCGTCATCACGTGTTGTTCATGAATCATACTGCTGTCATGGGAGGGGCTGAATATTGTCTGCTAGATATGGCGGTAGCTTATCGTACTACGAGTCAAGTTTTGCTACTATCCGATGGTCCCTTACGGGAGCGTTTAGAAGCGTTAGGGGTAAAGGTCAAAGTCATTTCAGCCTCCCCGTCCATTCTGGGAGTGCGAACTTCTAGCGGCTTGGCATCAATCAAAACGATTCCTGCGCTTTGGCAACTCGCTGCTGAAGTTGCAGACCTAGCGCAAGAGTTTGAGGTCATTCATACCAATTCGCAAAAGGCTTTTGTAGTAGCTTCTCTGGCTAGACTCAGGGGAGGGCCTCCCGTCCTTTGGCATTTGCGGGATATTATGACGGCACGACATTTTAGTCGTCTGAATCGGCGGATTGCCGTTTGGTTAGCGAACCACTGTGTTGCTAAGGTATTAGTGGTTTCTCAAGCAGCAGCCAATGACTTTATTGCTGTAGGGGGACGGGAACAGTTGGTGCGGGTTGTTTACGATGGAATTCCCACGGATGCTTTTGACCAAGTTACCCCTGAGCAAACCCATGCCATCCGCCAAACATTAGGAGTTGGGGAGGCTTCGCTTATCGGTGTGTTTAGTCGCTTATCTTTCTGGAAGGGACAACATGTTTTAGTAGAGGCGATGAAAGAGTTGCCTAAAACTGTACATGCCTTAATTGTGGGTGATGCCCTTTTTGGTGAGGAGGAATACGTTTCTCAACTCAAAGTGATGATGGCTGATCCAGAGATTGCTGATCGTGTACACTGGCTAGGCTTTCGCACAGATGTGCCCGTTTTAATGTCTACCTGCGATATTGTGGTTCATACCTCAACAGAACCTGAACCCTGTGCTCGAATGGCCATTGAAGGGCAACTGGCACAAAAACCTGTCATTGCTAGTGCAACTGGAGGTATGCCTGAGATCATTGAGGATGGGGTAACAGGACGTTTAGTCCCCCCTGGAGACGCAGCAACCCTAGCAAAAACCATTCATACAGTTTTAGCCGATCCCCTCACAGCGGCATCCCTTGCCAAATATGGGCAAGAACACGCTAAGGCTAGGTTTTCACTAGAGGCAAGTATTAGTTCTATAGATCGCGTGATAGAAGAATCTCTGGGCAACATCGCCTAATATGAATCAAAGGGAAACACATGGAGGTGTTAATACGAGAAAATTAGCTCTTTTGTACAGTAAAAATAACGAATTGTATTTTATTGTCTCTATAAAGGTTATTTTGTCTATTAATGAATCAAATAACAAAATTGAAAAAAAATGATTTTTCTCCAGAAATAAAGTTAATTCTTTATTGTGCAAGAACTTATGTAGATTCTGAAACTACGCAACAGATACAAAAAAATTTAGGACAAGGCCTTGATTGGTCATATTTAATTGAAACTGCAATTGCTCATGGTGTTCTCCCTCTGCTCTATCACAATCTAAAATTGATTGATTTTGAAGCTATTCCAAATAACATTCAGCAACAACTTAAAAATTATGCTCATAACATTGCATTAAAAAATACACTCTTCTTAAGAGAATTGCTGAAACTCCTCTTTTTGTTCAAGAAGTATGATATTCGTGCAATTTCTTTCAAAGGCCCTGTTCTAGCTATATCAGCCTATCAAAATTTAGGACTTCGTCATTTTTGTGATTTAGATATCCTAGTTTGCAAACAGGATTTTATGAAAGCGTTTGATTTGCTGACTGATACAGGATATCACCCTGCTTATGAGTGGAACTTTCTGAATAGAGATTTTGAACTGGCGCTACGCCGATCTAAAAGTGAGTATTCCTTTACAAATGGAATTGTTTCCATCGATCTGCATCAAGATCTAACTGTAGAACGTTTTCTATCTTCTAGTTTTACCTTGGATTTCCTATGGGAACGTCGTCAATTAATATCAATTTCTGGACATACTCTCTACAGTTTTGGTACAGAAGATTTACTAATGTACCTTTGCATTCATGGCTCTAAAGAATGTTGGAGAAGTCTGAAATGGATTTGTGATGTTGCTGAATGTATCCAGCAACATCCAACAATTAACTGGGAAAATTTATTACAAGAATCTAGAAACTTAGGGTGCGAGAGAATGCTTTTATTAGGTTTGCTTCTAGCCCATGAGTTCTTAGATGTAAAGCTCCCCTTAGCTGTGTCTAAAAGGATCGCAGCACACCCAGAAAGTCGATACCTTGCTAATGAATTCTCTAAGCGATTATTTTGGCGTGATAACCTTTTAAGTACACAGTTTACCTCAGAGAAATTTTTCCTGCACTTAAGGATGATTGAAAAAACAAAAAATAAGTTAGGTTGCCTATGGGATCTTCATCGCCCAATACTTCAATTTTTCCTAAAACTAGTTCCCAATATTAAAGATAAAGAATTTATTCCTCTGCCACATTATTTATATTTTTTATATTATTTGATCCGACCGATTCGCTTACTTTTGCGCTGAGTTTAAAGAGAGATGAGTAAACGTCGTGTACTGATGGTAGCTGGCTATTTGCCAGGTTATGAAGGAATTACTTCTTATTTAATTACACTGACGAAAGAGTTGCTAAAAAATGGTTGGGAAGTTGCACTTGTTTCAGATACAGCGACCAAGGATCTTAACATTCCTGGCAGAGCTGATTTAAGAACGGAGTGGATAGAATCTTTAGGTATTAGACATTTTTATGTCTCATTTCCTAAGTTTCGTCGTGGTTCAGTTCAAGGCTTAACGCAGGATTCTTTTAGTATTTTCCAGTCTTTAAAAAACTAAATTCAGCCATTGTTGAATTTCAGCCCGATGTAATTCATGTCCATTCTCTTTCAGTGAGTCTCTTTGTGCAAATCTTACGGATTTTTCACAAGGTGCCTTGTGTTGTAACCTGTCACCAACAACCTGGGACGGTCTGGGTCAGAGATAAGTTGGGTGTGCTTTTCAGTCAATATGTGAATATTTTTTTTGGCGATCGCTGCATTGCCCTAAGCAGTACTCTGCAAGATTACTTTATCAATACCATGCGGGTTCCTAAGGATAAAGTCCGTCTGATTTATTCTGGGGTAGACAGTCAGCATTTTCGACCGCCATCTCAGGATGAACGCCTAGAAGCCCGCAAGCACTATGGCCTGACATCTGAAGAGCAAGTTATTTGTCTGATTGGTTCTTTGCAGGAAAGAAAGGGGCATGAAATTCTTTTACAGGCTTTAGCCAATCTACGAACAAATGGTTTAAATGTAACCACCCTTTTCGCTGGGGTAGGTATTTGGAAAAGTTATATTCAAGAAAAGGCAGTTGAACTAGGGGTTGCAGATTTAATTCATTGGCTTGGGTTTACGGATTCACGTCAAGTGTTATGGGCTTCGGATATTTTTGTTTTACCCAGTTGGCAGGAAGCCTTTCCCCTCGTCATTATTGAAGCAATGCTGTGTGGAGTGGTTACTGTGCGAACTCCTACCAGTGGATCTGCTGATCAAATTCAACAGAATGTCAATGGTTTTATCTTTCCTTTTGGCGATCATGAAACCTTAGCTTTACACCTCAAAGAACTTCTAGAGAGTAATACTCTTAAATCCCAAATAGCTGATACTGCGCTCAAACTTTCACAAGAGAAATTTACCTTAAATAAGATGACTCAGGCTTTGATTAATGTCTATGAAGAAGTCACTCATGACATTGATTAACCTAGAAAAAGTAATATTTATGGAAGCATGTTGAAAGTATGTCATTCAGGAAAAACACTTTATATCTAAAAAGAGTTTGCTAGGGTTTAATCAATATAGACGTTTGCGCTTGGCAATATTGAGAACGACACTACTCGCACTATTGGGAATACTGCTAATCAGCTATCCTGTTTTTCTTGCTCCATCCACTCAAGCTAAACCTGAGCAAGCTCACAGTGCAGATTCTTTTATTGATTCTATTGGAGTGGCAGTTCATCTTGGCTCCCAGAATACTGCCTACAAGCACTACGAAAAAATTATCAAACCAAGACTACAAGAGTTAGGCATTCATCATATTCGGGATGGTTTGGCTTTTGGAGACCGAGAAAATCAGAAAAAGTTTCATGATCTCGCTAAAGTAGGTATTAAATTGACATTTGTCAGGGATCCACGAGACGTATCTCAACCAGGAGATGTATTAACACCTGAAAAGGCTGTTAAGCAAGCAACATCAATGGTCGAATCTCTTGTGGCTATAGAAGGCCCAAATGAATGGGATATTCAATCCCATCTTCAGTATCAAGGTCAAAATTTTCCTGAAGGGGTACGTAGGTTTCAAGCAGAACTTTATCGAAAAATTAAAGCAAATAAATCAACAGATCATTTGCCTATTTTAAGTCCATCCATGGCAAATCCAGACCATGTAACTTTGCTTGGTAAAGTTGCCTGTGATATCAATAATATGCATATTTATCCTGGTAGTCAGATCCCTAAAGAATTTAATACTAGATTTATTCAGAACACAAAAAAATTATGTGGTAATAAACCAATTATTATTACCGAAACAGGTTATCACAACGCAATACATGAGCCTAGAAATCATAAAGGAATTTCTGAGCAGGTAGCGGCTAAGCTCATACCAAGATTGTTTCTAGAGTTCTTTAATCGAGGGATTCAACGTACTTTTGTATATGAGTTGATTGATGAACATCCAAATCCTAAGCTTGATGACAAAGAAAAGCATTTTGGTTTGTTGCGATATGATGGCTCTCGCAAACCTGCTTTCATAGCTCTTAGAAATCTGATTACTCTTTTAAAAGATTCTAAAACGAAAAGCTCTAAGGCATTTACACCTCAACACTTAGACTATCAACTTAGTGGAAGTACTTTTAATGTTCATCATACCCTTTTGCAAAAACGTAATGGTATATTTTACTTGGTGCTTTGGCAAGATTTTCCTGGTTTTAATGTACAGAACAAAAAAGAGATTATTGTAGTCAAAAAACAAGTTTTTTTGACTTTGAATGAGCCAGTTAGTCACGCAACTACTTATCAGCCGAATGACTCAATTTATCCATTGATGCACTATGAAAACGAGAAAAAAATTAGCCTTGGTATCTTGGATTATCCTCTAGTTGTCGAGCTAGTTCCTGGTAAAAATGAATAGGAGTTTGAGTAAGGACAGCTTTACAGAGAACTAAATCCACAGCCAAGGAAAAACTTTGCAAGCAAAGCTACGGATGTAAAACTTTAATAGATTTTTGCCTTCTAAAAAGTTCTCGTTTGTCCAAGCACGTATCCCATCGACCATTGGTGTTGGTCTAAATCGTGGTACTAGTTTAATTGTTTTTGCCCGTTCTTCAATCAGATCGATGAAAACTTCCTCAGGATCTTTAACTCGGATTCCATCGATCATTAAAGGTTTCAGGTCAGAATAGATATTTTTTAATGCAACCTGATAACCTCTTGGTGTCCATGCAATCAGATACATTTCTGCCCAGCGTTTAGGAATACTACGAAAGTTGCAATAAAGATCAATATTCTCAGGCATGTGGGTAATGATTTGATGAATATTTTTCACAGTATAGCGGCCTGTCACTTTCCAGATAACTGCTTTTGGAGGCAGATTTCTAATCGTTTGAGAATGGTTCATTACATACTCGACCATTTTAAATTCACCGTAGGCACGATCGTAGCTCGGCGGATAATCCAACCCATTAAAGCAGATAAATTCAACTTGATCCCTGTATTTTGCTTCCTCTACAATCGTTTGTAAACTAGAGATATCTGAATGTGAGTTTTCGGCAAAGATCAACCTATCAATACTGGAATCAAGCAATTTAAGATAAAACTTCAGTGCAGCTTCATAATCTTGAAGACGGAGCTTTGGATCAACTCGTCGAAGCATCGGTGCTCCATCTGGTGGCGTAATGGTAGCAGTCATCAGTAATATATGCTTGCGCTTAATGCTTGGCTGATGCTGAGAAAAATTCTTGAATAAGGTCATTTTATGCTTCTCCTATGGAAGAGACTAATAATGCTGGACAGCTCGAAGTTGGGGAGCAAGTCTTTTGCAAGAACCTAAGACTTAAAGTACGGCCAAATTTCACTATGGCCATAGTCATGAGACAGATTTTGATAAAAGCCATGTTTAATGCCTTGATGGAGAGTGACGTTGAAGGATTACTCATGAACGCTAACCCCAATACTAGAATGAATTCTCAATCTAACCCTTGGGCTTTGCCCGCTTTACTAATGGGGGCTGTGGGGATTGCCTTTGCGCCTATTTTTGTGCGTTTGAGTGAAATTGGACCCAGCGCGACAGCGTTCTATCGGTTGGGATTGGCTTTGCCCCTGCTTGGACTCTGGTTTGGTTTCGCTGCTGTGCCCACTCAAGCTCTCCTACCGCCCGTCAAAAGTAATGGGCAGAGGTGGCTGCTGTTGTCAGCGGGATGCTTTTTTGCAGCAGATTTAGGCGTTTGGCATTGGTCGATTCATTTCACTTCTGTGGCCAATGCCACCTTGTTGGCTAACTTTGCCCCTATTTTTGTGGTATTGGCGGGCTGGTTGCTGTTAGGAGAGACTTTCTCGTGGTGGTTTTTAGTTGCGATCGCCCTCTCCCTTGCCGGTGCCATGCTCCTTGTCAGTGCCAGCCTCAATTTAGAACCTCAACGTCTGGTGGGGGATGGTTTGGGACTGTTCACATCGGTCTTCTACGCCGGATATCTTCTCTCGGTATCGCGGTTGCGTTTATTTTTGCCAACGGTGACCATTGCCTTCGCTAGCAGTACCATCAGTGCTCTGCTTTTATTCTTTGTTGCTGGGTTGTCTGGGGAAAGCTTCCTGCCTCGTACGCTTTCGGGTTGGCTGGTCTTACTGGGACTAGCTTGTATTTCTCAGGTTATTGGCCAGAGTTTGATCACCTTTGCCTTAGTCCATTTGCCCTCTGCTTTTGCGTCGGTGAGTCTGTTGTTGCAGCCCGTCATGGCAACGATCTTGGCCTGGTGGTTTTTCGACGAAACCCTCAGCCTCAAACAAGGCGTAGGCGGCATGATTGTATTAGCAGGGATTCTGCTGGCTCGATTGAGTCACCGACCCTGATCCCTGCAGATCGCTTTTAGCCCGATCCCTTGGAGAATCTCCTATGCCCGCTAGCCTCCAACAACTGATTGCTCAACCCATTACAGCTGAAGCGTTTAAGCCTTTTGGTCAAGTGATTTTTCCCACGGTTGATGGAGCCGTGTATGGCTCTGACAATGCCCAATTACACCTGGAAAAGGGGATTCCTCGATTTTATATTATGCGCTTGCAACGCCTTGGCTGTCGCTTTAGCCGCATTACCCGCCATCAGCGTTGTACCCAATGTCTCGGATCTTTAGGGGGTCAATCTTGGTTGATGGCCGTGGCACCGCCTAGGGAGTGGGCCTACCCTGCCTTAGCGGAGATTATGGCGTTTCAAATTCCAGGGAATTGCTTTATTAAACTAGAAGTAGGCACCTGGCACGCCGGTCCCCACTTTGAAATAGATTGTATGGATTTCTATAACTTAGAATTGGCAGATACCAATCAAGTCGATCACGACACCTGTGATCTGTTAACCCTTTATAATGTGGAATTCCACATTACAACGCTGATCTGATTTCCCTCCTGCTGCTGTCTAGAGGTTGTTGCCTGTGAACGATAATCGCTGGTCTCTTCGCCGTAAGCTCACCCAAAGATTGTCTTCCAAAATCTTCTTGGAGTTTCAAGATGGCAAATTTATCCCGGCGGGATTAGATGTCTGGTATGCCTACTGGCGTGATCCTTATCATCTGCTGTTGACTATCCCCTGGCACGGTTTTCTGTTGATGCTGGCGGCAGGGTATGGGGTGATTAATATTGTGTTTGCCCTGGCCTTTTTAGTCGGTGGCAATGGGATTGCCAATGCCACTCCCGGTTCTTTCTGGGATGCCTATTTTTTTAGCGTGCAAACCTTAGGATCGATTGGCTACGGGGTCATGCACCCCATCACCCCCTATGCCAATGTTGTGGTTACGGTGGAAGCCTTTACCAGCATCCTCAGTATCGCGCTGATTACGGGCTTAGCCTTTGCCAGATTCTCTCGACCGACGGCCAGAGTCCTCTTTAGCCGAGTCGCTGTGATCACACCTTACAACGGCGTGCCCACATTGATGTTCCGCACGGCCAACCAACGTCGCAACCAAATCCTAGAAGCGGATATCAACCTCTATTTGTTTCAGGACGAAATTAGCACGGAAGGGGATGCGATGCGACATTTGTACACGCTGAAGTTGCTCCGTCATCGCACACCCTCCTTCACCCTGACCTTGACGGTGATGCATCCGATTGATGAAGAGAGTCCGCTCTATGGTGCAACCGCAGACTCTCTAGAACGGATGAAGGCCACGTTCATTGTGACTTTGACGGGGATTGATGACACTGTTGCGCAGGCCCTTCATGCCCGCCATACCTATGGCGCACGGGATTTGCTCTGGAACCACAAGTTTATTGATATTTTCCATAAAACTGCCGATGGCCATCGATATATTGACTACCGACACTTCCACAATGTCACCTCTCAGCAAATTTCCTAAATGCCTAATGGCTTTTGCATTGACCTTTGGTTCGCTCAAAGACCCGCACACCTACCAGTGAATCCCGGTTAATCTGTCTAGGCAAATGAGAAACAATCTGGCATTGGGAAGATTGCTGTAGGCAAAAGAGTATTTACCTTTACCAGACCACCAAGTGGTATCCTTGTGCTTAAACTGAAAAACACCAGAACCTAAGCGAATATCTTTCATATCGGCTACGTCTACCCGTTGACGGGTGCCATTTTTTCCTCAAACTCCATAAAACCTGAGCCAATGCGGACGGCATTGAGGGAACTCTTGATCGGAAACTCAACATATCCCAGTTGATCCAGTTGTTGATCGACCAGTTGCAGGAGATGGACACTCCAAGCCCCCTCCGCTGCATCGGCAAAGTGCCATAAATTTTCTGGGGGTGGATTGCCTTTTTCACTCCGGTGCGCACCTTCTAGTTTGAAGTCTGGCGTTGAGAGGCGGGTCCATCGGTAGTTGAAGGTTGTGCCTGTATAAATGCCGTTGTAATAACTGCGAGTTTGCTGGGTATAAAGGTTTTTGCCATCCTGGAAACAAAAAATCCGAGTCTGGGGTTGAGCAGAGCGGTGACCCTTCAGGTAAGAGAGGGCAATCCCGCGTTCACCCACATAGCTGCAATGGTAAGCGTATCGCGTGGACAATAACACTAGAATAACGGCGATCGCAACCCCGATCAGGCTACCCAGCAGCGGCAATTCAACCGCCAGAGCCACTAACCCCCCGATCGCAGCCCCATATATCCCCTCCCATAGACAGCTTCTGATCCGAGACTGGATTCTTTTCGATTCTGACGAACTATTCAAAGAACTGTCAGCGGAAATAATCGTACCAATTTCAGGGGGCGGATCAGCAAAAAATCCATGTCAGGTGCGATCAAGCTGTCTGTATGCCGGGTGACATTTCCAGCGGGAATCCAAATCATCCAAATCTCCTTTCTAGAACGCTATTTGCCATTTACATGTGGTTGTAGTAACAACATCCCTGGTGCGATCGTCCATCCGTATCACTCCCAGAGACATCCAGGACAACTCATTTTAGACGCAATGCCTTAAACTAATGACAGCACCACCTAGAGGCCAACTTGCCAGAAGCTACACCCTGGATAGTTGAAGTCTACTCGACATCAGAAGGCAAACAGCCTTTCACAGAGTGGCTCAACTCACTTAAGGACAAGCAAGGGGTTGACAAAATCCTACTCAGGATTCGGCGCATCCAACTCGGTAATCTCGGCGATCACAAATTTGTTGCCGATGACGTTTTCGAGTTACGGATCAAATTCGGTTCTGGCTACAGAGTCTATTTTGGCAGAGTAGAAAATCGCCTGATTCTAATATCATGTGGCGGAGACAAAAGCTCACAAACGCGTGATATTCAAAGTGCGATTGAGTATTGGAAAGATTATAGGAGTCAAGACAATGGCTAAAAGCGTCCCCTTTGAGCGAGTCCTCAATAATCACCTCCAAGATCCCGAAAGAGCCATGTCTTATCTCAAAAGTGCCCTTGAGGAAGATGACCCTCAACTGTTCAACGCCGCTCTCCAAGATGTCATTCAAGCTCAGAGCCAACCCCTAACTGTCATGCCTACTATCCCCAAACTGATAGAGAGTCTGCAACGTCATGGCGTTGGTACAGAGATTATCACTGCAATCATCACCGACCTCCACAACTCGATCAATGCAGCCTAGTCAATCTCATAAATACTCTTGTACTCCCCCAAATACTGGATACGCCCTTCCTTTACTCAATAGTCAGAATCGATCAACCTAGCAAAATAGAGTACACAACAAACCCGTTAAGCAGTTGCAGTCAATAGCTGGTCTGCTTGCTTAACCGTTTCAAAGAAGAAGGCGGCATTTTCTTCTGGGGTCGTGGGTAAAATTCCGTGACCCAAATTCATTATATGGCCTCTATTCCCGGCCTTACGGATGATATCGAGAATGCGCTCGCGAATAAATGCCTGGGAGCCAAACAACACTCCCGGATCCATATTCCCTTGCACATGCAAATTCGGATCCAAGCGCTGGCGGGCATCCGCCATATCCACCGTCCAATCGACGCTGATAATATCTGCACCAGAGTGAGCCATCCGCTCTAGCAAACCTGCACTGCCACTGGCCAACAGAATTAATGGCGTATCAGGATGGGTGGCCTTGACCTGTTGAAAGACTCGTTGTTGATAGGGCAAAGCAAAGGTTTCAAAATCGATAGGACTCAGTTGTCCAGCCCAAGAGTCAAACATTTGCACCACTTGCGCCCCGCTGTTAATTTGATAGCGCATGTAAGTTGCGATCGCATCTGAGATCTTCTCTAAAAAAGCATGGAGGACCGTTGGATCATCAAACGCCATGCCCTTGATGATCGAATAGTGCTTAGAACCTTTGCCTTCAATGGCGTAAGCCGCTAAAGTCCAAGGCGCTCCCACAAATCCTAAAACCGTGGATTGGTTCCCCACTTCCTGACGCAGGGCTGTCAGAATTTGACGAATGAAGGGCAGGGATTCTTCTGGCTCTAGCCTATGCAGGGCATTGACCTGCTCAAGGGTGCGAATGGGATCTTCAATAATCGGACCTTTGCCTTCGGCAATATCCATTTTGATGCCAATACCGGGCAGGGGGGTGACAATATCCGAGAACAAGATCACCCCATCCGGCTGAAATGCCCGCCAAGGCTGTAGGGAAATTTCAATGGCCACCTCTGGAATTTCAGAGCGTTCTCGAAATGAAGGATACTTGTCTCGTAAATCTCGGTACGCCTTCATGTATCGACCCGCTTGTCTCATCATCCATACAGGAGGGCGATCCAATACTTCCCCACGGGCAGCCCGTAGTAGACGTGGGACATCTTGGGTAGATCCAGTCATTGATGTTTTTTACTCCTTCTTTGTCAAAGGCAACTCTTGGCGATCGCTTCAACAAAAACCAAAGATGAAGCTGAACTCGATCAACACTCTAGATTGCCATCATCGTGCCAGATCTAGTGTAGGATTAATCGACTACATTTGCGGAGCTGCATGGCGATAGGCGTAGAAATCGACCCGATAATCTGCGATCGCGACGCCCGTTTGTTGCTCAATTTGGGCAATGAGTTCCGGTGGTAATTTCACCTGAATATCAATAATTTGATGGGTGTCCAAGCAATTGATGTGACTATGAGAATGGCTAAGATTGCCATACAATCGACCATCGAGCGCTCCACACATTCAATAATGCCTTGCTGAGATAATGCCTCTAGATTTTGATAGACCGAGGTATGGCCAATATCTTTGCCTTCTTGGTTAAGGCGATCATAAATCTGACGGGCGGAAAGGTGTTCTTCTGCTTGCCAAAGCAACTCTAAAATAGAGCGCCGTTGCCGACTGAGACGCATTCCCAATTCCTGACACTTCTCAATAGCATCTTCTAAGCAAGTAATGGGTTTGGTGGTAGTCCCAGGCTCAACATTAAACACGCGTCACGTCTCCATGACTAAACAACGGCTTAGAGCTGGATTGGGTCAAAGTAAACCGGATGACAATCAGCAAAGTCAAATTCAAAATTGATGTGGGCTGTACTGATCAGCAAACAATAATCAATTAACCCCAGCTCTCCAGCCCAGATATTACAGAATTAGGCTGGTAATGGTAGCTGCTCTTCTCCATCATACCTAAACCCAAACCGATTCCGTTTTATTGGCAAATTATGATCCCAAAAATCTCCAGGGAATGCAACGCCAGGGGCTAGGCAGGTTAAGATCGCAGGGCGAATGTGATAGCATCTCTCAGCCAGATGCTGATAGACCTATGACTGTGACCATTATTCTTCATCCTGCTCATATTGATGCCCTTGATTTATCTCCCATTGTGCCAACGATAGAAGCTTGGCTTGCAGAAGATATCTTCGCCCATGAACAAGAATTAACCTTCCAGATTGATTACCCTCAGTCGCCTGACCAGCCCCAAGAGTGGTCAGAAATTCCTGAGGTGCGACTTTGGTTTATTCGCTTGGATAGTCTCTATCCGTGGTTACCTTTATTCCTAGATTGGCGCTCAGGGGAATTGGTACGGTACGTGGCCATGCTAGTGCCCCATCAGTTTAGTGAGCGGGAAGGCATTCTCTTCAATCCCCAAGCATTGGATATTTTGATCATGCATAAAGTTTTTGTGATCAGCCATTGGCTTCGGTCTTGGGGACATCAGAGCAACACCAAGCTTATGCAAATGGCCGAGATGTTTGGCTATGAACTGGATGCCTCTGTGTTCAATTTAATTGAGGCTTATCCTGCGTGATGGTCTCCTCGAAAAGGGTGATGCATCCAGCCCTGTGTTAATAGCTATCGTTCTCGCTGGCGGTTTGCAGTCCCAATTGGCGATTGGCTTGATTAAGGCGCTCTGCGATCGCTTCTCGCCATTGCAGACTCACCTGAGGATCAGCTAAGACATCCTGAGCCCTTTGCCGATAGCAAGCACTCCTGACATTATCAACTTGCTCTAGTAAATTGAGATTATCGTAGACAGCTTGAGGGGAAGGTTTCATGTCATCTGACTCCTTAGTGGTTAACAACCAGCAGTCCCTAAAGTCAATGTTAGACCTTGATCGATTATTTCTATGCTATCTCAGTGGGCTTGATCCATAGCTGAATCCGCAAACCATTGAGGATAAGGTTTATGGAGTCATTTGATGAATGGCCGTGCTAGGTAGAACCCACAAATTGATTTGGCATCGATGGGTTCACCCTCCAGAATCGCAGATTCTAATTCCGCTGCTGTCATCAACACGGTTTCGAGATCTTCGTCTTCATCTTGCGTCGGAGGGGTGTCCAACAGCTCCAAGTTTTGTGCTAAATAGGCATAAATAATTTCATCGGAATAGCCCGGAGCAAGGGGAAACTGCCCCAACGTCTGCCATTGATGAGCCCGATAGCCTGTTTCCTCTTCTATCTCACGCCGAATTGTCACCGCCGGATCTTCGTGGGACTCCACAGTCCCGGCGGGAAATTCCAAAAGCCTGCCCTTGAGGGCAAAGCGATACTGTTTGACCAAAACAAACTTGCCCTCATTGGTAATGGGGACTGCCATTGCCCCGCCGGGATGGCGAATACAGGACCAATCCCCTTCACTACCATTGGGCAAACGCAGGCGGTTGGCTTCAATTGTAAACTTACGACCGTTGTAGAACAGCAGTTGCTTAAGGAGTTTAGGGGGTTCTTGAAACAGAGACATAACTTGTGATCACGCTTTAATCGGGGAGTTGACGAACTCCTGTATAGTCTACAGCTTTGGCTAGATCCACAATAGAGTTTTGGTAAAGGGGATGAATCCAATCAGGACAAATTTCAGCCAGAGGGGCCAACACAAAAGCCCGTTCATGTAAGTGAGGGTGGGGAAGGGTTAGGGTTGGCGTATTCACAATGGCATTGCCAAACAGCAATAGGTCTAAATCTAAGGTGCGAGGACCCCATCGCTCTTGGCGGAGACGACCAAACTCAGCTTCAATCCTGAGCAGCTTTTGCAGGAAGGGGAAAGGGGGGTACTGAGTCCGTAAACTGACGCAAGCATTGAGATAATCGGGTTGGGGCGGACCAACGGCTACGGTCTGATACCAATGAGACTGAGCCAACAGAATTATCTTGGGATCTTGTGTGAGGGCTACCACTGCCGCTTTGAGGATGGCATGGCTGTTTCCCAAATTGCCCCCCAGGGCAACGGCAGCTTGGACCCAACGCTGTTCTGCTGGCAATGGCTGAGGGGGTTGAACCATACGTGGCTGCAAGTTTGATCAATAGACAGAGAGTGATTGACAGAATATACATGGTTCTTGGAAGCTGTTATGCTAGACACTCTAGAAGCTTTTAGCTGTGCTGATGGTTTTCTAGGGTTTGATGGGTTAAATTTTTCTCGCTCCTTTAAATTTATTGATCAATATTCTCCCTACTGAGTTCGACTCAATTATCCGTGGAGTTACAACACATTTTTAAGTCCTCTAATCCTATTATTGGCGTTGTCCACTTGCTGCCACTACCTACTTCGCCGCGTTGGGGTGGAAGCCTTAAGGCAGTGATTGCTAGGGCTGAGCAGGAATCTGCGGCGCTGGCGGCTGGGGGTGTGGATGGATTGATGATTGAAAATTTTTTTGATGCTCCGTTTACAAAAGGACCCGTTGATCCGGCTGTGGTCAGTGCCATGAGTTTGGTTGTGCAGCGAGTCAAGAACCTAGTGCCGCTGCCCATCGGGATTAATGTTCTCCGTAATGATGCCTGTAGTGCGATGGCGATCGCATCTTGTGTAGAAACCCAATTTATTCGGGTGAACGTACTCACAGGGGTGATGGCCACGGATCAAGGCTTAATCGAAGGGCAGGCTCATCAACTCCTCCGCTATCGCCGCGAACTGGGCAGCAACGTCAAAATTCTGGCGGATGTGTTTGTCAAACATGCGAGTCCTCTGGGATCGCCTAATTTGACCACGACTATACACGAGACCATTGAACGAGGCTTAGCAGACGGCATTATTATCTCTGGCTGGGAGACTGGAAGTCCACCCAACCGGGGCGACTTAGAGCTGGCCATGGATGCAGCCAACGGGGTGCCCGTATTCATCGGCAGTGGAGCCACTTGGGAAAATATTCCTGATCTCATTGCCACTGCGGATGGGGCGATTGTCTCTAGTTCCCTCAAACGTCATGGCCAAGTTGACCAGCCCATTGATCCCATTCGGGTGAGTCGGTTTGTAGAAGCCATGCGCCGCAGCATCGCCAATCCAGAAGCAACAAAGCTCAAATCATCGGTGATGCTCAGTTCTGAACCTTAATTTTTAATCTATTGTTTTTGGCCTAGCTCACTTGTGAGCTGCAATTCCGAGAAAGTCTTGCACCTCTTCTAGTAATTCTTGGCGATCAAGTTGCCCTTTTTGATGGATGCTTTGAACTGCATCACCCAACTGTAGACGTTCACTCGCAGTTAAGTCTTTGGCAGATACTACAATCACAGGGATGCTTTGCCACTCCGATCGCTGCCGCAGGATCTGTAGGAACTCAAAGCCATCCATCTCTGGCATCATTAGATCGAGGAAAATAAGATCTGGGACATCACCTGCTTGCAAAATCTTGAGTGCTTGCTGTCCATTCCCCGCTGTTTTATAAGGCCATTGCTCTCTTTCCAAAAGACGACCCAGGACTTGTTGAGAGGGTAAATCGTCCTCGATCACTAGCATCCAATTCCGACTGGATCGGGTTGCATACTTGTCTAGGATCTCTAGGAGCCGAGTCCGCTGTAAGGGTTTGGTCAGAAAGTCTGTTGCCCCTAGGGAATAGCCCACTTTTTCGTCGTCGATCATCGTCATCATAATCACAGGGATATTCGCTAGTTTTTCATTGCTCTTCAGCGTTTGCAGAACAGACCAGCCATCCATTTCTGGCATGAGAACATCTAGGGTAATGAGATCTGGCAAGATCGCTTCAGCTAGACGTAACCCTTCTAGACCAGAGGCAGCCACTACAGATTGGTAGCCTGCATCGGATAGAAATCGTTGCATCAAATCTCTAGCATGGGCATCATCATCAATGACCAGCACTGTCCCAGATTTTTGACCCAGGTCAAGAGCGGGTAGAGAGATATGGTGGGTTGGTTCTGGTTGTTTAGGGTTTGCAGGTGCTTTTTCAGATTCAACTTGGCGAGGGAGGTGCACTGTAAATTCAGTCCCATACCCATATTGGCTCGTGACCGAGATATGGCCTCCCATGATCTCGATAAATTGCTTGGTAATGGTGAGACCCAGACCCGTCCCCCCATATTTCCGGGTTGTGGAGGCATCTGCTTGGGTAAAGGCATTAAAGACTTTGTCTAATTGCTCAGAAGTCATGCCAATGCCCGTATCTTTGATGCTGAAAACAATCTCTTCCCCGGCATCTTCAATAACGCTTAGGCTGATTTCACCTTGCTCGGTAAACTTGCAGGCATTACTCAACAAGTTATATAAACTCTGTCGCACTTTGGTTTGGTCAGCATAAAGATTACCAATATCCTCTGGGTAATGAACAGAGATAATATTGTGCTGTTTATCAGCAATGGGTTGCAAAGTAGCAGCAATGGTTTTGACTAGGGGTGCGATCGCAAACGACTCTAAGTAGAGTTCCATGCGACCCGCTTCCACCTTTGAGAGATCAAGAACCGCATTAATTAATTCCAACAAATGTTTAGCGGATCCCGAAATCTTTTGCAAATCAGGGATAAAGTCATCTTGACCAATATCCTCTGCATCTTCTTCCAACATCTCGCTATACCCAATGATGGCATTGAGAGGGGTACGCAATTCATGACTCATATTAGCTAGAAATTCGCTCTTACTCTTGTTGGCCTCTTCTGCCTTGGCTCTCGCTTCCTCTGCTGCCTCCATACTGGATACTAACTGTGCAGTTCGGGCTTGGACTCGTTCCTCTAGTTCTTGGTTCATCTGCTTCAGGCGAGCTTCAGCCACTTTGCGACTGGTGACATCCTGAAAGAATAATGACAAACCATCCACACTGGGATAGATCCGCACTTCTAGCCAAATCTGAGTCTGCGGATAGAAGACCTCGAAGGACGCTTTCGTTTTTTCTTGTAAAGCGTTTCTGTACTGAACCAGATGTTCTGCCCCTAATTCATCGGGGAAGGTTTGCCAGAAGTCTTGGTTGAGAAGCTGTTGCGGATCTTTTTGAAAAATCTCAGCGGCCTTGTCATTAATATAGGTAATTTGCCATTGCGGGTTAAGGGCCACAAATGCATCGCTCAGACTGCTGAGAATCCCAGAGACCCGCTGGTTGGAGCGTCGCTGTTGCTGAATAATCAGATAGGCTCCTCCTGAAACCAAGACCAATAAGTACCCAAAGCTGAGGAATCGAAAGACATCGGCAGTCCGGGTGGCAGCATTATACTGCTGGGTATAAGTGGTTTCTAAAGAACCAATAGCTTTATTGGTCGGCAGCTTCAAAATCTGGCGGGTGAGGGCATCGACTTGAGGTTTATATTCCAGAATAATTTTGGTGTGAGCAACTGCCAGTTGAATATTTTTAGATGCCTTATTTGCACTTTGGCTACTCTGTCCCTCTAATTGGGCTATCTGGGTTTTGATCTGAAGAACCAGCTCTTCATCTGAGGACAGACTATAGAGCAACACGTTGTCCAACATGGCTTCCAGTACGGATGCCTCACTCCCTGTTAAGCCTTCGCCTCGTGAGCCTTGCTGGAACTCTTTTACTAATTCTGGTAAGTAAGTCAAAGAGTTCTTTAAAACGGCATTTTTAGACTTAAACGCTTCTACGAGTTCTTGTTTTTGCGTAAAGATCTGGTTATTTTTTTGCAATTTCTGTTGCAGAATTTGCTGGTTCTCAATAAATCCTGGAATTTGCTTTAAACCTTGCTGTAATTCCAGTTGTTTGGCCATTGACCGCACAAGGGGATCATAAGACGTCAGTAAGGTATAGCGAGCTTTGAGAACGTTTTGATTCACAGTAGCATCTTGATCCAACTGTTGGTTCATCAAGGTGCGATATTGCTGATGTTGCTGACTATCAACGGATAAGCTCTTCGTGACTAACCCCCCCAAGAGGAGAAGGGCACCCGATGCACCGAGGAGGCTAAGAAGTTTATGTTTTTGCATTAGGCGACCTCTTTGATTTCACCATTAAGGGTTTTCAAGAATTGGATGATCAGGTCAACATCTTTCTGATTTGGCTCGCGGCCCAGTTGGTATTTGACCATGACTTTCACAGCTTCATCTAGGGTTTTGACTGAACCATCATGAAAATAAGGGGCGGTTAAGGAAATATTCCTCAAACTCGGTACCTTAAACATGTAGCGATCTTCCGCTTTGCCAGTGACGTTGTAGCGCCCTAAATCCGCTTTGGTTTCGTTGCCTCGCTCCTTAATGTAGTCACCAAAGACCCCAAATTTCTGATACATATTGCCACCCAATAACACACCTTGATGGCAAGCCACGCAGCCATATCCTTTGAAGCGTCGATAGCCTTCCTTCTCCGGGTCGCTTAAGGCGTTGGCGTTACCTCGCAGGAATTGATCAAAGCGAGAGTTAGGAGTATACAGAGATCGCTCGAAGGTTGCGATCGCATCTTTAATATGGTCGGCTGAGATGTCTTTTTCATAGAGCTTGTCAAAGGCATTCACATATTCTGGTGACTGCTTTAATTTCTCAATGATTTCTGGCCAACTAGAACCCATCTCATTAGCAGCATGGATTGGACCATCCACTTGTTCCTCTAGAGAAGAGGCTCTGCCATCCCAAAACTGCTTGAAGTGGAAACTGTTGTTGAGAACTGTTGGGGCATTGATTGCACCGATTTGGCCGTTGATGCCAAGGGAGTGGGCGCGGCGATCAATGCCTCCCATGGTCAAATCGTGACAGCTTGCACAAGAAATGGTGTTGTTCTTAGAAAGCTTCGGGTCGTGAAACAACTGTTTGCCCAGAATCACTTTTTCCATATTCAGTGAAACGTGCAAAGGGATTGGTTCAATGGGTTCATCCCCTGCCGCTGTAATCGGAGGACCCAGTTGGGCAATCACAGGCTGCTCAGTCATCTGTGTCCACTTGAGGGACAACAGGGATGCCAAAACAAATAATATAACCAGCAACAGATGACGTTTTTTAAACATTCTGCTCACGCCCTAAAACCTCCTGAGTATGGGATTCATCGGATTGCTTATGCGCTTTCTACATAAGCACTGAACAGGAGATGGTGAGCTGGATTATTGCTCTGTAATCTCCCATCATTAGTTTGCCCAAATGTGACAAGCCTCTAACTATACTCTGTCAAGTCAATAATATTTTGAAACAAATACTCACCTCGCTTCTATATGTAGAGGAAAGAAGTACTTTAATACCTAGAATGGCTATATAAATCAAGGGTTTCAGGATTTTGGAATTGAACTATTGGTCGAAAATTAGCCAAAAATCTTGATATTAAAACATTTTTTGCTGGCCAATGGTTCCCAGTTCAGTTATTGATTGCCAGTTCAGTTATTGATTGCCAGTTCGGTTATTGATTGCCAGTTCGATTTAGCAAACAATTATGGGTACACTAGCTTTAGCCTGTATAAAACTATCTCCAGTATTTTTTGCGCAGCATTACCATTACCCAGTAATCTAATTGTTGGCCAATTCAGTATCTTAGGGTCAGTATGAATCGTCGAAAACTCTTGTCATGGTTAACACTTAGTGGGATATCAGGGCTTCTGTCAGTTGTGATAGGTGCCTGCACTAAACAAGGCTCTAATCAGGAAATAGCAATTCCTAAAACAGAGACATCTCAGAATGGTTTTTCAAGGTTGGCAATCTGGAAGACTTAGATGAGACGGGTCGCCTCTTGAAAACTCTAGAAGGGGACAAAAAAGTTTTGGTTGTGCGGGATGCAAACCAATCAGAGACCCTTTATGCGCTCAACCCCACTTGTACCCATCAGGGCTGTCCAGTTGACTTGGGAGAAGACTCGAAAGATATTTTTTGCCCTTGTCATGGTTCAACCTACAAAGCGGATGGAACCGTAATCAAAGGCCCTGCATCCCGTCCATTAGAAAACTATCAAGTCAAAGTTGAAGGGAATGCCATTTGGGTCAATCCTACCGTTGCTTGATTCATCTCACTTTCTGCCCACCTCAGATCACCCATTGTTAAGATCAATGCCTAAGATTCTTTTAGTAGAAGACAACGAATTAAATCGAGACATGCTCGGTCGGCGCTTACATCGTCGGGGTTATGAAGTTGTGATTGCGGTTGATGGTGCAGAGGGGGTCTCGAAAGCAACATCTGAACAGCCTGACTTGATCCTGATGGATATGAGTTTACCCGTCATGAACGGTTGGCAAGCGACCCAAAATCTGAAGGCAGGGGTTCAAACTGCCTCTATTCCTATTATTGCTTTGACAGCCCATGCAATGGTGGGAGATCAAGAGAAGGCCTTGGCAGCAGGTTGTGATGACTATGATACAAAGCCCGTCGATCTCAAACGTTTATTGCAGAAGATAGAAAAGCAGTTACAAGCAGCACAGACTCGATCAACAGTACCGACAGGATCTTCAGTTGCAATACCAACTGCCTCATCAGTTGTCATGGTACTAGAACAACCCGTTGCCTCTCCAGTGACAGCGAGTTTAGAGCCGCTTGCTGCCATAGCCCTGGAACATGAACCACCGGGAACTCAGGCTAATCAGGTATTTACCCCATTCAATGTTTCCCCCAAATTGCTGGTTGTTGACGACAACGAAGCCAATCGGGACATGCTCAGTCGACGTTTAGAACGCAAAGGATTTGAGGTTCTCCTCGCAGATAGTGGAGAGTCAGCATTAGCTGTTTTAGCAACAACAGACGTTTCCTTGGTTTTACTAGATATCATGATGCCAGGGATAGGGGGCATTGAAACCCTCAGGCGAATTCGTCAGATGTATTCTCAAGCCCAGTTGCCAGTGATTATGGCTACGGCTAAGGATACCAGCGAAGATATCGTTGAAGCTTTAGAACTAGGTGCCAATGATTACATCACTAAACCCATTGATTTACCTGTTGCGCTAGCTCGGATTCAAACGCATCTCAAAACCCTTGAAGACACTCAGCAGCAGCTAGTTGAATCATCTGCTCCACCCCAGCATGTTTCTTTTTGGAATGAGCGGTATCGTCTGATTGAAGTCCTCAGCAGGACATCCTTTAGCCAAACTGCGATCGCACAAGATCTGCGAGATCCTGATGCTTCTATGCGTTTAATTCATAGCTTTCATTTGGACACCAATAACCCCGATGTCCTCGAAACTGTACAAGAGATGTTTCTAGCCGAAATGGCAACTTTGAAACAGATCAAACCCCATGAGCAGTGCATTCCCCTACTCAGCTATTTGCAAGATGGTGAAGTCTTTTATCTAGTTCACGAATATATCGAAGGCACATTACTGAGCAAATTCTTAGAGACTAAACCTCCCCTTTCCATCAAAGAGATCTGCAAACTAGCCGATGAACTTTTGACCATTGTTGATGTACTCCATCACTCTCAAATGATTCATACCCATCCTCATCCAGGTTGCTTTTTACGACCTTCAGAAAGAAATCGAAAATTAATACTGATTGACTATGGTATTACCACTCGACTCTTGAGCAAACTTAGTCAACAATACCCTCAGTATCAACAAGCACTAGAATCTCAAAATAATTCCTTGGCTCCTGAACTGTTGTCTGGAACCTATAGCCCTGCAACAGACCTCTATGCGATTGGCAAAACCCTATTACTAGCACTGTCCAATCAAGTTGGTACCGTTGGGGTTACTTCAGTGCCTGAGAGTGATTTGGCTGAATTAATTCAGGAAACAAATCAGATCTTGCAAACAATGTGTGAACCCAAATTTGCCGATCGATATCCTTCAACTTACGAAGCGAGTAGAGTGGTTCGCAATCACTGGCACAAAGTCTGGAAACTAGAGTTATCTATCAAGTCAAAGCAGACCCACTAAGTGCAAAGGACCATAGCCACTGATCAATTCGATCATTAAGGCAATGAAACCGATCATGGCAAGGCGGCCATTCCAGCGCTCGGCTGTGGTCGTCATCCCCCATTCCCAGCGCTCTTGTGGGTACAGCTTAATATTTTTCTGAGGCCGGAACACCTGGGAAAAAGCGAAAAAAGGCTTATCTAAATATTCCAGAACCATATCTCCTAGAGTATTGATAAAGTCAGGATGCGTATTCACAGCCGGTATCCGCCGGAAATTTTCAATTCCAGAAGCCAAGGCCAAATGCCGATATTCCATATCGATTTCCTGCAACGTCTCGATATGTTCGGAAATAAAACTAATGGGAACAACCACCAAATTTTTGACCCCTTGCTGACCCAAATGGGGAATCACATTCGTTGTATAGGGTCGTAGCCATTCCATGGGACCCACTCGACTTTGATAGGCCAAGATATGGGGATTAGGCCGCTGCAATGCCTCCATAATCAACTGCGTACTCGTCTCAATCTCTTGCTGATAAGGATCCCCTGAGTCGGTGACATAGCTGAGTGGCACACCATGGGCACTAAAAAAGACCGTTACTTGATCAGGTTCACAAAAGTGATCCAGTTCTCTGCGCAAGAAATCGGCCATGACCCGCACATAACCGGGGCGATCATGCCAAGAAGAGATGACGGTGTATTTGATTTGCTGTAGGTCTGGATCTTCAGCCCAAATTTTTTCGAGCAAACGAATACTCGAACCACTGGTGCTGATCGAAAACTGTGGGTATAGGGGCAAGATGACTAATTCTTCAATGCCATCCCGTTTAATTCGGGCAATGGCCTCCTCCGTAAACGGGTGCCAGTAGCGCATACCAATATAAACTTGGGCTTCGCAGCCTTTGGCCTGCAAATTGTCTTGGAGGGCATGGGCTTGAGCTTCTGTAATTCGACGCAACGGTGAGCCGCCGCCAATCTGTCGGTAGTTTTCCCGCGACGTGCGCGCCCGCAAAGTAGAAATAAATCCGGCAAAGGGCTTTTGCAACCAGGTAAAGGGCAACCTCAAAATTTCTGGATCAGCAAACAGGTTATACAGAAAAGGACGTACATCCGTTAACTGTTCTGGTCCTCCTAAATTCAGTAATAGAACACCGACACGGCCCATAACCTGAATGTTTGCCTTCGCTAAACGCTCGCTACTGATTTTAACAACATTACCTTTACAAGACATTGACAAGCAACCAATCCCTCTAATGCAGTTAGGTGGTCAAGCTCCAATCCATCTTTGCGGTTTCCCAGCCATTTAGCCTTTTTTGACCAGCAGAGGAGGTAGATGAACACCAATCGGTATGGATGCCGGATTGCATAGTTCTATCCTCCCCCCACAATCGTGACAATTTCTAAGCGATCGCCTGCTTGCAGATGGGTGGCATCCCAAAACTGTCGATGCAGAATTTCGCCATTGTATTCTACCGCTACCAATCGGGGATTGAGGTTTAACTGAATCAGAAAATCTGGCAATAACGTGCTAGGCAAACAGGTTTGTTGCGCGCCATTCACTTGGATTTCAATCATGGGATTTACAAGGGTGATCAACAGGCAATCTCAGGGTATAAAGGTTCTCCTATCCATCCTAAATCTCCGAGGGACTTCCGCCACAGTGTTGGCAAAGCCAATGCCTTACAGCTAGTTTGGCGCAGAGGGGAGAGTATTTCAATGATTTTTATCTTGAACTAAACTTGCTGAAAAGTAATTGATTTATGGCCTTACTTTTCTATTTTTACTTTGAATAACTAAGAGGAGTATTTTCGTCTTATCTTTTCTTCTAAGTCTTGGCGTTCTTGGAATTGGATATAACCTTCTAAGAGACCGCATTCTGTTCAACCGGGCTGGTTCTCTACTTGGGCGGTAGCACATGGCCCAATGCGGCTCGAAACAAACATAACTGCGATAAGTTGCCATTTGGTACTAATGAACTAGCCGTCATTGGATGGTGCATGGAATTGTAATCCATGTCATGGTGAGAAAGTCGATTCTTAAGATTCACACCAACATGACCACAGACCAGAAACCGCGCGTCATCGTTGTCGGAGCCGGATGGGCAGGCTTAGGGGCCACGGATCATCTCGTCTCTCAAGGGTATGAGGTGACACTCTTGGAAGCTGGGGCTTATCCCGGTGGACTGGTGGCAGGGTGGCAAACAGCAGGGGGGCGTCCCGTTGAAGCTGGAATTCACGGGTTTTGGTATCCCTACAAAATATTTTTAGCCTAGTCGATCGTCTGGATTTAGCCCCCTTTACCCCTTGGACGCGATCGGCTCAATATTCCCCTGCGGGTTTAGAAGCTGAATCTCCCATTTTTCAAGATCAGCCCCACCTCCCCATGCCCTTGGGTACCTTCGTTTATCCTCGTTTTCCACGGTTACCGCTGATCGATCGACTGTCAGCTTGGCCGATGTTGTACCCAGTCATTGATTTTGATAACTCCGATGAAGCTTGGCAGCGCTATGATGCCATGACGGCCAGGGAGCTATTTAAAAACTATGGCGTCTCTGCCCGGTTGTATCGAGATGCCTTTGAACCCATGCTGCTGGTGGGCCTATTTGCCCCAGGGGAACAATGCTCAGCAGCAGCGGCCTTGGGGATGCTCTACTATTTTATTCTGGCTCATCAAGCTGATTTTGATGTGGTTTGGTGTCGGGGAACGGTGGGGGAAAAGATTTTTCAACCCTGGTGCGATCGCATTACCCAAGCCGGCGGCAAAATTCTCACCCAGCGACGGGTTACGGATGTGGAGATGACTGATCAGGGTCAAGTCAACGCCGTGATTTGTGGCGATGAGAGATTTGCAGCAGAAGCGGTCATCTTTGCCGTGGGGATTGCTGGAATGCAAAATATTGTGCGCAGCAGTCCCACTCTCCAACAATATGAGCCGTTCCGGAACATGATGAATTTAGGTGCGATCGATGTCCTGGCAACCCGTTTGTGGTTTGACCGAAAGGTGGCCATTCCCCAGCCTGCGAATGCTTGTTTTGGCTTCCATCCCACCACAGGCTCCACGTTCTTTGATCTCAATGCCCTGCATGATGACTATCGCCAGCAACCTGAAACAGTGATTGAGGCAGACTTTTACCATGCCAATCAGTTTCTATCAATGTCAGATCAAGCGATTGTGCAGATGGTGCAGCAAGATCTAACGACTTGCATTCTGGCCTTTAGGAACGCTGAAGTGGTGGATTACAGTGTGATTCGCTTACCCAAAGCAGTCACTCATTTTGCACCAGGTAGCTATCGCTATTTACTCCCTGCTCAGACCCCTGTGCAAAATCTATTCCTCAGTGGCGATTGGGTCGTCAGCCGACACGGCTCTTGGTCTCAGGAAAAAGCCTATGTCACGGGTCTAGAAGCAGCCAACCAGGTAATTCGCTATTTTCAGCAAGGCCAACCCGCCACCATTCTACCCATAGAAGCTGATGAACCCCACATTCAACTAGCCCGCTCAATGAATCAATGTTTACGTGCAGTCCAGAACAATGGCTTAACCCAGTTCTGGCTCCCATGACATCAGTTATCACTGACCTAGCACACTACTCAGAGGCAATATGAACCATCCTCGTCCCTATGATGTTGTTTTATATGGAGCTAGTGGGTTTACAGGGCAGCAAACCGTAGAATATTTTGCCAAAAATGTTGACGGTGAAAAAGTGCGATGGGCGATCGCAGGCCGCAACCCAGACAAGTTGGCCCAAGTCAAACAAGCCCTTGCCATCCCCGTCGATATCTTGGTGGCCGATAGCCGGGATCAAGGGGGACTGGAGGCCATTGCTGCCCAGACTCAAGTCATCCTCAATACAGCAGGACCCTTTGCACTACATGGTGATGCGGTTGTCGATGCCTGTGTCCGTAAGCAAACTCACTATGCTGATATCACGGGTGAAACGCCCTGGGTGAAGTCTTTAATTCAGCGGTACCATGCTCAGGCTGAGACGGAGGGGACTCGGATTATTCCCTGTTGTGGTTTTGACTCAGTTCCTTCGGATTTAGGAACCTATCTCTTGGTTCGGTTTATGCAGGAGCATTTAGGGGTTTCCTGTCGCCAGGTGAAAGCCTATTTTCAAGCCGCAGGGGGTTTAAATGGGGGCACCTTGGCCTCTGCGGTGAATTTGGCTAGGTCGGGGCAAGCCTCACAACTGGCTGACCCTTTTTTGCTGAATCCCCCGAACAGCGTCTCGCCAGCGGTTAGAGCCAACAGTGCCGATCCGCAATGGCCTCAGTACGATCGCAGTCTGGGAGCGTGGACTGCACCCTTTTTTATGGGACCTGTGAATACCCGTGTTGTCCGGCGCAGTTGCGCCTTGTATGAGCAATGGCAAGCATCCTATGGGTCTGACTTTACCTACCAAGAGTATTTAAAATTTGCTGGACCTGGGGCTGCTGGGGCTGCAATAGCGATCACCCTGGGAACTGGATTGTTTGCGTTTGCTTTGAGCCAACCCTGGGCCTGGTCCCTGCTCCAGTCTCGGTTGCCCCAACCGGGCAGTGGACCTTCTAACCAGGTGATGGATGACGGCTGGTTCAGTTGCCAACTGATCGGCTGGTCTGAAGATGGACAGTCAGCACAATGTTGGCTGCACAATCAAGGTGATCCAGGGAATCGATCAACGGTAAAATTCCTGTGTGAATCGGCCCTCTGTCTGGTACAAGAGACAGAAAAACTCCCCCAACGAGGAGGGATACTGACACCTGCTACGGGTTTGGGGGACGTGTTGGTTGGGCGCTTGCGTCAGGCTGGAGTGACTATTGAGCTTACCCGTTATCGACGTGGTGAGTAGGGGAGCGGGGAAGATAGGAAGCAAAGACAACCAACCGTGCTATTGAATTGCTTGGCAAAGCTCTTCAACAGACTTCATAGGCAAATACAACTTCATAGGCTCTTGATCAAATTGTTTAAAGCCGTACTTTATATAAAAGCTCAAGGCTCTCTCATCTAAAGCTTCTACAATTACAGCTAAAGATGCAACTTGCATAGCTGCATCTAATGACTTTTTAAGAGCATCTATCAATAGTAGTTCACCAAACCGTTTACCTCTTTGGTTATTATCAACAGCAAGACGACCTAACAGTGTTGCGGGTAATGCTGGGTAACGAGGTAATCGTTTAGCAAAACTTTCCTCCAAAGCTGCAACGTTAACAGTATAGGAAGAGAGTGTATAGTAAGCCAAAACATTCATCTCAGGATCATCAATTAAAACAAATACGGTTGAGACTCGTTTTTGAGATCCTGAGATGCTTGCTTATGGATGTAAATATCTAAACTATCTTTGCCACAGCAAAAACTTGAGCGGATATGCTTTCGACCATCAAAAAGGTTGATTTTGAGAGCCATTAAACCGACATTGTTTGCTTGTAGTGTAAAGCAGCCGATTTTAGGGCTTCGTTAGGCTTCGGAGGATTGACAATTGCATCAACAAAAGCTTCACTGTCCTCAAGACTAAGCTTTAGAGTTTGGTGATGCTCAATAACTCTATAGGCTGCTGCTTGTACAGTTGCAACAACAAAATCTGTAAGAGTTCGTCCTTCTAGGTCAGCAGCCTTTTGCACTAGAGCCTTAGTTTCCTGACTGATACGAGCTTCTAGCCGAGCTGACGATTTTGGGTGAATTGCATTAGTCATGGCGTTAGACTCATAAAGTGAGATAAGCTTATGGGTCAAGTATATGCGGCAATTTGCCGTACGTCAATACTGAGTATATATACTATCTTCGCTTGCTGTCCGTTGGGTTGTCTAGTGAAATATATCGAATTGATCCCTCTCAAGTTGTCCAATCGTTCGGATCCACTTCAGTTTGTGCATCTTCATGAGCCGCCCGGTGCGAGTCCGCACACTGGGTGGTGTGGGATGGGAGGGTTAAAAGCCCTCCTCGAACCGATTAGACAAGGCAGGAAGGCACATGAAAACTCAGTTGCCTCAGATGCGATCGCGTTACCATATAGGGATTCAGTGGGTAATGGGGGTGGGTGGAAAGGAATGCCCCCGACAAGAGCGATCGCACTGTTTTTAACAGGTCTCAATCATAAACCGTTTATTGTCGTGGGTCATCCTTTGGCGGATGAAGTTGACCTGCTACCCATTGCTGTCGAGCGTTCTGGATGAATGGTTCTTCACGGCGTTTGTCATTCAAATCCAGTCGGTTACAGGTTGCTCGTCCATAGGGAGTTTTGCCGATGATTTGCAAGGCATCTACCGACCAAATGAAATGCTCTGACTACTTCTGCTGGCGTGGGTTGAACAAGGGGAAGTCTATGTTTGTTTCTGGGTCAATCTCAGTTGTAAAGTTATAGCGTCTTTCATTGCAGCGACGGCAGGCAAGGGCAAGGTTGTCTAGCTCATCGCTACCGCCGAGGGATTGAGGTTGAATATGATCGATTGAGAGAGGAGCAGAACTGAGAAGTTCGGGATAGTGACAATATTCGCATCGGAATTGGGCACGCTGCCGAACAGTTTCGTAGAGCGGTTTAGGTATGGCCATTCGCTCTAGCGGCAATTACAGCGTTAATGTAGCTAAAAATTTCGTCGAGTTCGCCAATGGATTCTAGCTCAAGGGTTTCATCTGAGGTAAGACTGTCGGCTTTTTTCTTGTCGAGAAGCGTTTGCAGACGATCGCCCAGTTCATCTGTGAATTTGAATAGGGCGAGGTTATTAATCTGCTGTACTCGCAGTCCTTTAGGAATAAGGGTAGAGGGTTTGAGGAGGGTGGTCATGGCTATGGTTGAAAGGTTAAAGATTGTTTTTGTTTGATCATAACAACTGGATTTAATCGAAGGAGCGATCGCGCAGTGGTGCGTGTTGAGATTGTGACTGAGGCGATCGTTGGGGCATGGCTGGAACCCTCTAAGGCATTGCTGACATTTTAGCATTTGACTTCTCAAGAACTTGATAGATTGCAGTACCGATTTGAAAAAACATGGGAATCAAATTAATATTCGGTTCGCCTGTACTGGCGGTACAATTTCAAATAATGGGCGATTGCATTACAATTGATTAAACTCAGTCATTGCGTAAAGGTTGTAGATATTTAAGGAAGTTTACGATGGTTCAAACCGTTTCTCAATTAATGACTTTAGATGAGTTTTGGGATTGGCATCCCGATGGATCTGGTCGTTATGAGTTATGGAATGGAGTTATTTTTGAAATGCAACCCACTGGCCCCCACGAACAGGTGAGCGGATTTTTAGCTACTAAACTGGGGGTTGAGATTGACCGTCGAGAGTTGCCCTATATTATTCCCCGTCAGGCGATTGTGAAGCCTATCGATACGGATAAGTCGGGTTATAACCCTGATGTGATTGTCTTGAATCTTCTGGTATTGAGCGAGGAACCTCTATGGAAGAAACGCTCTACGATTACTCAAGGAAAATCGGTACGGGTGGCAATTGAGGTGGTGAGTACTAATTGGCGAGACGATTACGGGCATAAGTTTATCGACTACGAGGCTTTGGGAATTCCTGAGTATTGGGTTGTGGATTATTTGGGACTGGGCGGTAGACGTTATATTGGTGTACCTAAGCAACCCACTTTTTCGGTATACGAACTGATTGACGGAGAGTACCAGGTACAGCGGTTTCGAGGGAATGATCGCATTGTTTCTGCTGCATTTCCAGAGTTAGATCTGACTGCGAAGCAAGTATTCGCTGCGGGTTTCTAGGAGATCTTCCTTTACGTTTTCCACGATCGCATCTGCTGAACCCTAGCTGTTTGAATGGGCGATCGTTGGGGAATGGCTGAAACCCTCTAGGGCATTGCTAAAATTTTAGCATTTGACTTCTCAAGAACTGGATGGGTTGTAGTAGCGATTTGGAAAGGTAGGAGACAACTTTGGCTTTATTCGCGGGGTAGCGCGAACGTCGGAGCGATGGATGCGTTGGTAGTGAAGATCTCACTAGCGGGGGATAACCTCAAAAGCATCTTTATCGTTAAGGCGATAGACGTAGAAGTCACTATCCAGAGTAAAAATCTGTTTGAGATTAAGCGTTTCAGCTACAGCAACGAGGGACGCATCGGCTAAGTCCATTGGGGTATCTTGATATTTTTTCATCAATGTTTTCATGCGTTCGCATTCGCCTCGATCGGCATTATGAATCAGCAATACGCCTCTTTCCCACATTTGCCAGAGGATATGTTGCCCAGACCAACCTCGCAACTCTGCCAAGAAATACATTGCTTCGGTAAAGCAAGGCCAAGTGGTGAGTAAGGGGCCTGAAAGCTGTTGGCAGGCTTGAGTACATTGGGAATGAATTTCCCCCTGACCTCGATCGATGATGGCAATCAGGGGGCCTGTATCGATCAAATTCACGATCGATGAATTCCTTGTTTGGCAAGCTTAGCTGAGATCGCTTCACCCAAGGCGTTTTTTGTAGGCGGATGGACTGGCTCGGCTTTGCTGTCAATTGCGCCCATCAATCCGGTTAGCAAGGCGGAAAGGGGTTGCTGCTCCTTAGATGGTGCGGGCAACTGCGACTGAATCCAATGTGCTGGGGTGATGCCTTTTGCCTGGGCGATGGCAAGGAGACGCTGATAGGTCTGTTCTGGGAGGGTGATGGTATATTCTGCCATTGGAATCGGTCAGACACTTCAGTTTCTATTCTAGGTCGATCGGAAAGGGATTGAATATTTTCTTGGGCAATTCGCTGCGATTGTCCCTGACCTGATATGAAATCGCGCAGGGAGGCTATAGACAACAACATGGTGGTGGTTGAGCGATCGCACTGAATCAATCATCCCCATCACCCAACAATTGCGACAAATCCATTGACTGAGTAGTTGTTCATCCACAGAAAAATGCTCTCGTTCGGTAGACGCATAATTGTATGATAATTTTTTGAAAACTCTTTGTCTAGTTGAATTTAGAATTCAAAATTTGGAATTCAAAGTTCAAAATTTAAGGTTCAGAGTTCAAAATGGGTGAGTTGGTTCCAATTACGAACAGGACGTTTGATTTTGCGGTGCGGATTGTTAATCTCTGCAAGGTTTTGGATGAACGGCCTGGTGTGAGTAGAACGCTCACAAAGCAGCTTATTCGATCGGGTACGTCAGTTGGGGCTAATGTGGGAGGGAGTCTCAGGCGGCTCAAA
>JAAUOM010000065.1 GCA_012034865.1 Acaryochloris sp. CRU_2_0 | reverse complement strand
TTGTCAGTATCACTTGCCGAGGAGGAAAGAAAATATATCAAAACTTATTCCCGCTCAAAACCCTGTTGGAGTTTATCTCTCAGAGCGTTGAGAAACTGTTCCCACCCAAGAAGAAGATTTATTTGCCTGAATGTTTATGAGGTTTTCGATCTACTGACTTTAACTGGATTTGGCAGCATTCTCATTTAAGAAACACTGCTGCACAAAGAGCAAAACTAGCCTCAAAACCCTGGATTTGGAATGACCTGGCTACATACCCCACTCTTGTCTGAACCACGATCGCTAAAAGTCATCATCCAATAGCTTTACAGGCCATCCCCATGCTTAGCCCTTCTCCTGCTGTGAGTACGTTATCCGACCTAAACCTTCTAGAATAGGGAAGAGTTATTGCAACAAGGCAAGGCTACATGGTTACAAAGGCTTCTGTAAAGACTACCTACGAAGCGGTGATTGGCTTAGAAATCCATTGCCAACTCAGCACCGACACCAAAATTTTTTGCAATTGTTCCACTACCTTTGGGGCAGAGCCCAACCACCAAGTTTGTCCCGTTTGTATGGGGATGCCCGGCGTGTTGCCTGTGCTCAACGAAAAAGTCCTGGAATATGCGGTTAAAGCAGGTCATGCTTTGAATTGCCAGATTGCCAAATACAGTAAGTTTGATCGAAAACAATATTTTTATCCCGATCTTCCTAAAAATTATCAAGTGTCTCAGTATGACTTGCCTATTGCTGAGCAGGGCTGGCTAGAAATTGAAATTGTCAATGAGCAAGGGGAAGCGATTCGCAAAAAAATTGGGATTACTCGCCTGCACATGGAAGAAGATGCTGGTAAGTTGGTGCATGGAGGCAGCAGCGATGGTCTCCGACCGACCTTAGGCCATCGCCTCGCTGGTTCAACCCATTCCCTGGTTGACTTTAATCGCACGGGTGTCCCCTTGATCGAGATTGTGTCTGAGCCTGACCTGCGCTCAGGTCTAGAAGCGGCTGAATATGCCCAAGAGCTGCGCCGAATTGTCCGGTATCTTGGCGTTAGCGATGGCAATATGCAAGAAGGATCTTTGCGATGTGATGTCAATATTTCTGTGCGGCCTCAGGGACAAAAGGAATTTGGCACTAAGGTAGAAATCAAGAATATGAACTCTTTTAGTGCGATTCAGCGGGCCATTGAGTATGAAATTGATCGTCAAATTAAAGCCCTAGAGTCGGGTGAAACGATTATCCAAGAAACCCGTCTCTGGGAAGAGGGGGGACAACAAACGATTGGTATGCGTACCAAAGAGGGTTCTAGCGACTACCGATACTTTCCTGAACCGGATCTTACTCCTATAGAAGTGACACCTAGCCAACTCCAGCAATGGAAATCCGAGTTACCCGAACTGCCCGCAGCCAAACGACACCGTTATGAAGAAGAAATAGGTTTGTCTGCCTATGACACTCGCGTGTTAACGGATGATGGTGCGATCGCACAATACTTCGAATCGACGCTGGCCGCCGGAGCACCTGCTAAGCCAGCGGCGAACTGGATCATGGGTGATATTACGGGTTATTTGAACAATGAGACTGTATCCATTACTGAAATTGCCTTAACCCCAGCCGCTTTAGCAGAACTTATTCAATTGATCGAAGCAGAAACCATCAGTGGCAAAATTGCCAAAGAATTGCTGCCTGAATTACTCACCAAAGGAGGATCTCCCCAAGATCTAGTTGAAAAGCAAGGGTTAACTCAGATTTGCGATCCGGTAGCCTTGGCACAATTCATTGATCAAGTCTTGGCCGATCACCCCCAAGAGTTAGAACAGTACCGCAATGGCAAAACCAAACTCCAGGGCTTTTTCATGGGGAAAGTCATGCAGAAAACAGGCGGGCGCGCAGATCCAAAAGCCACCAACCAAATGCTTGTGCAAAAGTTAAAAGGCTAGTACCGCTAGTGATGACTTTCCTGAGTACAGGATCAGGTTAACCAAGGAGACAATGGCAATAGATCCGTTTATGGAAGCAGCAATCCATGAAGCTCAGCTTGGGTCAGCGGTAGGCGGAATCCCTATTGGTTCTGTCGTAGTGAAAGATGAGACGATTGTGGGTCGCGGTCATAATCTGCGGGTACAACGCGGCAGTGCCATTCTCCATGCGGAAATGAGCGCCCTAGAATCCATTGGTCGGCAACCCGCGTTGTTTTATCAAGGGGTGACTTTGTACACGACCTTATCCCCTTGCAGCATGTGTGCGGGGGCTATTTTGCTGTATAAAATTCCCCATGTTGTGATTGGGGAACACCAAACGTTCATGGGAGAAGAAGCTTTACTGCGATCGCGGGGCGTGAAAGTCACTGTCCTCAATCACCTCACTTGTTACCAACTCATGCAGGATTTTATCAAAGGGTTCCCTCAACTTTGGTATGAAGATATTGGCGTTTGAACCCGCTCAACTCTCGCCCCTAATCCTCGCAGTTTTTGCTCAAAGTTAGCGTAACCGCGATCGAGATGCTGCAATCCGGCAATACTGGTTTTGCCTTGGGCAGCTAGGGCTGCGACAGTCAAAGCTGCAGTGGCTCGCAAATCAGTACCCGTAATGGGTGCGCCCGAGAGGAACGGTACACCTTGAATCACCGCCACATTCCCCTTAATCCGAATATCAGCGCCCATTCTCACTAACTCAGGCACATGGCCAAATCGGTTCTCAAAGACAGTTTCGGTTACAACACTATTGCCTTCACTTAAAGTTAACAGCGCCATAAATAAGGCTTGCATATCTGTGGGGAATCCTGGATAGGGCAGGGTTTCAATTTCAGTGCCTACATGAACGCCCTTCGATTGAATTCTTAACCCTCGATGGGCATCGGGTGTCAGTTGAAAGCCAATGCTTTTGAGCTTGGCAATCACCGCCGTTAAATGCTCAGGAACGACAGGGCTGAGGAGAATATCTGAGTGGGTGATGGCGGCTGCCATCAAGAATGTTCCGGCTTCGATGCGATCAGGAACAATGCTATAGTCTGTGCCGTGTAACTTTGAGACACCAGAGATGGTAATGGTTTTGGTTCCTGCCCCGGCAATGTGAGCACCCATAGAACAACAGAAGTCAGCCAAGTCTGCCACTTCCGGTTCTTGAGCAGCGTTTTCTAAGATGGTTTCACCCTCGGCTAGCGTAGCCGCCATCATTAGGGTTTCTGTTGCACCTACACTGGGATAGTCTAGGTAAATTTTGGCTCCTTTGAGTCGAGAGGCATAGGCATGAACGACGCCATGCTCAATGTACACTTCAGCTCCTAGTTGTTTCAGGCCGCGAACATGAATTTCAACAGGTCTAGCGCCAATGGCACATCCCCCCGGTAAGGGTACTTTGGCAACTCCCATCCTGGCTAAGAGGGGACCAATCGCAAAAAAGCTAGCCCGCAGTTTACTCACCAATTCGTAGGGGGCATTGGATTTGGTAATGTGAGTGGGATCTAGGTCTAAAATATCTTGATCTTGTTGAATTTTGACGCCTAATGTCTCTAGGATTTTGGCCATGCTTTGGATATCTGCCAAGGAAGGAACGTTGCGTAAACGGCAGCTTTCCGATGCCAGAAGAGCACCTGCCATTAACACGAGGGCAGAATTTTTAGCCCCACTGATGGCAACTTTGCCCTGTAATGGCCTTCCTCCCCAAACTTCCAGGATCGACTGTTCAGCTTTTTTAGAGGGGGGTTGATCCACTAAGCTATGAGGGGAAGAAATGGCTTTAAGATTATCCAATGACCTACACCACACCAAAATTTGCAAAAGAATGTGGTCTAGAGTTTACCCTAAAATCGGCCAGAGAATCAGAACTTTTGTAACATTTTGTCTAGCTAATTGAATCAATTCTTGTAAATTCTTCATCTGTTTGTGACTTTAGTCTATGACTTCAACTAAAGCTTGGTCTCGACTATGGATGTTGCCGCGCCATGGCAGTCTTTCTTTTTGGCTTATGTCTATTGGTATCTTGATCACAATGGTTTTTGTTGGGATAGCGGTATTTGCTCCCAGTCTGCGGCAGTGGGGTTGGATTCAAGATCCAACCCCGAACAGTATTCTGAATAATATCCCCCATAGTCCACCCTCAACAAAGCATTGGTTTGGTGTGGATTCACAAGGGTATGACGTGTTTGCACGAACGATTTATGGTGCCCGCGCTGCCTTGCAAGTGGTGGTGGTAGCCACGTTGTTTAGTGCTGTATTGGGCGTCATCCTAGGATTACTCAGTGGCTATTTAGGAGGCTGGCTGGATCGAATCTTACTCTTTTTAATGGATTCGATTTATGCCATTCCTGGGCTATTGATCGCCGTAACCTTATCCTTTGCCATTGGTGAGGCTGCTCGTGGGATTCCCAGTGCATCTGCGGCTTTGGGTGTAGCCTATATCCCTAAGTACTATCGTGTGGTTCGCAATCATACCGTTAGTATTAAAACAGAGCTATTTATTGAAGCGGCCAGAGCTTTGGGAGCCTCACCTTGGCGGATTATTTCCAGATATTTATTTGGCAATGTCATTCAGAGTGTGCCTGTTTTATTCTCCATGAATGCGGCTGATTCAGTTTTAACCTTGGGTGCTCTTGGATTTCTAGGAATAGGTTTACCTGTAGAAATACCAGAATGGGGGTATGACTTAAAAATTGCCCTAGAAGGATTCACGGGTGAAGTCTGGTGGACAACTCTATTCCCAGGATTAGCAATGGCGCTGTTGTCTATAGGGTTGTCCCTGGCTAGTGAAGGTCTGAGCGAATATTTCAATCCTTTGCAAAGACGAGATTTGAATTCTTAAAAGCAAGAAGACAGCCAAGCTAAAATGATCCTAAAGCTGTGAATTCCCTAAAAGAACGGATACTAAAGCAGCTTGCAATATTATGGAAAAATCTGGTAAACCACAGCTCAATTGAGTCCAACAATACGGCTTTCGATCATAGGCAATGAAGAGATAGGGGGTGCGATCGCATCCCCTATCCTGACGATCATGGGTCATCCTCTATGAGGTTCGTTTCGGTCTTTCAGCCTCTGCGATATCTAACCCAATCCAATCGCTTTGCTATTCTTGAAGCCTGTCTCATTGGTCTGGTTTCAGGTTTGGCAGCTGTGACCCTACAAGAAGGGATTGGGTGGTTAGGGGGGTGGCGGATTCATTTAGCTACCCGTTTCCCTGCGCCCGTGATTTTGCCAGCAATTGGGTTTGCGGGCGGCTTCATTGCTGGACTGTTGATTGAAACTATTGCTCCTGATGCCAAAGGCAGCGGCATTCCTCAGATTAAAGCCGCTCTGGCCAAATTCCCCATTGCCCTCAACTGGCAAGTCGCTCTCGTCAAACTCATGGGGGGTATCGCAGCTTTGGGTACTGGATTGAGTCTAGGACGCCAAGGGCCAACGGTGCAATTGGGAGCAGCCTTAGCTGCTCAACTCAGCTATTGGGTACCCACCGCTCCCGACCACAGGCGACAAATGATTGCTGCTGGCGCAGGTGCAGGTCTGTCCGCTGGATTTAATGCCCCCATAGCGGGCGTTTTGTTCATCGTCGAAGAGCTGCTGCGGGATTTTTCGGGTTTGACCTTAGGGAGCGCGATTCTGGCTTCCTTTATTGGTGCAGTGGTTGCCCATGTATTGGGGGGAAGAGATTTATCGATTCATTTTGAGCAAGTCATTCCAGAAACCAGCTTCTCCGTCCCAGAAATTCCGTTTTTTATCCTGCTGGGTATTCTGGCAGGCATTCTAGGAGCACTTTTCAATCGGGGGCTACTGTTGAGTGTGCAGATGAATCGACGCATCTCATTTCTAAGTTTATCCTGGCGAATTGGCTTGGCAGGAGCCTTATGTGGGGGTGTGATTAGTCTGTTACCCGACACTTTTCAAGACAATACGGCTTTAAGAAGGCTTCTAGGAGCTGGAGAGGTTGGTTGGCAACTGGCTTTTATCGCTTTTGGCGTCCAGTTTTTCTTAACCCTGATTGCTTATGGATCGGGAGCCCCCGGCGGATTATTTGCCCCCAGCCTTGTCTTAGGAGCAGCCCTAGGAAATATGGTGGGGCTAGGACAAGTCAATACTTTAGGGGCTGGCTTGCCAACCACCTATGCCCTAGTTGGCATGGGAGCATTTTTTGGAGCCGTTAGCCGGGTTCCGGTAACCGGGATCGTGATTATCTTTGAAATTACTCAGGATTTCAATATTGTCCTACCGCTGATGATTAGCTCTGTAGTCGCCTATTTAGCAGCTGAACAGGTCAGCCAAGGGTCGGTATATGATTTACTGCTGGAGCAGGAGGGCATTTATCTGCAGACAGCAATGCCCATTGCTCAAGGAATGCTGGACACGTTGACGGCTGCTGATATTATGCAGCGACAGGTAGAGACATTGCCCAGTGATTTACCCTTACAGGCAGCCTTACAGATTTTTGAGCGATCGCATCATGGGATTCCCGTTTTGGAGCAGCGACGGTTAGTGGGGATCTTGTCCCGTTCCGATCTCAATCAGCTTCCCCCACAGCAGCCCTCTCCCGATCTCCTCATTCGGGATATCATGACCCATCAACCTCTAACGATCAGCCCTACCGCCTCTTTATCGGATGTCCTCTACATTTTAAATCGATCGCAAGTGAGCCGCCTACCCGTCACCGATGGCCGTAAACTGGTTGGCATCATTACCCGTGCCGATATTATTCGTGCCGAGTTTGATCACATCACTGGTCAAAAAAACCAAGATAATCCAGGATTAGCGCCTTCCTATAGTGTCTATTGCACCCGTGGGCCGGCGACAGGAGAAGGCCGGATTTTGGTTCCTTTGGCTAATCCTGAAACCGCAGATACCCTCTTGAAAGTTGCAGTAACCATTGCCCAGACGCTCAACTATGAACTGGAATGTCTACACATTATCCATCTTCCCCGCAATCGTATTCCCTCTGAGACACCCGTCAGAACTGAGAAAAGTCGGCGATTATTGCGACGAGCCATCCGCTATGGGCAGCGTCACAAGGTTTCTGTCCATACCCACATCAGAGTTGCCCAAGATATTGCCCAAGCCATCCTTGAAGTCGAACAAGAAGAGCATATCGATTTGGTGCTCATGGGATGGCAAGGACGGTTGTTTGTAGGGGGACAAATTGGGGCTCAGACGGTACGCACCATCCTCCGCCAAGCTAAAAAGCAAGTGTTAGTGATTAGACCCTCCTCTAGCTTCCAAGCCGGTCAACAGCACCGCTGGCTGATCCCCGTCGGCGGGGGACCCAATGTCCAAGAAGCTATTCAACTCTTACCCGCCCTCACTACCCTCAGCCATCCAGCCACTATCAAGTTATTTCAGGTTTATCCCCCCAGCCAAGCCATCCCCGATCCAGCTATTCTTGAGCATTATTCCCAGTTTCTCAAACAACAATGCTCTAAGAGTACAATCACCTGCACACAAATTTGTGCCCAGAATGTCGCAGAAGCCATTGTAGAATTAGCTCGTCTGCAAGGATCGGACATTATTGTCATTGGGGCCAGCGCCACAGGGTTCTTGCAGCAAACCCTGAAAGGGAATATTCCCATTGCGATCGCCCAAGGAACCGAAGCCACTATCATTCTAGTCAGAGGTTCAGGCATAGATACATTAGATTGAATCACTGTGGAACTCTGGCCTAGACTTCTGAATCATGATCAAGCATTGGCTAAAGGGAACGTTCAAGATGCCATACCCCTACAAAAAACGACGACGACGTTCAATCTGGAGTTTAATCCTGCTCTTGAGCCTGGGGAGCAGTCTCCTGGGCTGGGGACTCGCTTCCATCCAACACTCCATGGCCACTGAAACCCTGATCTGGGCACAAGCTTCCCCTAGCGCCTCAACTCAGGAGCTGATAGGCACAGTTGATCCAGTTCCACCCCAGTTACAACGAGGTCAACAGCTCTATCAGCAACGGTGCGGAACCTGTCATGTGGCGCTGCCGCCCCAGGTCTTACCCAGCCAAACTTGGCAGGGACTACTGCCAGACATCAGTCACTATGGCGTTCAGCTTCCCCAATTTCCCAACCCTGAGCTGACCTATACCTGGGAATATCTCAGTTTTTTTTCGCGCCCGATGAAGGAAGATGGCCTCAGACCGATTCCCTATCGTGTCCAGGAATCACCGTTTTTTAAGATCCTGCATCCAGAGGTTGATTTTCCAGAACCTGTTACCCTTGATAGCTGTATTCGCTGCCATCCTGGGGTCTCCAATCTAAATTTTCGTCAGCTCAGTCCAGAGTGGCAAAAATGACCTGTTTACCTAGGGCAGTAAAAGACCTGCGCTCTACCCTAGGTGAGTGACGGGATGAATGCGAGTCCAGCTATCACTGAGCAACTCAACCCGCTAACATCCATGGGAGCGGCAAACCGTATACGGTCGTTTCGGTGTAATTTACGCCAAATTGGCGAGGAACCTGCACCAGATTTTTTGAGGGGAGTCTGTGAGAATGAAATCACTGGAGAACAGAACCCTCAATGAAACAAACATCCTTTACCAATATGTTCCAAAAGGCTTTCCGCCAAGGTATTCGCAATCCTAAATATCGCTGGTTCATTATTTTAGGTACGCTTTTTTACTTAGCGAGTCCTGTCGATATTGCCCCGGATGCAGTGCCAATTTTAGGGTGGGTTGATGACGGCGTACTAGCAACCTTGCTCATTTCCGAAGTTTGCCAACTCATGATTGAAAATAGTAAGTCCAAAAATCAGACCCAGGCTTTCCAAACCGCCAACGCTATTGACGTTAAAGCCGAGCCAATTCTCTAATCTGCGGCTGACCCGACCAACCCTGCCATTACCCTATCAAAACTTCAAGGAAGGAAATGAACATGACGAAGCCCATGCAAACTAATTTTGATCAAATCAAGACGGAAAGCGGAACTCGCAGCCGCCGAATTGGTCAGATTTTACGGACTGCCTTTACCCAAGCCTCAGCAGAGATCAAAGAAGGGTACACCGTTATCCGTCCCCTAACCTCTGAACTATCTAGTACAGTCACGGAGGATCTCAAGCAAAAGAGTAATCAGGTGTCTAGCACAGTCAAAGCAGCTTGGGGCGAAGAATCGACAACACCCAATCGCTGGCGACGAGTGCTGAGAGTGATGACTACGGCCATGGGTCAGACCCTAGAGCCTCCTTTCAAGAAGCACATGGATCGCGTTGATACTACGTTCACAGACTGGTATGGCAAGTACTACACAATCCTCAAGCGAGGCTTTCAATCTCTCAGAAATAAGGATGCTCAATCCACAAGCGCTGATGATGCCTCTGCGGTACAAACCAAGTCCTTGCAGGTTATCCCTAGGGAGAGCGTGACCGTGGATGTGGTGGCCTCACCTGTAGAATCCGCCGTTCAGTAAGGGATTCAGTCAATTACTCCCACACTTCCCCTCCAGAAGATTGCGACACCTTGACTCGCACTGCCAATTGCTAGGCTAGAGTGAAGGTTCCTGTCAATCCTGGAGGGATTTTTATGATCAGAGTTGGAAAGATGATGTTATATCATTTCTCCAGAATTAGGTTAGGGAAGGTGGGAAAAATAAGGGCGAATTGGTATTTTATCTATGTCGTTTGATACTGATGCCACAACGTTAGAGCGGTTGCTATTAACTGCGATCGCCATTGCCACCGATTGCCATACTCACCAAGTGGATAAAGCAGGTCAACCCTATAGAACCCATTTGGGATCTTTATTAAGCTGCGGCTAGACGCTTGAGCATAAGCCTGATAAAGCAGAGATTAAGCTTAGCCCTGGCATTTTCTAACGTCCACTCAAAGTTTTTGACCAGACTCTTGCAGCGTTCCATCCAAGCATTCGAGCGTTCCACCACCCATCGGGTCGCAACTGGAACAAATCCAGATTTCCCCTGAGCTTCTTTTTCGGCCTTTGAGGGTTGGGCAGACTGCTCAAACTGTACCTTAGTCATAATCTCAAGATAAATCTCTTGCAGGGCTTGGGTGATGCTGTCGGGGTGATAGCCGTGGTCTACCAAAATCGTCATCAGGCGTGAGTCTGGCTCGATAAGTCAGCCACATCAACCGCCAAGCCACAATAGAATAGGTCGCCAATGCATTGAGTAAACGGCCTCGCGTTTCGAGTTGAAGCGCCTCAATGCGACAGCCACTTTTGAGGGTGAAGTGAAATCGCTCAATCAACCATCTGAGGCTATACCACTGCACACACTACCAAGCTTGCTCAAAACTATCTATGGGCAGGGTTGTCAGTAACAACCAGCGAATCGGTGTCCCCTGAGTCGGTGGAATGTCTTCTTCGACAAGCAGGAGGTTTAAGGTCACAGGTTGGCATTGCTGGGGCTGCTTGTGATGGCGCGGTACCTCAATAGTCACTTGCATTGCCCGCACCGTTACAGTCGCACGGCGAGCAGGGCGTTTGGGATTGCGCTCCAATTCAATGGTGCATTAGAGTTGAGGCTGGTAAAGTCTAAATCTGTGGTGTCCTGAATCGCCAACACCACGGCTTGTTGATTGACCCGTGCAAGCACACTGGCGCGATGACTGGCTAAAATCTCGTCTGGATTCACCCGTTTATTGGCCCAAAACCGATAGATGTTCTGGCTGTTGGAGGCGCTTGCGCTCAATTGCGGAATCGTTTCTGTGGGATGCTCTGCCAGAATCTCTAATGTTTGGCGTAATCGTCTCCCGTGACAAAAACATTGAATCCCATGACGAAAACATTGAAATGGATGACTTGTGATTTCTTAGCTAGCCCAATTTCGCATAGTGTTTCATCTCCAGTTGACTCTTCAACGTTAACTCAAACGTTTGCACCTGATTCTTAAAAGCTATATCCTGTAATACTTCTAAATTCTTGTATGTAAGGGATAGCCAGTATTGCCGGGGGAATCGTAGCTAGAATGGGTATTATTTTGGCTTTTGTTCTAGGGATTGCAAATAGGGCTGAGGATCATGGGCAACCCAGCCTAAACTGGAGCGGTAACGGACTTCAAAGCGCAAATGTGCTACCTGCAGTGGGGAGGAACTTCCCACTGTGCCAATGGAATCGCCAGGTTGGACGTTCTGTCCTTTGTGAACCTTGAGCTGACCCAATCGGCCATAACGAGTTTGCCACCCTTGGTTATGCAGAATAATCACAAACTTCCCAGATGATCCCTGCTCGCCAGCAAAGACAACAGTTCCTGAACTAACCGCATAAACAGGTGTGCCTGGAAGGGAGCGCAAATCCACCCCACTAAAAAACTGCATTTTGCCCGTCTCTGGATTCACTCGCCAACCGTAGGTGCCGATCATCGGTGCGCTTTGGGGTAAGGGATAGCGATCACGACTGCTAGTAGCTAGCCGGGAGGATCGGGCCGTTTTAGGCAGGGTCTGGAGTGGGGCAATACCCGTTGGTTGAGGATTCAGACTCCCAGACCAGATCACCCCCGGCACGAACACAACGTTAGGCGAGAGTTGGCAACCGTTCAACTCAAATAAGACATCCGTACTGACTCGATAAGCACGGGCAACATCCTTGAGGGTTTGCCCCGCCGGCACAGCCACTAAAATGCCATTATAGGGAGGCACCACCAGATCAATCCCGATGGGTGCCGATCCTTGCCGCAAACGTGGATTCATTCCTTTGAGCGTGGCAGTGGATAACCCATAGTTTTGGGCAATGCTGGTCAAGGTTTCTCCCAATCGGACGCGATGACGGACTAAACGGGAAAGAACAGCAGGAGGACATAACCTTGCTTGAGCTTTGTTAGGGGTAGCCCCTACAGAGGACTGGGCTTGAGCCTGCAGTCTAGTACTGAAATACAGTACCCCAGGTAAGATTGCAAAAACAAGACAAAGGTTTAGTTTGACCATGATCCTCCCCAAGGACTCCCAGGTTAGAGTGAAAGAGAAACCATCACTCTTGAATGCGGGTTAATCTTAAGATAATGCAGCGATACCGCCAGCGGCTAGTTTTGTCCCTTCTAGTTGGAAGTGTCTTTTTCCAAATAGGTTGTCGAGGTCTATTCAATCGACGTCCAGAAACCGCTGCAACACCCACCGCCATTCCTGCCATCGAAATTGCCAACCGCTCCCCTGTGAGCGCTAATTTAATCGTCAAAATGGTTGATCAAGTCGGCTCTGCGGTTGTTCAAATTAAGACGATTTCGACTCAGGCTAATCCATCGACTAGCCCTTTTGAGCTACCCGATGATCGCCCAGACAGCGGCACAGGGTCAGGATTTATTTTTGATCAGCAGGGCTTGATTATGACGAATGCCCATGTCGTTGAGGATGCTGATCAAGTCCTGGTTATTCTCAAGGACGGTCAACAATTCCCAGGGCAAGTCAAGGGTTCAGATCCACTCACCGATATAGCCGTAATTAAGATTGAGGCTAAGAATCTCCCTGCGCTGACCTTGGGAAACTCCGATACCCTGAAAGCTGGAGACTGGGCGATCGCCATTGGCAACCCTTTGGGACTGAATAATACGGTGACGATGGGAATTATCAGTGCAACCGATCGCTCTAGCAGCCAAGTGGGTATACCGGATCGTCGAGTCAATTTTATCCAAACGGATGCCGCCATTAATCCCGGCAATTCAGGGGGACCTTTACTGAATCTCAAAGGAGAGGTGATTGGGGTCAACACAGCTATTATTGGCGGTGCCCAGGGGTTAGGTTTTGCAGTTCCCGTGACCATTGCCAAACGCATTAGTCAGCAGTTACTAAAAGACGGACAAGTGGCTCATCCTTATTTGGGTATTCGCATGGTGAGTATCACCGAGGAAACCAAGGAGCTATTGCAAGAGCAGACAGATTGGCAAGTGCAACAGAATAAGGGTGTTGTCGTGGTGGAAGTCCTATCCAACTCTCCTGCGGCTACTGCGAAATTGCAAACAGGGGATGTGATCGTGAAAATTGGTAAAACCCAAATTGATAATACGGAGCAATTGCAAGAGCTGTTGCAATCCGTCACCCCTGAAGATCAGTTGACCTTAACGGTGATCCGAGACAACCAAACCCGTCAGATCCAGCTTAAAGTCGGTACGCTCCAACCAAAGACCTTTTCTAGACAGTCTTAGAGGCTGCATGAAAAGTATCCTGAAAGCCTTTGCTGGTAAAGCCACTGCCCAAATCAACAAAATCCCCCAATCTCTTGTCTTGGTGTACAAGAGGTTGGACTGACTTTTCATAAGACCTTTGAAGTGACACTGACCTTGTCTCGAAAAAGTGGACATTCCCGAAGAGTCGATACCCCAGGAGAATAGACTTAATCGAAAACAACAGGATGATTGCTATATAAGGGTTTCGGTGATTCCAAGAAAGTAGATTAAACTTCTTGCTGCATAATGCTTTAAGGACTTTTTGGGGCTTTTATTTTGAACCAAGTTTAATATTTAGCTCTGGCGGGGAGCTAGCTCCATCAGGGGCATGCTTCAAGAACAAGGTTAAACGGTGTTTCTGCAATGCGGTTGAGATGGCTGAAGCCAGCACCTTCTACAATTACCTCCCTGAGACGTTTTTCTCCTGCTTGGACTCCGAGAGCAGCACCGTTTTCCTGAGCCAATGAGGTCGGAACGCAGACCATTGTTGACGCAGAATAGTACATCCGACTGACCGGATTGAGGTTGTCTGCCAAGCGATCGCCTGCCATAGGTTCGACAATCATGTATCTGCCATTCTCGTCGAGTAATTCGTGGATGTGCTGCATCGCTCCAACCGGGTCGCCCATGTCATGCAGGCAGTCGAAATCCCTGCCCGCAAACAACATCAGCAACTCTCGCTCCCTGTTCCAGTTTTCCCAGCATATCGCCTAGAGCAGGTAGCCACGACTGAACTAAATTGTTCTGATAGCCGGGGCGAAAGAACCTTGCAACAGCGCAGGATAGGCATTGGGTTTGTTCTCCCCAAGGAATTCCAGCTCCACTCTTGAATGCTTCGCGCACCTGCGGTTCGTTTTGCTGGAACGTGGCAGCAGATCCAAAGGCTGGAGCTAGATAGAACGGACTATCTCGATTAGGAAGTAGTATAGAAGCATGGCATCCAGATTGCGCACGGTGCATAGGTTAAGTGCTTCCATCCAAGGAATGTCTTTGAGCTGAACTCCAAAATTTTCCGCCAAGGACTGCCCCGCCTTTTTCGCATCCGGGAGGAACTGTCGTAGATTATTCACAATTGCCCAGGCATTAATCATGGGGTCAATGGCTTCCGCTGCTCGATATTGTACAGAGAACATCAGCTTCTTCTCCCTCTTTTGTCACTCTGGGAGTAGAATATTCGCAAGGTTGATTTTTCGTGATCTGGTGACTTGTTGATAGGTCGTGGTGACAATGAGAAATCGTCATTTCAAATTCTCTCTGCCTAAAGTGACAAAAGAGGGTTATTCTGAGAATCTTAACTGAGCAAGGTTTTCAGGCGTTGAGTGTTGATAAGAAAGCTTGGGGGAATGCGGACTCCCACCAAGCTTTCTTAGATAAACTGAAGGATAGTGATCTCTTAGATCAGTTTGACGGCTTTGAGGCTGTTAGATCAGTTTGACGGCTTTGAGGCTGTAATAAAGCCCCAAGGCCATACCGATGAAAAGGCTGATGAATAGCACGTAGGCAATAAAACCCATACCGATACCTCTCACTAGAGTTAACAATTAAAAATCGTAGTCTTGTATCCTACCAAAGATCTTTGCAGTCCTCTGCCCATAACCGTAGGGTTGGGGGATGGTGTAGGCCGGAAGACGTGCGCAGCAGCGGAGCGCGACGGTCGGGAGCAATAGAAGATTCTGTATTTACAAAACATTTTGTAATTTGTAGACTATAATCGACCTATGCTAAACATGACGTGAGAATTTAAGCTAGAGCCAGGTGCCGAGCAGGTTACAGAGGATCGTGGTTCAGACAAAAGTGGGGCTACATACCCCACTTTTGTCTGAACCACGATCGAAAATGATCTCAAGAAAGCTCCAAATTCTCAGAACTACAGCAGTTTTTAGATTCATAGAGTGCAGCAAAAGCTTGTACAGAAAGGAAAGCAATGGGACTGCTGTGCCTCATATAATTGAAATATGCTGTATGTTCCGTCACGTATCTAAAAGAGCCGCGATCCTTTGGGGCGATAACTGAGAAGGCGTATGCCACCCTGAACCGCCTACCGTGCGCCGCCCACCCCAGGAATCGGCATCGGTATTGATTGCTCGTTCTGCCTGAGTCAACCGCTCAAAGACTCCTGCCGTATAGTTGAGCGTATGGGCTTGAGGATGACGGGGAATGCAACCGAGCACATATTGCCGACCACCTCCCCTACGGTGTTCACGAATCGTTAAGGTTTCCGGTCTGATCGTCTCTAAGTCGTAGCCTTCTAAGGCTGCCAAGGTGGAGCGGGGATCGACGGGATGCCCAAACTTACGCAGGTCAAACACTGCCAACGGATGAGTGGTGGTTTCCACCCATTGCATTCGGTTCTCTTGCAGAATCTGCTGAGTATCTGCGGCCAGAATTTGCCAATATTCATCGGCTTCCCCTTGTTCTCCTGGGAATAGACATTCACCTTGGACGGCTGCCACTAACCACTCGGTTCCTTGCTTAAAGATAACGCTAGTATAGGTTTCCCACTGTTGCGGCGACCACTGTTTTCTATCTTGAGGATAGAGAAGTTGGGCTGCGATCGCACTTCCACGCATCTTCAATGTGGCAACGGCTTTAGCAGCAAATGCGGCCCAAGGCTGCAAGGCATCAGGCACCATCAGGTGATCACAGTCCCAGGCGATCGCCCTGAGTCTTGCTACTTTCTCTGGAGTCAGGGCTACTGCGGGCAACTGAGTCCAAGCCGCCGCACAACAAGCATCGGCATCAACCAGTGTGGTGACAAAACAGATCGGCTGACCATTCCCCAACTCTTCAACCAGGGTCTGTTTGGGGAAGGGCATCTCATCCATTTGAATTTCTGCGCCATCGGGTCGATGGTGATCCCAGTGTTGGTCACCGGGTCGAGCCACCCAACCAGGAACAGTGCCATCCACCATCATGATTTGGTGATCCGTAGGGATGCGATCGGCGTAGGTGGTGACTAGGTAGCGCATGGATTTGTGCTGTTTTCTGGGTAGCAATAGAAAGGAGCTTCACAGAATATAGAGAATCAGAAAGAGAATAATCCAAATTACATCGACAAAATGCCAGTAAACTTCCGTGGCTTCAATGCCAAAATGACTGGTTGTAGAGTAGTGGCCGGGACGGCGCGATCGCCACAGCACCGCAGACATCAACAGTAACCCCACCAACACATGCAATCCATGAAAGCCCGTCAGGATATAGAACGTACTAGCAAATAAATTGGTGGTTAAGCCAAAGCCCAAATGGTTATATTCATAGACCTGTCCAGCCAAGAAGGTGACTCCCATTGCCATTGTGATTAGAAACCATAATCTGGCCGCTTTCACATCTCCTTTTTCCTTAATGGCGGTATCTGCCCGATGAATAACAAAACTACTGGACAGCAGAATAATTGTATTCATCCCTGGCAAGATCAACTCTAGCTCAGGGGTTCCTGCGGGCGGCCAGGTCGGGGTCACCACTCGAAAGGCAAAATAGGCCACAAATAGCCCCAAGAACAACATGCTTTCTGATACCAAAAAGACAATAAACCCAAACAACCGCAGATCGGGATGTTCACTGTGGTAGTCTGCTACTGAGTCAGCAGTGGCTGAGTAATTGAGTTCCGCTTGGCTGGTATTAACACTTGAACCTTGCATAGATCTCCGCTGTTTTAATCAAAAGGTCAGTTGAAAGTAAGATTTTCTCAATTTAAATTGAGCTAAAAATCGATAAACCTGCTTCATCCAAAATCGATAAACCTGCTTCATCCAAAGCTGTGAGCAACTCTGGTGCGATACCTAAAACATTAGCCCACGTCCTGAGATAGCTAAAATCAAGCTTTTCACCCTGAAGCTTCAGCATACCTAAAACATCCCGCCATTGTTTTTGCGATTCATTTGCACTCATCTGAAACCAAACTGGATGGGATCTTCAATCATCGGTTGGAGGCGGCTAAGCTAACGCAGGGTTCGATACAGGGCAATGACTCGCTGAGCTTTATTCTCTGGGGTAAGCTGGCGCAACAGAGCAAACATTAATACATCTGCATCCAGAGTGGTGTCGATCGATTGCGATCGATACCCTAGAGGAACATTTGTTTGGGGAATGGTGGGCATGACAGTGATATCAAGTGTTGAATAACAACAGCTCTCTTTCATCCGCTCAAAGACATTAAAGACATCTATGTTGCATTTGGTTCTGGCACTTGCAGATCACGACAAATTTTACGGACAAGAAAATCGTTAATTTCACGATGTCTAGGAATAGAAGATGATTTTTGTACAATTCGATTCACATATATTGTGTGCTTCCCTCCCTCTCGCAGAAACTCGCAACCGTGGGATTCAAGGTGACGAATTAGATCAATACGCTTCATACAGCAGATAGAACAACTGCTTCACGAATTACATCCAGTCCTTGCAGTTGCTCTTCTGCCAGTAATCGGTTGGATTCTAAAACAAGTTCGATTGCTTCTTTTAAGTTGCTTCTTGCTGCTTCAAGCGTTTCTCCTTGTGTATTTGCTCCTGGTAATTCTTCAACAAACCCGATATATCCTTCAGGAACTTTTTTGAAAACCGTTGTTAGATGCAAATTCATTATTGTCTCCAGAGATATTATTCTTAAGTTCTCTGCTCAATCTTAGCGATCGCTCAGCGAAAGGTTGATGATGCTGCCTCAAAATGCTGAGACTCCCCATATCAGAGCTAAATACCATGGCTCTGCCAAGCAAAACCATAACTTACTGGTTGATATTTTCCTCACTTTGACGGGGAGCCGATAAATCAGCGGTTTTAGCCTCAACATTAGTCACTGGCGCAGATCGGGCCACGGGTTGGGGAAGCAGACAGTGACGACCATAATCGTAGGGACCAATCAGCAAGACGGGGTCAACCTCAAAATTTTCCACTGGGGGCGGAGATGGCACTGTCCATTCCAAGGTGAGAGCCTTCCAGGGATTACCACTGGCTTGAGGACCCCTCAGCCAACTCCAGACGGCATTGACCAGAAAGGGTAGCGTAGAAACCGCCAGGATGTACGAGCCAATCGTACACACCAAATTCAAAGTCGCAAACTTGGGATCGTACTCGGCAATGCGACGATTCATCCCTTGCAGACCCAAAACATGCATCGGTAAAAAGCACATATTGAAACCGACGAAGGTCAAGGCAAAATGGACCTTGCCCCAAAACTCATTGAGCATCCGCCCTGTCATTTTAGGGAACCAATGGTAGAGACCTGCATAAATGCCAAATACACTGCCCCCGAACAACACATAGTGTAAGTGAGCGACCACAAAATAAGTATCGTGGACATGGATATCAAAGGGCACAGAAGCCACCATCACCCCACTCAGACCCCCGACCACAAACATGGAAACAAAAGCCATCCCAAACAGCATGGCACTGCATAAATTGAGCTTGCCGCCCCAAACCGTCGCCACCCAGCTAAACACCTTAATTCCCGTGGGGACAGCAATCACCATCGTGGCAATCATGAAAAACATCCGCAGCCAGTCGGGGGTACCACTGGTAAACATATGGTGTGCCCAGACAATCAACCCCAAAAAGCTAATGGCAATGCTGGAATAGGCAATGGCCTGATAACCAAAAATTGGTTTACGGGCATGGACAGGCAATATCTCAGAAATCAAGCCAAAAGCAGGCAAAATCATAATGTAAACGGCTGGATGGGAATAAAACCAAAACATATGCTGGTAAACAATCGGATCACCCCCTCCCGCAGGATTAAAAAAGGCCGTGCCCACCAAGAGGTCAAAGCCCAATAACACCATGGCTCCGGTCAAAACAGGGGTGGCAATAAGCTGTAAGGCCGAGGTAGCCAGCATGGCCCAACAAAATAAAGGCATATCATTCAGGCCCATGCTGGGAATACGCATCTTGAGGATGGTAACCAAGAAATTCAGGCCAGCCATGATCGACGAGGTTCCTAACAGGATTACTCCCAGAATCCAGATGGCTTCTCCAGCTTTATTGGTGATCAAGCTCAGGGGTGGGTAAGAAGTCCAACCCGCGCTTGCAGGACCGACAAAGAAACTCATCAACAGCAACACACTGGTCGGCGGGATGATCCAAAATGCGATCGCATTCAATTTTGGAAACGCCATATCCCTCGCCCCAATCATCAGGGGCACCAGAAAGTTGCCAAACCCGCCCGTTAAACTGGGAATAATCCACAAAAAGATCATGATTGTGGCGTGCATCGTAAATAGTTCGTTATAGGTTTCGCGGGTCACGAAATCAGAGGCAGGAGTCGCTAACTCGGTTCTCACCAGTTCTGCCAATACGCCGCCGATCAAATAGAAGACGAAGCTAGCCACTAAATACTGAATACCAATGACCTTATGGTCTGTACTAAAGCTGAAGTATTCGCGCCAAGGAGTGACCTCTACTTCTTGAAGATGGGTTGCTTGCGCCTGCGTCATAAATCAATCCTTAATCCCGTAACCATCACAGTAATATGTCTGAAATATTTGTGGAAATCTGAAGAAATGAGCAAATTGGTCTCATGATCCTGAAGGATCCAAACTGGAAGCTTCAAGCCAATCTGGAGGCAGCGTGGAAAGGCTATGCTCATGTCCATGATCAGGCCAGTGATCCGGCAGTCCCATCGCCGTAGCATGTTGCTCTAAGACTGAGACAGGGGAAGGGTCTGAGCGTTGAGCAACAGCAGTGGTAGATGAGTTATGCGCAACCAATTGACTATCAACCCAAGCTTGATAATCTGTCTGAGAATGGACAATAGAGCGGGTTTTCATGGCTCCATGATAAGCCCCACATAACTCAGCACAAATGACAGGATAAGTCCCTTCTTTTGTCGGTTGAAAATTTAAATGATTCACTTGACCCGGCACGGCATCTTGCTTCAATCGAAACTCAGGTACCCAAAAAGCATGAATGACATCCCTAGCCGTAATGTTCAGGGTGACGGATCGATTGATGGGTAAATGTAATTCACCGGAGACAATACCCGTGTCAGGATAGGTGAACAACCATGCATATTGCAAGCCATCCACATTCACAATCAAGGGGTCGATGACCTCTGTAGCAATAGCCTGAGCGAGAGGTCCATCAGCTCGATTCCCCTGAGTCGCAAGCAAGACTGGATCGCTTGGGGCAGGGGTGCCTTCGCCTGCTGCAACCACCGTTTCCATGCCGCCATGTTGATGAGCCATATGCGTAGACCCCATGGTTCCGGCGCTATCGATACTTTGATAGACATCAAAACTATAAATTCCTAGCCACAAGACCAACATAGCCGGAATGGCGGTCCACACAATTTCTAGGGACACATTGCCATGCACAGGGGTTGCATCTGTTTCGTCCCCATCACGCCGACGAAAGGCAAAGAGTGAGTAGAGCAAAGCCCCTTGCACCAAGAGAAATAGACCCGTGGCAATGGCTATCATTGCCGTAAATAATCGATCAATTTCCACGGCTTCAGCCGCAGCCGCCGTAGGCATTAAACCGTTGTTTTGGCTCACCCACCCACTCGCTAGGGTTATTACAATCCCAATGATTAAGGTGAGAATAGAAGTGGGAACATTCACAATTGCTCAACTCGTGTCCTTTAGTGACAGTGCCAATATCTCAGAGGCAAGGCAGACCCCACCGAATAAATGGTGGAGGGCATTAATATCCAGAGTCATTAGCTTTACCTACTAAGGTAGACCAGATAACTGGGTCAAGGTGGACTTACCCAACTAAGTTTTAGGGTTTTCTTCGGGATCTATGGGGATCTGTGCGTCATTCCCGGGTTCAAATGATGGCCAATCGGGTGATCACCTCATTTTAGAAGTTGCCAGAGTGACCAAAATCTAGATTTTTAGTTTATGTTTATGCAAAACTCTTAAAAAAAAGTAATATCTACAAGGCTTGCCAAGACCTAGCAATGCTTTTAGCGCTATGCTTCCTAGATAATTGTTGAACTCTAAAAATAACGAGTACATTGGAAGTGTTCTAAATTAATCTCGGCTCATTAACCTTGAATAATATTGTCACAACTTTATAGCTAGAAGAGGCGTAGACTCTCCTACCTAATATATTTGTTTGCAGATTCATGACCGAAACTTCACTGAATAATTCCATTGACCCCAAAATTTCGGGGGAGATCATTCCGTCTAGCTTCCTCAGTCGTTTGTTTTTTGGCATGGCTATCTTGACTTTAGGCTTGATGGCCTTAGGGAGTTCGACTCGCGTGATGAATGCTGGATTGTCCTGTCCAGATTGGCCTTTATGCTATGGTGAGCTGCTGCCTAAACAGCAGATGAATCTACAAGTCTTTCTGGAGTGGTTCCATCGGCTGATTGCCTCTTTGTTGGGGTTATTCATGATTGGGTTGACAGGTTTAACGTGGGGGTGGCGATCGCACCTCTCTAAATGGGTGCCCATCGCCACGACCCTCTGTCTCGGCTTGATTGTGTTTCAAGGCATCTTAGGCGGTCTAACGGTTACTCAACTCTTACGGTTTGACATTGTTACGGCCCATTTAGCGACAGGATTGTTGTTTTTCAGCAGTATGTTGGTCTTGGGCAGCAGTTTAATGCCCTATCGAGGCACATGTGTTATTGATCGCTTACCTTGGCTCAGCTCAATGGCAGGGGGCTTGGTCTTCTTGCAAAATATCTTGGGAGGGTTAGTTGCCTCTCAATGGGCGGTTCATCAATGTTTAGCAGGTGCTCAACGCTGTCAGGTGATGTATAACCATTTCTTGGGAGTCCTTCCCCCTACCCTGGCCGTTTTCACTTTGGTTATTTTGGTGTGGCGTACGCCGGCGTTACACCCGCGTTTGCGGTTTTTAGGCCAATTAGCGATGGGGCTGCTCATCCTGCAAGTCCTAGTCGGGATCTCTACCTTACGTCTCCATCTCCAAGTGGTGGGGCTGACGGTGGCTCACCAAGCGATTGGTGCCAGCTTGTTAGGCACACTCGTGGTCTTTAGCGTCATTGCCCTGCGGGATCGTTATCAAGCCGAATACGCCCAGCCGATTCAAACGGTGCCAATCCCAATAGCCAGTTTTCTAGAACCGTCTTAGGATCCAACAGACACCGAATGTTCCGTCAATGGTGTTAGTCTTCCTAGTTCGTTCTGGCTGAGGGTGCGAAGTTAACAGCCTGACCCCATTATTGTTTTTGACTTTTTGGAATTTATTCAGAGGTTTTAATATGCAAAAAACCATAGGGGCTGAGGTTCCTTGGCTTCACCCTGGTTTTGCTCAAACCTGTATAGATTACTATCAACTGACCAAGCCTCGCTTGATTCTTTTATTTTTGATCACCACAGCAGCCTCCATGTGGGTTGCTGCTGCGGGAGAAGTCAAGAGTGGATTGTTAATGACGACCCTGGTAGCAGGGGCTTGTGCAGCGGGTTCTGCTAATACGATCAACTGCATTTATGATCGAGATATTGACTACATCATGGAGCGAACCCGACATCGACCCTTGCCCTCAGGGCGGGTTCAAGTCTGGCAAGCGAGTCTATTTGCTACCGTCCTAGCGCTCATCGCTTTTACCCTGCTGACATGGGTTGCGAATCTGTTGAGTGCTTGCTTAGCGATGGCTGGGATTGCCGTTTACATTGGTGTGTATACGCAGTGGCTGAAGCGCTCCTCGACGCAAAACATTGTTATTGGCGGCACAGCAGGTGCCATTCCCCCTTTAGTAGGCTGGGCGGCGGTTACCGGAGAACTAAGCTGGGCAGCTTGGGTGTTGTTTGCGATTATTTTTGTGTGGACACCCCCTCACTTTTGGCCCTTAGCCATGATGATTGAGGAAGACTATGCCAAGGTTGGAGTACCAATGATGCCAGTGGTGAATGGGGCAGCAACCACTGCCAATCAAATATTTGTATATACGGCTCTCTTGCTGCCTGTGACGCTGCTGTTGGTCTACCCGTTACAGGTTTGTGGCTCTTTGTATGCTCTGATCGCCATCATCCTCTGGAGTCAGTTCATTTACAAGGCATGGCAGTTGATCCAAACTCCCGAAGATAAACAAATGGCTCGCTCCGTCTTTAAATTCTCTATCTCTTATATGATGCTACTGTGTGCAGGCATGGGGTTAGATAGTTTGCCCTGGGCCCGTCAAGCTTGGCAATACTCTAGTCATCTGTTGCAGGCTTGGTTACCCAGCTTGTATTAGCAGCCTCCTCTAGATGAGCCATCGTTAATCTAAAAGTTTTGGCAGAATTCGTGCAGTCGCATCGTGGCCACAGTAATAAAATAGATAAAAACTGCCTGTTGAGATTTTTAATTCTATGGCTCCTGCTGTTCTCATTCAAAACCTGAAAAAATTCTATGGTAAGGTGCAAGCCGTTAAGGATGTCTCCTTTCAAATTCAATCGGGAGAAATTTTTGGCTTGTTAGGTCCCAATGGGGCTGGCAAAACCACGACCTTGCGCTGTTTATGTAGTCTAGCCACCCCTGATGCTGGTCTGATTGAAGTCAGTGGGGTATCGGTCCAGAAATATCCGAAAGCGGCTCGGCAATTGTTGGGGTATATTGCCCAAGAAGTGGCCTTAGATAAAGTACTGACGGGGCGGGAATTGCTGCAACTGCAAGCGGCTCTCTATCACCTGCCTGCTCAAGCCATTCGCGATCGCATCCACAAAGTCTTGACCTTGTTAGAGCTGCAAAACTGGGCAGACACCAAAACGGGAACCTATTCTGGGGGCATTCGTAAACGCTTAGATCTCGCCGCTGGCTTACTCCATGAACCCACCGTACTCGTGTTAGATGAGCCCACGGTCGGCCTGGATATTGAGAGTCGGGTGATTATTTGGGACTTTCTGCGGGAGTTGCGTCAGCGCGGCACCACTCTGCTGCTCACCAGCCATTACCTAGAAGAAATTGACGCCTTAGCCGATCGCGTTGCCATTATTGATCAAGGCACCGTTATTGCCGAAGGATCACCGACGGAGTTAAAAGATCAAGTTGGCGGCGATCGCGTCACCCTCAAGATTCGAGAATTTACCCCCGATCAAGAAGCCAAGCAAGCCCAAGCAATGACGACGGCTCTGCCCTTTGTCCAAGATGTGATTATTAATCCGGCTCAGGGCAATTCCCTCAATCTGGTGGTCTCTTCACAAGGGGATGCCCTCTTAAGTATTCAAACTGCCCTTAAAGATGCGGGTCTGCCGATTTTTAGTATTGCCCAGGCTCGACCCAGTTTAGATGATGTCTATTTGGCGGCGACGGGTCGCACCCTCTTAGATGCGGAAATGGCAGCCGCCAGCTCCCGCGATCTCAAAAAAGAACGCAAAGAGAATATGCGCTAGGGCAAAAGCGAGGTCGTCGCTCGCTTGGTGAGCTTTTGTGATTTTTGGATCCATCTTTTGCCGATCCGCTGTTCCAGCCTCTAAGTCCATTACTGATCTGTAATCCATCCTTTAGTTCTGTTATGACCACTACCCCTGCTAATCCCACCCCAATCGCCAGCCCAGCAGTCCAACCAGATCTGCTGATCACCCCTGGCATTCTATCTAGCGAGTTTCTACAAGAAACCTTGGCCTTGACTCGTCGCTTGTTCATTCAACTGCAACGGCGTCCTACCACTCTGATTGCGGGTATTATTCAACCCTTAATGTGGTTGGTTCTATTTGGCGCTTTATTCAAGAATGTACCCCCTGGGTTATTCGGAACCAGTCAAAGTTATGGCCAATTTCTCAGTGCTGGTGTGATCGTCTTTACTGCCTTCAGTGGAGCCTTAAATGCTGGCCTCCCCGTCATGTTTGACCGCGAATTTGGGTTCTTAAATCGCCTGTTAGTGGCTCCCTTGGCCTCGCGTTTTTCGATTGTCTTGGCCTCTGCTGCTTTTATTACTACCCTCAGCTTGATCCAAACCCTGGCAATTATGGCTCTCAGCTTTTTTATGGGGGCTGGCTTACCCAATGCCTTAGGTCTAGGGATTGTGGCGGTGATTGTCCTGTTGTTAGTTTTGGGAGTAACAGCCCTCAGCTTAGGTCTGTCGTTTGCTTTACCGGGTCATATTGAGTTGATTGCCGTTATTTTTGTCACCAATTTACCCCTGCTGTTTGCCAGTACTGCTTTGGTGCCCTTAGCGTTTATGCCAACTTGGTTACAGGTTGTGGCCAGCCTGAACCCTCTTAGTTTTGCCATTGAGCCAATTCGCTATCTCTACCTCCACCAGGATTGGAGTTTTGCGAGTGTGGTCATGCAAGCGCCTTGGGGACAGGTCAGTTTGGCTGGATCGCTGTTGCTACTGTTTGGTTTTGATGCGATCGCACTCCTCGGTATTCAGCGGTTGCTCTACCGTCGCCTGAGTTAACCTCAATAGCGCTTAAGTTTACGGGGCTGGAGTTGAGGCACTAAAGGATGCCAATCCTCCAGCTCTTTTGCAAGTTGGGTTTGTGTTTCCCTTCGTAAAAGAGACCGAGCAGGCTGATTGTTTTATTTCGTGCTATCGACGTTTCTGTTTCCAAACAAATGTGTGTTAGTGAATGAATCCTGTCAATCACCCTTAAAAATGAGTCAAGAAGTCTCTGCTAGGGGATTGAGTGATGGGAACCAAATCCGGCGTTGCTGAATGAAGGTATGAATCAGGCGGGAACGGGCACATCCCAAAATTTTAGGTAGTGAAGTAGCAATCGAATCGAGTGTGCTAGCATTTCTGCGGACTTGGAATAACAAAGTGTCTTGCGA
>JAAUOM010000186.1 GCA_012034865.1 Acaryochloris sp. CRU_2_0 | reverse complement strand
AGGTCAAAGGCCAGGTGATTATGCCGGGTTACAGAAATAATCTGCTGTACAACACCGAGGATCGATTCACTGAACAGGATGACGAGGGCAACATTCGCTACAACCTGATTCACCTATTCCGATTGCAAAAAGAATATCAAGGCAATGTCAGCATGGGGTTTCGCTCTGAGCGCTCTATCCTGCTGTGCTTCGATAGTCTGCTCAAAATCGATGTCGATGACATTGAGCCAGGGAGCTGCATCATTTTGGATGAGGCCGATGCTGCGTTGTTCCATGTTCTCAGCGGCCAGACTTTGGGCGATCGGCAAAATGAAATCTTGGAGCATTTTCATTCGATCGCCAACCGCGTCTTAGAAACCCAAGGCAACATCATCCTTCTAGAAGATTCCCTCTCCCAGATCCCCATTGACTATATCAAAGGCATCACAGGAGGCAAGTACAACACCAAGATTGTCGTCAATGAGTTCAAGCCCGATGACAACTTCCCCACCAAAGTCTATTCTGGCCAGACCTCAGAGTTTATCGAAAGGATCCTCAATGCTGTGGCCGAGAATGAGCGGTTTATTGTGGTGGCCACTTCTCAGGAATTCCTGGAAAAACTGGAGCGGCTGATTGCAGATCAGAACCCAGAGTTTGCTAAGGGCATTCTCAGGCATGATCGCAAGACATCGGAGCGGTCTGAGAACAAGATCTTCCAAGCTAATCCCACTCAGTTTGTGCAGGACTACCAGCCCACGGCCTTATTCCTGAGTCCCACAGCGGAGAGTGGCGTCAGTATTGATGAACCTCGACTCATCCCCTACTTTAGCCGGGTATTCTGCTATGCCTCCTCCAATCATGCCCGCAGTGTCTATCAGCAGCTCTGGCGGTATCGAGCAAAGGTGACCAGAGAAATCTATGTGACTAGGAAGGCGCATATCCCTGATATCCCTTCCATCAAGTCGGTGGAGCAAGTCATCATGCTTCAGTCTAAGTATGGGCAAGATGTTGCTGCATCCATTGATCTGGAGCAACAGTTGGTGCATGACCAGTCTCTAGAAACCGCTCAGCAGTTGGCGGCGCTGAAGGCATACCAGCAAAACCCCAATAACATTCACAACGTCAGTTTTGCTCGGTATCAAACTCGCTCGATTGCCTCACTACTGGCCCTCAGAGAATCGCTTTTATTGTTGCTAGAAGGACATGGACATTCGATTGAGTTGGAGGAACTGAGACAACGCAACACCTGCATTGTCGAAGCCTTTAGCAAAGTGCGGAAGCAGATGGAGCGGGAGACGGCACTGATGTTGGGGGCTGCGGATGGAGAACGCTTCACCACTGAGCAGGCCATCCGGGTCATGAATAGCTCATCGGCATCCTACAAAGACACGTTGGATGCCAAGAAAGCACTGTTGCAAGACGAGTTACCGGGTGTTGAACTGACAGATGAATTTATCCACGAAGTTTGTGTGGAGCATCGAGGTCGATTGAAGACCGCGACTAAATTGCATTGGATGTCGTATCACCCTGAAGTTGCAGAGGAATTAGACAGGAGGAATTACATGAAACAACTCAACAGCAAATTTGTACTCACCCACCGCTTATCCAATAACCGAATTCAGGTGCAGTTGCTCCATGACTTGGGCGTGTTTGAGTTGGTTGATCTATATAAAGTCACTAATCAAGATCTGGAGGCATACGAGCAAGCCCTAGAGCAGGGGCGCAAGATCCAGGCTAAACGACAAGGATTAAGAGTGAAGGTGAAAGATATTTGTCATCAAATCAATGAGATTGTCCAGCAGCAGAAGGCGATCCGGGAAACGTTGACGAAGCTGGGGAGGAAGGGTAGTCCAAAGAAGAAGAAACTTAAGGCTGAGTTGGCCGAGTTGGAGCAACAAAAGCAGGCACTCAAAGGCCAGAAGCAGGATCTTCTCAACGAGATTGAGCAACGGACAACTGAATATGGCCAAGCACGGTTTAGGCAGTTGGAGGCCAGGGCTAGCATGGATGTCAAAGTCATGGCAGAGTCAGACGAACGGCTAGAGGAAGTCAAGGCCAAGGCGCTGGAATATCGCTATCAGATCTATCGCCATTTTCGGAATGTCATTTGTGAGGGTCAGAGTGCATGGAGTATCGCCAACAAGTTAATTCGACGGGTGGCTCACGAGCTGGTGAAGGTGGGATGTCAAGACGCAGAGAGTCAGTATGTGATTCGCTACTCTGGGAATGAAGAATACAAAGAACAGATGATGCAGGCATTTCAGACGAAGTGGGAGGCAAAGCTTGAGAAAAGCAGAGCAGCTTGTGTGATTTGTAATTTAAAAGAGCAGGATCTAATTACGGAAAATGGAAGGCAATCTGATACTGCTGAGTTTGGTCAATCAGAAGATCAGGAAATGGGGGCGAAGGGCGATCTGGATACAGGAATTTGGTCTGAAAGGGCGATAAAACTGGGTAGAAATGCTCATCCATTTGCTTTTTCTCCGTCGCCTTGATCAATTAGATGTGACCTAGACAGTATGTATATGGGTTGTTTTGGCTTCTTTATGAGGCCATGTTGGGTTCTGCCGAGAAAATGAAATGAATGCTGGTTGTGATGATGCCCTAATTTCCATCCCAATGCCCTAATTTCCATATTTAAGTCAAATCTCGTATACACATGTATACACAGGTAAATACAAGTCTATACGTATATAGGCTTGACCAGGCTAATCTAGAGTTGTATGATGCAGTCCAGTTTAGTCTTGAGTATGTCTGACTTGAAATGTAAAGCCTACTCAAGTCTAGATAATTCTTGTATTGTAGGCATTCAAGAAGTCTTGTCTAATGAAGAAAAAACTTCCTGACAACTTTACAGTTTTGATTGGTGGTGAAAAAGGGGGCACTGGGAAAAGTACGATCGCAACAAATATGGCTTTAATGCTCAAGCTTGCTGGATATGATACTCATTTGGTTGATTGTGATAAACAGATGAGTTCGCTAAAGCTCTCCTCAAGAAGATCTGCTAATGAGATAAAGCCTCAACTGATATGCACTCATTTACAAGGAGATCAGCTTCAAGTCCCCCTAGCTGATTTATCTGAAAAGTATGAGGCTGTTGTAATTGATTCGGGTGGGCAAGACTCAGTTGAACTAAGAAGTGCAATGATTTCACCGAGCGTCACCTTGCTGGTTGTCCCTATACAACCAGGCTTCTTTGACGTAGAAACCCTCATGGATATGAATAAGCTGGTGTCAACGTCAAAAATATACAACCCAAATCTGGAGGCAAGGTGCTTAATCTCTCGTGCTTCCACCCATTATCTTGACACGACGGCAGAGGAAGCGCGTGTCTTTATCCAAAGTGAATTAAATTCGCTCAAAGACATGAAAACAGTGATCCGCGATCGCAAACCCTTTGGTTACTCTGTTGCGACTGGGGAATGTGTTTACGAATATGAGCTGCGAACTCATGCCAAAGAGAAGAAGGCTACTTCAGAGATTTGCGATCTTTTCCAAGAAATTACTGGATTTAAATTCATCAATTCGTATGAAGGGAGGAAATGAGTATGGCTGGATCAAAGATGAACTTTGGATCAATAAGTGAACAAGCTCGACAAGTGGCTAATGATCAAGATGCCCAGAGTTTTGTTAGAGGAGCAAAAAACTCAAAAAATGAACTGGAATTAACAAAGCCAAAACAGACTACAAAAAAGCTTTCTAGTAGGTCAACACCGAAATTGGTGGTAGAAGGCTATTTAAAAAACAGAAAAGAAAGTTGTGGAGATCCCATTCAACTATATATCCTCAACGATATAGCCCAATGGATGGAAGATCATGCCAAAGCAGGGAAAGGGGGTAATCAGATTCTTATCAACTATCTCATCAGGAAGGGTATAAAAGCTGTAGAACAAGAGTATGAAAATACTGGTGTAATTTTTGCTAGCGAAGGAAGCTCTTAAATAAGTTAGTCGTGTGTATATTTGTATATACATGACTATACTGGTATATACGTATTTAGTCTCTACAAGTAAAGGTTATTACAAATACATCTGTACCAAAATAAGTGCCGATAACATAAAACAATTTGATTTCTCCCTCAAAACCATCTCCGCTCCTGGCGATGATCGCTCCAAAAGGCCCAGCCAAAAGCGACAGCAAAGATAATCAGACAAGCAACTGTCAGCACAGGATACCAACTTCGGGGGATTGGTAGCTCCGAGTTCAGCACCCTTGAGGGAGGTGCCCCGCCATCTAAAAGTGCATCCCAGGCGCTGATGCCCAGATCAGGGTCATAATCAGAATTCATCAGACAACCGAATCATCTCGCCAGCCACATTTCTTACAATCATAGTGGATCAGCGTGCCGTCACTGAATCTGGCTCCACAACTCGGACAGACCCCCGTAAACAAGGGATGCGTCTCGATCAACTCCAATCTCTCCTCAGTGGTCAGGTATCCAGATGAGTCCCGGATCAGCTCTCCGTTGTAGTAGGCACCACCCAAAGGTTCCCACTCATCGACGACTGCCGCAAAGTCTGGGCAGGGTAGCTCTGTTGGTCCAAGTGGGTGTATCCCGCAAACAAGATACCCTCGACCCAAGTATCCGCTGAACAACTGGCAGCGTTGGCATTTATCTGATTCTGGCATTTTTGCGATAATTGCTGAGCACTTCCTATTTTCGCCTATGACCGCTCCCCGCCCCTCCCTCAGCCTGACCGTCAGCCTAACTGTGGACCAGATTGGCTTCCTTGCCTATTTCTACCCGAACGATGGCCCTGAAGACTCACTGATCAAACTCCTTGAGCGAAGATGGGTTGAAGTGTGTGGGTCTGATCCTCTGCTAGCGTGTTTTTCAATGCTGGGGCAAACAACAGGGGCGGTTGCTGTTTTGGTCGATAAATCAAGACGGGTTGATCTACTTCTGATAAGTTTTGAGTGCAATTGGGACAAAGGTGTGTCTTAAAACTGCCCTCAATTATGTTCTGGATCGAGTCTGGCTGATCTGCCTGGTCCACAATCAACCCAACATTGATTGTAACCATTTGATTGCAATGGGGACAGTGTATCTCTGTGGGTTTGGGATACGAACAGTCCATCAACCTCTCCTCAAGAATTGGGAAGCAAGCACCAGATGAAAGCTTTTATTATGTCAATAAGATAGCTGATCTACTGAAAGATAGATTACCCCTCCGGTGAAAAAGCAGTTATTGATACCTAATCAGATTTAGGTTGATCCTCTAAGAGTAGTCCAGCTTATCACCTGTTTTTTGCCCTAGAATTATGGGTTTTGTCCTAAATTGAAGGCGCAGATATAGTTCAGGCTCGAATTAGATAAGATGGAGATGGAGTTTTTCTGCAAAATCACTATCAAACATCCAGGAAGGAAATCATGGTTGAACCCTTATTGGCTGGTATTGTATTGGGTCTTATACCTGTGACTATATTGGGTTTATTGGTAGATGCTTATATTCAGTATCGACGTACTGACGAACCACTCAATAGTAAATCGAAGTAATATTACCTAAGAATTTTGAGATTTTGCAGGTGATCGAGCTGCGGCCACCGGAGGCGATTGGGGAGATGGTGCAGGAGCGCTTGGTGCGGATGCGTTTGATGGGTGGTGATGTGGGAACTGGGGGAGAAAATCCCCCGGATACCTGATTGTGCGGCGATCGCTTAGTCAGTGTTCTGCAACAATCAAAGCTTATCAACTGATAGACTGACTGGCAAACTTTTGTAGAATGCGCTGGCTAGGATGTGCTGATAAACTGACCAACTTATTGACTAAAGCTACAGGGAAGAGTGCTGAGTCGTACATGTCGCAATGTAGGGCTTCGACGTTAGACAAAATCACCTGTAAATTAGGGAGATCATCAATAGTTGGCTGTTTTTTCAGCTCTCTCGCTGGAATTGAAACAACATACATTTGACCATTACGAGCTTTGAAGATGATTTTGTGACCATAGTTGCTAGTAGAAGCATATGGACGTTGCGGATCTCCGGGACCAGGAAGAATATAGCGGTAAATATAATCGTCGGTTAAGATAAGCACTTTACCAGGCTCTAAATTTTGTTGAATTGATTGAGCATGATCTACAAACGCTCCACTTTTTTCTAAGCCAGCTAACACGATATTGTGTTTATCTAAGAGCCAGTTAACTAAATCACGCATTGGCTCATGTAGTCTAGCAGTCTGACCGAAGAAGCCTGTGGAACCATCTTTAATAAAGAAAACTTTTTTGAGGGTATCTGGTTGATGCCGAAGTAATTGACGGATTATATGAATAATGATCAGGTGTTCGATGACATTTACCAAATAACCCAGTACACCTGTAGCA
>JAAUOM010000064.1 GCA_012034865.1 Acaryochloris sp. CRU_2_0 | reverse complement strand
CCCATGCCGTTGACATACATTTTGAGACATTCCCGTTTCATCGCATCACTATAGCCTTGGGGCGGGGCATAAACATCAATAAATTGCCGACCGCAATCGACGCAAATGTGATTTTGCTTACCTTTTTTGATTCCATTTTTACGGATATGAGTTGAGCCGCACTCGGGACATTCCATGCTAATTCACCCTAATTCATACCCCCATTATGCAACGCCTTCCGCGATTTGATCATTCGCTCCTGGCAACCCCCCGATCGCCAAGAGGCCGCTGAGATTATCCATACCGTATTGACGGAGTATGGACTGGGTTGGGAACCCCAAGGAGCAGACCGCGATGTTTTGGAGGTGGAATTCGCTTATTGGCAGATCGGGGGTGAGTTCTGGGTGGTCGAGTCGCCAGACAAGCTAGTGGGAACAGCGGCTTACTATCCCGTGCCGCGCGGCGAAAAAACCGTAGAAATTCGCAAGATGTATCTGTTGCCCCAGGTACGAGGGCAAGGGTTAGGACGGTGGCTCTTGCAACGATTGGAGGAAGCGATCATTCAAAGAGGGTATGGGGAAATCTGGGTGGAAACAGCTTCAGTGTTAAAAGAGGCAGTCTGTCTGTATGAGAACAGTGGGTATTTGCCAGCCACAGGGATAGAAACTGAACGGTGCGACTTAGTTTATTGCAAAATTTTGCAAGCAATGAAAATACACTAACTAGCGTCGGCATGGTATTCCAACGCTAGCTGAATTAGTCGATCCACTAAAGCAGGAAAACTCACATCGGAAGCTCCCCAAAGTTGGGGATACATACTGGTAGCGGTAAAACCGGGCAGGGTATTAATTTCGTTGATCAAGATTTCTCCCGTTGATTCTATATAAAAGAAATCAACACGAGCGAGTCCGGCTGCATTAGTGGCGGTAAAGGCTTGAACTGCCATTTCTTGAACTTTTTGGGTGATAGCGGCGGGTAAAGGAGCGGGGATTTGCAGTTTGGCCAAGCCTTCGGTGTATTTGGTCTCATAGTCATAGAAATCGCTATTAAAACTAATTTCGCCCACCACAGAGGCTCGGGGTTGACCATTCCCCAGAACGGCACATTCCACTTCTCGGGCAACTATACCTGCCTCAACAATCAGGCGACAATCAAGGTTGGCGGCTTTGTCTAAAGCTGTTTCCAATTCAGAGCGGGTACGAACTTTGGAAATGCCCACAGATGAACCCAAATTCGCAGGTTTGACGAAATTGGGATACCCGATCGCACTTTCGATGCGATCGCACAGTTGGGTATACACACAGGGATCAGACCAGACTTGGGCACGGCTAACGGCCACATACTTCACCTGGGGTAAGCCGGCCGCTGCCAAGACTGTTTTCATGACAATTTTATCCATGCCAACCGCAGATCCTAAAACACCAGAACCCACGTAGGGTACCTGCATCAGTTGGAATAGCCCTTGTAGGGTGCCATCTTCGCCGTTGGGGCCATGGAGAATGGGAAACCAAACATCAATGCTGGAGGCGTTATCTGGCAACTGCCAACGGTTGATCGGCCCATCATGCGCCTGAGGTTGTCCAGTCTCTATGACTTGCGTAGCTATCTGGCTCCCTTGCCAACAGCCATTTTTGTGAATGTAAAACGGTACCACCTCGTATTGCTCCGGATTGGGCGCAGTGTTCAGCGCGTTTTGGATTGCTTTTGCTGAGGTGATCGACACTTCATGCTCCCCTGAGCACCCCCCAAAGACCAAGCCCACCCGCAATTTCTCCACCGTTTACTCCCTGAGATACCTCAATCCAGATAGACTATCACAATGTATAAGGATATGAGTCGTCTCGATCAATCCAGAGTCTCCTTGCCTTTAGCTAATATTTCTCTCATAACCAACCCGCATTCCTCTCTTGAGCCAACCTCTATTTCAGTCTTTTCAGCCCCTGGCTGCGATCGCCACCACGCCCACCGCTATCCGCACCCTGCAACCCCTTTGTCAGCAAATGGGAGCTAGTCTCTGGGTGCCTAGCACTTTAGCTGATATCCCTGGCACCCAAGCCTATCCAGGTGCCCTCAAGGATCATCTGTCAACCCTCTGGTCAAATCAACGGGGGTTGATTTTCTGTCTGGCCACAGGAGCTGTGGTTCGGTTGATTGCCCCCCTTCTAGAGCATAAATTCCAGGATCCAGCAGTAGTGGTTTTGGATGAATTAGGTCAATTTGTCATTAGTCTGTGCAGTGGCCATTTGGGCGGAGCCGATCGCCTTACGACCCTGATTGCCAAGCAACTGGGCGCTACACCGATTATTACGGGAGCCAGTGCCGCTGCCGATCTCCCCAGCTTAGATACCCTCGGATTGCCCTTTGGCTGGCAACGAGGCACAGGGGATTGGCAGGGTCTCAGTGTAGCGATTGCTCATCGTCAAACCGTTGCTGTGTATCAGGAAGCTGGATCACGCCTGTGGCAGGCTCATCTCCCTGACTCACATCCTTATGTCTTTGTCAGGGATCTAGAAACTCAACCACAGAACCTTGCTGCCCAAGTCTGCATTAGTGCCAACATCCAATCCTCAGCGTCTCCGTTGCCCAGGGTACAATGGCATCCCCGCGTCCTGTGGGTGGGGTTGGGTTGTGAGCGTGGTACGTCTCGACAACTGCTGGAAAAAGCCATTTATCAGGTTTGTGAGCATCATCAACTGGCAATGCCTGCGATCGCAGGCATTGCGACGCTAGACCGAAAAGCCGATGAAGTAGGTTTGCTAGAACTCTGCACGGACACTAACTGGCCTCTGCGCTGTTATTCCCCTGAAGCCCTCCAGGATATCTCAGTGCCCACACCCTCTCAGGTGGTCGCAGCAGAAGTGGGAACGCCCAGCGTTGCTGAAGCGGCTGCCCTCCAAGCTGCCCAGCAAACGGAGTTACTCGTCAGCAAACAGATTATTCGTGATCCAGGGCAACGGGGCGCGGTTACCATTGCCATTGCCCAAGCCGAGCAGGAATATACGGGACGGACAGGACAGCTCTTGCTGGTGGGGACAGGGCCAGGAGCCCTCGAACAAATGACCCCAGCTGCCCAAACGGCTCTTTGCCAAGCCGATGTGGTGATTGGCTATACCCTGTATGTTGATCTGGTGCGATCCTTGTTCCGTCCCGGCCAAATTATTGAACCTTCTGCCATTACCCAAGAACGCCAACGAGCAGAACGGGCAATTGACCTGTCCAAGTGGGGGCTGACGGTGGCCGTGATTTCTTCAGGGGATGCCGGTATCTATGGGATGGCGGGCTTGGTTCTAGAGGCATTGCAACAGGATGGCTGGGATGGGCAAACCCCCGATGTTCAGATCTTGCCAGGGATTTCAGCCTTGCAAGCCGCTGCCGCTCAAGTGGGGACACCGCTGATGCATGATTTTTGTGCTATTAGCCTCAGCGATTTGTTAACCCCTTGGTCTGTGATTGAGCGACGATTGGTGGCGGCAGCGGCAGCAGATTTTGTAATCGCTTTATATAATCCGCGATCACAAAAGCGCATCCAGCACCTGATCAAAGCCCAACAGATCTGTCTGCTCCATCGTGATCCACAAACCCCTGTAGCCGTTGTCCGTTCGGTCTATCGGCCTGAGCAAACCACTCACTTGGGAACCTTAGCGCAACTGCACAGGTTGCCTGTAGATATGCTGAGTACAGTCTTGATTGGCAATGCCACCACCCGTTTTCATCACCACTGGATGATCACTCCCCGGGGGTATTTTCAGTAGTTGGGGATCCTAAGAGGCTTTCAATTCCAAGGTTTCTTCCCAAGGATCTTCAACCATGGTGACTTTGGATGGGTCAGTTTCTTGAATCAATTTCAATTCCATTAATTCTTCGATTAACTCAATTAAGGTATCTAGGGAATTATTGGCTTTAATCAGGAGTTGTTGCAGCGTTGCATTGCCCTGCTGTTGAGCAATAAAGAGTAGCAGTTGAATGGCAGGTTCGCTGACCTCTTGATGGATGCTATAGCGAATGTGGTTAAGCGTGGCTATTTTGCTGCGGGGCATACTAGTCTCCAAGGATTATCGGGTAAGAACACATGAAGGCCATTGTTGAACACGGCACTCTTTCTTAAGCTTAGGATGCCCAAAAAAGTCAAGGAGAAGATCGATATGTGGTTGGTAATACTGTTTTAGATCGAGTACTAGACTAGATTCATAGCATTTTCCATTTATCCAGATTACAGATAGAGGAGATAGGAGAGATGAAGAAGAATGGGTAAGCAGAAGAATTTGCACCCATGCCAACAAAATTTAATCGAGCTAGAATGTGTACTCACTTAAAAGGGTAATCTTGTGTTTGTCCGGTTAGCCAATCAACACCGTGAATTTGTCCGAGACCTAGTCATGAATTTGCAAGCCCTAGCAATTGTGCTAGAGCGGCGAGGGTATATGGCGTCTTGCTATACCTGCGGTGGTCAAATGAACAGTGCTTCTTTCATGGTGAGTTTAGGAGAGAATCATCTGATTCGCTTCCTTGTGTCTGATTATGGCATCACTTGGACGGAGATGCGGGATGATCGTGAGCTGATGAAACTAGAAGGGGCAGAAGCCATTAGTCAATTGCAAGAATTGGCCAACTTAATTAAGTATGACCAGCCATCCACGAGCAAATCGTCAGCCCTGGCTGAGTCCTAGGGTAGCTCCGTGAGGAACCTAGTATAGCCCCACGGCGGTCTAGGGGCATGGAGTCAAACTGAGGGTTAATTTCCTCTCAGGGGGGTCATTATAGTGTTACGCTGTATACCGAAGCAGGCAGAGGATAGGTTCAACAGCCCAGCAAGTTTCGTCTCGGTCATTGAGTCCTCTTGCGGCAGCGATGACTTTATTGGCTCCTATCCATTTGAAACTGCAATATTCCATGACCACTGCGAACTCTGGCTGGCAACATCAGTTCATCCAAACCAATCAAATCCGACTCCATTATGTCACGCAAGGGGAAGGAGACTTAGTTCTTCTCTTGCATGGTTTTCCTGAGTTTTGGTACTCTTGGCGCTATCAACTCCCGGTGTTAGCGCGTCACTTTAAGGTGGTGGTTCCTGATCTGAGGGGATACAACGATTCCGACAAGCCAGACAGCGGCTATGACATTGATACCTTAAGCGAAGATATCATCGGACTTATTCAAAATCTGGGTTATCGCTGTGCCCATATTGTTGGCCATGACACGGGCGGTATGATTGCCTGGAACATGGCTCAAAAATTTCCCCAGTACCTGCAAAATCTGGTTCTCTTAAATGCCCCCCATCCCCAGCGACTGTTTCGAGAGTTTTCCAGCAACCTGGAACAACTGCGCCGCAGTTGGTATCTACTGGCCTTTCAGATTCCAGGAGTGCCAGAATGGTTGATTCAACTCAACCTGCGCCAATTTTTACAGGATTGGTTTCAAAAACAAGCCATTCGTAAAGCCGCCTTTTCCACTGAGACCTTGGGAATTTATCAGGCCGCCTTGGAAAAACGCGGTGTATTATCCGCTGCCCTCAACTTCTATCGACAGTTTTTGTCTCCGCAAGATTGGCTTGCGAATTCACAGAGCAAATTGTTGCCGATTGGAGTGCCCACGCTGGTGCTTTGGGGGGAAGATGATGCGGTGTTGAGCCCGAACTTAGCGTTGGGATTAGAGCGGTTTGTGCAAGCCCCGTTTCGCTTAAAGTTTGTCCCGGAATGCGGCCATTGGATTCAGCAAGAAGTTCCTAGAATTGTCAACCGAGAACTCTTGGATTTCCTCCGCCCCACTAGCCCTGCCTTTAGTGAGTTTGCATCGCCTTGAGCGCTTGGATAATCACAGTTGTGGGGACTTGATCTGTGATTTGAACTTGACCCAGTTGGGTGGGCAAGATAAACCGGACTTTGCCATCTTTGACTTTTTTATCCGTGAACAAGACCTCGGTGACCGCTTGTATGTCAAAACTTAAAGGTAGGGCGGTGGGCAATCCTGCTTTTTGAATCAGATGATGTTGGCGTTGAGCAGCTGAACCAGGCCACAGATTGAGTTGGATGGCAATTTCAGCGGCGGCTCTCATTCCTAGAGCTACGGCTTCGCCATGATTGAATTGCCGATACCCCGTTAAGCTTTCAATAACATGGCCAATGGTATGGCCGTAATTGAGGATGGCCCGCAATCCAGCTTCTTTTTCATCTTGGCTGACGACATCGGCTTTGACTTGGGCTGAACGGGAGATGACTTCTGTGAGCAGGTCTGAAGGGATATACCGCCGCTGATCGATGCGATCGCACCCCTCCAGTCTCTCAAATAGCTGCACATCCCGAATTACCCCATACTTGATCACCTCCGCCATCCCCGCTCTAAATTCTCGTCTGGCCAGGGTGTTGAGGGTGTCGGGATCAATTAAGACTAACCGGGGTTGATGAAAAGCCCCAATCAGATTTTTCCCCAGGGGATGATTCACCCCAGTTTTGCCGCCAATAGCGGCATCCACCATCGCCAGCAGACTCGTGGGTACCTGGACAACGTGAATTCCCCGTAGCCAAGTTGCTGCCGCAAATCCCGTCATGTCGCCAATCACACCACCGCCTAAGGCCACTAAGGTGGAGGAGCGCTCTAGTTTGAGATCAAGGGCATAATCGTAAATCTTTTGCAGAGAACGGAGGGTTTTGTAGCGTTCCCCCGCTGGCAAGAGCAAATGGGCAACTTGAAACCCAGCCTTGGCTAAGCTGTCTTGCACCATTGCCCCATAATGTCCCCAGATTTGCGGGTTAGAGACAATCAGAACTTTTTGGCCGAGGTTTACTGATTGGATTGATCGATCCAGAAGCCAGGGACCTAATTGGTGGAGGCTGCTGAGTGCGATCGCAATCTGGTAAGCCTGTTGGGGTAACGCGACGGGAATAAATATTGGCTGCATGTCATTCTTCAACTCCCTTGTCAGTGTGCCTTACCTCACCCCTTTCTGTCACTGGGGTGAGGTCAATAGATAGGGCAAATCTGGGGGTCAACCTTTATCTAATTGCTCCCCTCATCGGCTTGTGGGGGAAACCAGAGCGAGTCAAAACGTTAAGACCCTTGATGTCAATGCTCAGCAAACTATCAGCAAAGGAGAGGAATTAGGGTAAATTAACGGAGGATGTCTCCCCAGTTTTGGGATCCTCTAATTCCAAAACTGGAGTGTCTGCTTAGTTTCTGCTCCAGTTTGCGAACAAAATTGTGCTGAAACCCATTCTCCGAAAACTGGTTCTGCCGCTGTTTCTCTGCTATCGATGGGTTCGAACTGGCAGGTCGCAGGCTTTAATGCGACTCTCTCCAGCGATGAGTCTTCTTTTCACCCTCAGTCTAGGGGTCTTCTTGGCGGTCTATGGCATCAATCCTTCCTGGCCTCAAAGCAACGCCAATCTCAACGACTTACACCAGCGCAGAGAACAGGTTGAACAGCAGCGCTCCAATGTCTCTAAACGGCGACAACAAATTGAAAATTTGGAAGGAGCGGCTCGTCAACGTTTAGGGGGTCTAGAGCGGAATATTCAATTAACAGAAGGTGAGATTTCAATCAACGAAAACCAACTCCAGCAAGCCAACGCCAAGCTGAAAAAGATTGAAACCGACCTCAAGGTGGCCGAAGCTGCTTACCAAAAAAAACAGGGTAATACGGTGGCGCGTCTGCGGGTCTTGCAACGGCAGCGGCAGAGGACTACCTGGGTTGCTTTATTACAGAGCCAAACCTTAGAAGAGTTGCTTGAGCGTCGGTATCAGCTCCAACTGGTTTACAAAAGCGATCGCCAAAGGTTGTTGGCTCTTAAGGCTGCAAAAGACAAAATCAGCGACAAAAAACTCTTAGCCGAGATCCAAAAAAATCAAATTGCCCTCCTCTCTGAGCAATTGCTTCAGCAAAAAGCGGGCTATACAGCCCAAGCCACGGTGCAGTCGGAATTAGTGACGCGCCTCAATACCGATCGCCTCGCCCTAGAAGCCGCCGAACAGCAACTCGCTCAAGATTCCAGCAGTATCGCCAACGTCATTGCCCAGCGCATCGCCGAACAACAGGTGGCCTTTCGCACGGACACCCCTGGCTATCAAAGGGTTTTGGGCACTGGGCAAATGGTAACCCCTGTTAACGGTCCGATCACCAGCAATTTCGGCTATCGCCAACATCCCATTTTAGGCAGCAGCCGATTTCACGCTGGCACAGATTTTGGCGTACCTCAAGGAACCCCCATCCTGGCTGCTGATAGTGGCACGGTGATTGTAGCGGAATGGTATGGCGGCTATGGTAATGCCGTCATTATTGACCACGGCAATGGTTTAACGACATTGTATGGTCATTGCAGTGAACTCTATGTGAGTGTGGGTCAAGGTGTCCAACGGGGACAAACCATCGCTGCCGTCGGCTCAACGGGACTGTCCACAGGCCCTCATCTGCACTTTGAAGTCCGCCAACAGGGAGAACCCGTCGAACCTCTGGCCTACTTGTAAGCATTATTCTGGTGCATTCAAACGCCGTTGCCACTCTGCATCAATGGCGTCTGAGCGTTCAAACTCTTGCTCTAGGAGATCCTTTTCGGTGGTGTAGGCCAGATTGTCAGAGGAAACCACTGACTGGGCGGCAAAGGTCTGGGCGTAGCGGATTTTTTGCTGCAAGCTTGGATTGGCTTGAGAGAGAGCAACGGCACAGACTTGTCTCTGTTGGTTGCGCTCAGTAATTTTGCCATTTTGCCTTTGAATCCAAAAGTAACGGAGCAAGGGAATGCCTAAAAACCCAATCCCGTAGGCCACTAAGATGCCGAAAATGGAATAGACAAAGGCCACAAACCCGCCCAGTTGAGCGGCAACCGCTCCATCGCGCAATAGGGATCCTAAAACCATCGCCCCAATCAAATTTAATCCCCCTAAGCCGATCGCCATCAGAATTTGCCCTGATCCAGCTTGGCTAAATTTCCAAGGGTATTCTTGTAAAAACGCTGAGACCGATTGCTGTTGACGGGCAGTAGCGGTGGTTTGCAGCGTCGGGAAATGATAGATAATCTCGCCTTGGGGACTCACTTCAGGGCGGCCATCGAAATGAGTCAACACGGGCAGGACATAATCTTCACTCTCCAGTTGGCGATCCGCAACGTCGAGGTAGGGCGTCAGTTGCTCGGCGGTCACTGCGCCGCCGTTTTGTTGGATCACCGTGCCAATTTCCTGCCAGCGGCGCTCCTCTAGATTAGGGTTAGGATTGCCATCCCCGAACAGGAAAGAAAAGATGGCTTCTAGGAAGTTCATCTGCTCAGGGTCGCGCTGCCGATAATGGCCATGGTCAGCATAGGCGTGATGGCGATAGGGATTGGGGTTAAAAAACCAGAATAAATCTGGGGTAATCCACAAGCGCGGCCAGGAGTCACCGGAACCTCGATCCTCTCGATCACCTTGGCTACTGCTCATGGCGATTAAGATGAGGGCGATCGCAACAAAAATCAGGACAATCGAGAGCAGCAGCACAATTCCAAAAGAAACCCGAATCAAGTAAAACAAGACAGGCCAAATCTTGGCCCACAGCGCCTGTAAACGCAGCCGCCAATCCTTGTTACGGAGGACAGCCCGAAAATTCCGGGGAAATAAATAAGCGATATCCCCCGCTTCGGAGACTTGCAGATTGCCAGAAACTTCTGAAGCCAGGGCTAGAAGACCCCGCTCCGCCTGATTAATCTTTAACCCTGCCTGGGCAGCAACATCCCCCACCGTGACTCGGTAGTTGAGTTGCTCCACAGCAGTCATAATTTTTGGATTTAAGGACATTACGGGCCTACCTGAATAAAACGCTGCAAAGCCATGCAACAAAGATTGTTTATCCTCTCCATACCCCTCTCTTCAGTATAGGCAACTCCTGGATGCCCAGGGGTAGGGTTTGGGTTCGGCATCCCTGTATCCCAGTAGACAGCCACACCAGACTTGCTGATAATAGTCTTGAAGTTTAGCTAATGACTTTTTCCCATTTATATTGTGTGTGCCCTTCCCCGAACCACTGCCTATGTCCGTATTACCCACCAGTCCTGGCAACAGGGACAGATCGAAGGCGAAGTCGCCGCCAGCAATTATACCTGGCACTTTCGATGGTGCTTTAAGCAGGGGGAATTGCGGGTCTCTCCCTCCTTGGGGCGAGCCTTGATTAAGGAACCCCTAGGACGGTTTCTAGAGCAGCAAGACTATCGGTTAGAACCCGGTGGAGATTATTCTTTTACTCTGCGCTGCCAAATTTAGGGCTGGTAGAGAATGAATTTCTCAGCCGCGACTTCTCAAATGTCAACGTACTTTGAACACTACCCAATTTTACTACACTGTACCTCTACGACTCATCTCAAAACCATATACATAGATATCTGCAAACTTATAGCGTTGTTCCTTCTCACGCCATTCAGCGATACCAATCTCACTCAATAAATCTGAAAACTCATCAAATGCTGCTGAGACATTTTGTGCAGATTCTTGCCATATAGTTTGCAATTCTTCCTTTGATAATAGAGCTTGCATACCTTTAAGAGAGTCAAAGAATTGACTCAAATCAGGATATTCCTCTCTAACTGCCTGACAACGTTCTTCCGAGGCTTTTTTTAGTCCAATCTCCAGAGATGTTCCTCGTAATAAACGGTCTGTGGGTATTTGTTTCGAGGATTGTCCTTGATAAGTGAGTTCCTGCTCTTTCGCCCCTCTCAACAAAATGCTCAAACTGCGAGGGAAGGTAGTATTACTTGAATCTGTAAGACGTTCATAAACCCATCTTGTTACATACTTAGCTTTGGTGCCTGATCTGCGACGGCTTCCCCAGAGGAGTTCTAATGCTCGATCAACAGCTTCCTCACTGGCTTGATCAATACTTTCGACAGGAGAAAATCGGTCTACTAAATCCTTGAATTCCTTAGACTGGGTTGTTTGGCGAAGTGCAAGCCTAAGAAAATCAACCCGATTCCACTGTAAAAGAAGATCACGTCCATTGAAATGGCTTTTATTATCAAAACTTAAGCGATTCCAGATATCTTCTCTCAAGAAGATCTTAAATCGAATTGATGTTATTCTCCTTGCATCACAAGCTTGAATAAGCTGAAGTAAGCCAATCAAGGCTTGTTGCCTTACTTCATTTTTTTCAGGGAAATCTTCATCTAAATCATCATAAAGAATCCAAATTTTTTGAGATTTAGTTTGTACTTGTTCATCAAAGATATCCAGAGCATCTTTGACAATAAGAAGTAGATTAGAATCACTTACAAGTTGAAGTAGGCTTTGAGTATGTTCGTACTGCCATCTTTCACCAGAGAGATTATTAATAATTCTTTTTACATTATCAAACTTCTTGCCTTTGTTGCCTTTAGGAAAATTAAATTGGTTTTCTTTAATTACCCTAAACAGTAAATATGCTCTCCAAAATGCTTCCCATGTTCCATTATTTTCTTGTAGATCTTTGTGAATCACTTGGAACTCATCACGCGATGGACGACTTTTATGAAATCTACCATGACCAGAAAGGCAAGTAGTGTTATCTAATCGACCATGAGCCAGTTGTTGAGCAACAGTTTTATGTTTCAGTAAAAGCCAGTACAGAGCAGTTTTACCAGTTCCTTTCCGTCCTCTAATAAGACAGTTGGTATCGTCTAGAAATTTTTCAAAATCAGTGGTTCGCTGAAATAATAAACTCAGATCTTGCTGCGGATCAGCCGCATTAACTTCAGGAAATTGAAGGCTTTCAATAATGCTCCATCGACTATTTGGACGAGTTAAGATAGTTTTCCTTTGAAGCTCGTCAGTTTCTTCATCAATCAGGTTAGCAATTCGAGTGTAGTAATCTAGCAGTGCCGGTACAGGATAACTATCAGCTAAAGCAATTGTAGGTAGATAAGGAACCACTAATGGATCTACTTCGGCAAATGAGTCATCTAAATCGGACGCACTTTCTTTAGATGAACCTTCAATTGTTTCGTCATCTTCACTTACTCCATTTCTAATTGCTTCATATAAGAACTTCCAAATCCCTTTTACTTTAGCCATCCCGACTTCGGTAGTATCAGGCACTGGAGTAAATACAAAATTTATAGATAGATCTCTAAAAGACTGGAGTGATTGCAGAAGTAAACTAATTCCCTGACGATTTTGCTCATTTGGAAACAAAAATACGATTACTTCATCTGCTGCTTGTAATAGTGACAAAGCTCCCCATTGATTAATTCCAGTTCGTGAATCAATTAATAGAATATCTGGTTTTAATTGTTCTTGGATTTCACGACTAAAAATAGACCAAAGGTTTTCCCCGCTATCAGTAACAGTAGTTGCTCGTAGATCATCAACTTTAGAGATGTAGTCGAGGTCAAGAGAGCCAGCAGGAACGACAAACAGTCTCCCTGTAGCATTAGGTATTCTGACTTCACCAAATATTTGAGTCACTGAGATAGTGGGTTCTATTCCGTCTGGTGAATAGGAACGTTCATAAAAATAGTCAACAATTCCATATTTTGGGTGTGGATTCAAATTGAACGCGGTACTCAAACCAGGTGCTTCTAGATCTAAATCAACCGCTACAATCTTCCTACCACGTAGTGCAAGAATCCATGCCACATGCGTTAATGCAGTCGTTCGACCTACCCCTCCTTTAAAGGAATAAAATGTTACAGTTCGAGGAACACGTGGTTCACGTTGAGTAAGCTGCGATTGATTTTGGGGGTTAGCCGCTTGCAAAGCTAAATCTTGCCAAGTGTATACTGAGTCTCCATTTATAGCTTGTGGTTGTGACAGATTCAGAGACTCAGCTTCTTGTGGTGTATAAAGCGATAAAAAGCCAGGAGATACGGTCACTGGCAACTGATGTAGGACATTTAATACGCCTTCCTTACGCTGAGGTATGGGTAAGGCTAAAAAAATATCGCTCACAATAGTCAGATTCAGTAAACCTGATGTGGAGATATTCATATCAACCCAGCCCTGAGATTTTTGCACGTACTGGGTTACTAGTTGATGTTTGAGTGTTCCTTGCCAGGTTTCTTGCATTTTCCCTCCTTAAAGCTGAGTGGCCTGTCTCTCTAACCACTTTCTAAGGCGTTGATATGATTCTAGCCAGCGTTTATAGCTCTCATCATCAGGTTCACTGCAAGAATAGCGTATATCTATGAAATGCTGGTTTGGGTGTTCAATCTCTTCGAGCCACTTCCTCACCTCAGGAAACTTCTGAATCCTATAATTCAATCGGTTGTGCCGCTTGCGTGCTTCAACATAGCTGTGTCCTGGGTTAGTGATGGTATGTCCAGGATCAAAAGAGTCTGTTTTCCATTCCTTAGACACACCCTTTGGTAAGGACGCAACAATCATTGCCTTGAGTAGACATTCGATCGTAATACCACCAAAATGCATAGCAGCTATTTTTCTACCAGCACTGCATAACGCTTCAGTATCAGTATGACGTTCTGAAAAAGTGGTTTGGTAATCCTCCATATTCAGGGGAAATAGGTGTTTGAGTTTTGTATGGATGGGTATCGCTCAGCTTTTGGGTTTGGGGATCACTTTTGATTAGCTGTAGAATCGAGCCGCAAGCCAAGACGGATCTAGACTAAGCTGCGATCGGTGAGAATTTCGTAACCCGTTTTAGTCACCAAGACCGTGTGCTCAAACTGAGCGGAGAGGGCATTGTCCACCGTCACCGCTGTCCAGCGATCGCGCAGGATTTTGGTCACCTTAGACCCTGCATTCAAAATAGGTTCAATGGCCAAGGTCATACCTTCGCGCAAGCGCACATTCCGCATCTGATGCGTGCGGTAGTTAAAGACCGAAGGCTCTTCGTGCAGATTGCGACCAACGCCATGTCCCGTAAAATCTTCGACAACCACAAATCCGTGATGCTCTACATGGTCTTGAATGGCTCCGGCAATATCCATCAGATAATTGCCTTCTTTGACCTGCTCAATGCCTTTATAGAGGGCTTCTTCGGCCACGCGAATCAGCTTGGCGGCATCCGGGGTGACTTCTTCGACAGCAATGGTAATGCAGGAATCCCCGTGAAACCCTTGAAAATAAGCTCCCGTATCCACCTTGAGAACATCCCCCGCGTGAATCACTTTCTTGGGGTTGGGAATACCATGCACCACTTCATGGTTAATGCTGGCACAAATAGATGCCGGAAAACCATGATAGCCCTTGAAACTAGGGGTTGCTCCCATTTCCCGAATGCGCTGCTCGGCATGGGCATCCAGATCGGCGGTGGTCATCCCTGGTTCTACGATTTCGGAGATTTCCTTGAGCACTGTCGCCACGATTTTGGCCGCCTGCCGCATGATCTCAATCTCACGCTTGGATTTGAGTTCAATTCCTCGACTCCGTTGTTTGGGCTGGGAGAACTGTGGGGGTTGACTCAGAAGATTGGTGAGGATATTCATGCGCTTTTAATGACGGTAGGAGGGGATCAAGGCCAACAGATTCAACAATACAGCATTTCCTGTAGCAACCCATTGCCCTTATCCCTTCAGGATAACTTCAAACTCCCCCTCGTAGTGGGCTAGGTGTAAATAGGGCTTTAGAACCAAATCTTCGGTAAAGTAAAACAGCTCTCCCTAGAGATTAGGGTGTACATACAATTCCGAAAGGACGCATTTATGATTGGGCTGGGATTAAACTTGTGTAGGGAAGGGATCAGTAGCATCTGGACAGGATTAGTGGAGACGCCATTGATCTTGCTGGTAGAGGCTACAGGATCCAATCCCCTGGATCAAGGGGTGTTTCAAGCCACAATTGATGCCATTCTTTTGGGTCTGATTCAGGGCATTACCGAGTTCCTGCCCATCAGTAGTACCGCTCATCTGTTGATTGTCACCAAATTGTTGGGCTGGCAGAGTTTAGGGGAGAAATATTTTGTAGATGCCATCCAGTTTGGCAGTGTTATGGCCGTTCTATTGTATTTTTGGTCAGACCTAAAACAAATTCTCTCTGGGGGATGGGTTGCCTATCAGCAGAAAGACTGGCAGCGGGAAGAATGGAAAATTCTATTGGGGATTGCCATCGGTGCCCTGCCCGCCCTGATCATCGGCTATCTATTCCGGGATGCGATTCCCGAAAGTCCGTTGGTTATTGCTCTTGCCTCGATAGTGATGGCATTGTTACTAGGTCTAGCCGAACAGGTAGGCTATCGCAAACGGGGGTTCAATCAATTACAGATCAAGGATGGTGTGTTGGTGGGGCTAGGACAAACCTTAGCGTTGGTGCCGGGGGTCTCTCGTTCTGGTTCAACTTTGACCACAGGCTTATTTCTGGGCTTGCAGAGGGAAACGGCTGCCCGCTTTTCTTTTTTGCTGGGGTTGCCAACTTTGGCGATCGCAACCTTGTTTCAATCTCGCAAAGCCTTAGGTCATCTGGAAATCTTAATCCCGCTCCTCTTTGGCATTCTCTCAGCTTTTATCTTTTCTTACCTGGCCATTGCCTGGTTACTCCGGTATTTGCAACAGCAAAGTACCTGGGTGTTTGTCTGGTATCGGTTAGCCTTTGGGACAGCCATTCTGGCTGCACGTTTGACACACTGGCTATAAACTAGCTACTTCCATCCCGGTCTAACAGAATAAAGAAGTTAGCACTTTGACAATATGCGCCTGTTTTTCGGATTCAATCTCAGGCCAAATCGGTAAACTCAACACTTCCTGTGACAATTGGGTGCTAATCTCATAGCTTTCATACTGACCTTGATAGACAGGGAGTTGATCTTGAGGGACTGGATAATAAATCATTGAACCAATCCCTTGCTCAGCTAATTTTTGCTGAAGGGCATCGCGTTTACCGTCTAGAACACGAATGGTGTATTGGTGAAACACATGCCCTTCTACAAGATGTGGCGTTACTATACCAGGAACTGAAGAGAGCAATTCATTATAAAATTGAGCGGCTTGACGACGGGCTTGATTCCAAAGGTTTATATGAGGAAGCTTGACCCGGAGAATGGCAGCTTGAATCGTATCCAGCCGGGAATTATAGCCCAACACTTCATTGTGGTACTTTTTGCGCGCACCATGAACTCTCAGCATGCTTGCTTGTTCGGCAACGGCATCCTGATCGGTTGTGATCAACCCCCCATCACCGTAGGCACCTAAGTTCTTGGAGGGGAAAAAGGAATAGGCACCGACATCGCCAATGCTCCCAACGGCTTTGCCGCGAATGGGATCAGAAATTTTGGGGTTACCAGCATACTCAGACCCAACAGACTCTTGGAAATAACGTGCTCCAAAGGCTTGAGCGCAATCCTCAATGATCTTTAGATCGTATTTTTGAGCAATTTCTAAAATCTGAGCCATCGCCGCTGGATGACCATATAAATGCACAGGCATAATGGCTGCGGTCTGGGGTGTAATCTTTGCCTCAATTTGGGTGGGATCAATATTGAAGGTTAACGGATTAATATCGACAAAAATAGGTTTTGCACCAACGTTGCTGATGGATTCTGCTGTTGCGAAAAAGGAAAAGGGGGTGGTGATGACTTCATCTCCTGCACCAATACCCAAGGCTTTGAGTCCAATCACGAGAGCATCGGTACCTGAATTGACGGCGATCGCATGTTTCACCCCTAAATACGCTGCGACTTCTTCCTCAAAGCGCTTTACCTCTGGCCCCATAATATATTTGCCATCTTGGATTACACTGCGAAGGGCGCGTTCCAATTCAGGCAAAAGCGATCTCCGCTGTGGAGCCAAATCTAGGACAGGAATGAGCTGCTTAGCCTCAGTAGTTTCCGTCGCAACCAGCAACTGAGAAGGGCTAACGAGGGGCACCCCTAGTACGGTGCAAAAACCTTTATCTTCGGTCAAAATACAATAGTCTTCTCCCAGGGTAGTGGCTGCCAAGGCGATTTGAGCATCTTCTAAATCTTCTACCGTGCCAACTAGGATCTTCGACTCTGCTCCAGGAAGGGTCAAAAGATTAAAATGTTCGCAAATCCATTGGTTAGTTAAACGAGCAACCTGCTTAGCTTCCTGAGGATCCGCTCCTTCAGCTTTGAGTGTCCCTCGAATTAAATAATCAATCATCCCCAAAGACTGTGCTGCGATCCAGCCTGTTACTGTTTGTTCAACAATCCCGTCGACAATCCTTTGTACCGACTCAAAATCGCCTCGCTGCAAAATGAAATTGAGTAAAACATTGACATCAAAAACAATATGGTTGTATCGCACAATTCTTGCCTTGGAGTTAAAAAAATGAACAGTTATAGCCGTTCTTGCCAGATTTCTTTGTCTTTTGCTGATGTGACCCCAGGCCGCTGGTGGGCATAGGAACCCAAAATTTTATCCAGTTGTGTCCTAGCCTTGCTCTGGGGGTGCTGAATCACGACGTTGGAAATCTCAACCTCCACCTCTGTCACATCAGGAAGAAACTTTAGCTCTGCTGGAGGCACTAATTTCCCTCGTTCTAGGCGCATTAATACTTTCATGCCAATTTCCTTACTTCAACTGTTTGTGGATACTTGACATTGATGGAGTCCACAGCAAACCCATCAGCGTCAAACTTGAGTGCCTCATGTATAGGTACTCCTTCAGCCGACCTGTTTAGCTGGCACTCTGGTTTACCTTAGTCTGGAATATCTTTACTCTGGTCACGACAGCACCTGCTGCTACAAAAGCACATGCATATAATGTCATACCACAGACAATTGTGGCATTGACCCCAAGAATGGGTTCCTCATTTAACCAAAGTGGCCGGATACTCGACACTCTTCTTCCCAGGGTATGCTTGTGCATCAGGTTATCTTGAGGAACCCGTTTTCCAAATTCATATTGACGGTACAACTCGCAATTCCCTAGAGTGTGATTCGGGGTCTGAGATTCTGTTGTTTGATTACTTAGGATGCTGCCGTTTCTGAACAAAAATAAGCAGCCGTTTGGGAATACCCATCAAATCTCAGGTCTTCTAAGACCAGCCTTACCTTAAATCTGGAGAACGATTGTGGATCTTGCTTTAATTCCAGCCCAACCCAAACCGGGTTTGATCAATGTCTTAATTGAAATTCCCGCAGGTAGCAAGAATAAGTACGAATTTGATAAGGAGATGCAGGCGTTTGCTTTGGATCGTGTCCTCTATGCCTCTGTTCACTATCCCTATGACTATGGGTTTATTCCTAACACCCTGGCTGATGATGGGGATCCTTTAGATGGGATGGTGATCATGGATCAGCCTACGTTTCCTGGCTGCGTGATTACAGCGCGTCCGATTGGCCTGTTGGAAATGATTGATGGGGGCGATCGCGATGAGAAAATCCTCTGTGTTCCCCACGCGGATCCCCGCTATGCCGAGGTGAAGTCCCTAGCAGATATTGCCACTCACAGGCTAGACGAGATTGCTGAATTCTTTTGCACTTACAAAAATCTTGAAAAAAAGGTGACGGAGATCTTAGGCTGGCAAGACGTAGATAAGGTCAATCCCCTCGTCACCCAGTGCGTGCAAGCAGGCCAAAAATAGGTAGAGCAGGCCTATAGACAGTGTCACTTTGAGGATGCCTTGCCTACAATGAGCAATGAGCTTTGATGCTCTCCGCCTATACCCGTAAGGTATAGGTGGAGATTCTTGTTTCACAGACTCTTAACTAGATTGTTGCCAGCCTCCGTTAGGCCGTCTTCGCAAGCCTTTTGATTTTAAGTCCACGGTGCGCCCCACCACAGGCTGTGAACAAGTACATTTTAAATAGAAATATATTTACCCTTCGGGAAGCAAACTACAACCTAATTCCGCACAAAGTTTTACCCCAAAAACGATTCAGCTTGGCAACCCGATACATGGCAAATTTACCTCCCTGGCTGATTCTAGACCCGCAGTTACAATCCTGGCTGGCTGAAGATATTGGCCGGGGCGATCGCACCACCCAAGCTCTATGGCCTGCCAGCGTCGATGCCGACGGCTCACCTTTAGGCCAAGCTGAATTACGCTTAAAACAAATCGGTGTTATTGCCGGATTACCCTTATTTCAAAGGGTTTTCAGGTTGCTGAGTGCAAAAGCCCAGATCAAGCCCTTAGTGCCAGAGGGAGACTACTGCCCACCAGGGACGTTAGTAGCTCAGTTAGAAGGCCCTCTGAGCGTATTGTTGATGGGAGAGCGGGTGGCTTTGAATTTGATCATGCATTTGAGTGGTATTGCCACCCTCACCCGCACCTACGCGGATCAGATTGCCGATTTGCCCACCCAACTCGTCGATACCCGCAAGACCACACCAGGGTTGAGAATTCTAGAGAAATATGCAACGCAAGTGGGGGGTGCTGTCAATCATCGCCTGGGTTTAGATGATGCAGTCATGATTAAAGACAACCATATTGTCGCGGCAGGGGGGATTGGCTCAGCTATCAGACTTGTCCGTCAACAGAGTCCCTTTCCCTTGGCCATTGAAGTGGAGACAGAGACCCTAGAACAAGTCCAAGAAGCGCTTGACGCTCAGGCCGATATCATCATGCTAGATAACATGAGTGTTGAGCACATGCAACAGGCGGTCAAGATGATTCGCCAACCCTCTCCAGGAGAAACAGGATATCGGGCTAAAATTGAGGCTTCTGGCAATATTACGTTGCAAACTCTCCGAGCTGTTGCCGAAACTGGCGTTGATTACATTTCCACCAGTGCCACCATTACCCAAGCCAGTTGGCTAGATTTCAGTTTGAGTTTTACTCCTCCATTGGGTTAGAAGCAGCAACTAAAAATGATTGGCCAATTGTTGCGGTGGCTTTGCTGCTGGATTGTCCGATCTGGACGGAGGGTGCAAATTTTTTAGTGCAGGTATAGCGACTTGGACGAACGATCTCGTTCACTTATACCTGTCTCAATAAGGGCAGAGACCCTTAAAATATAGCCCAAGGCAACAAATCTTTAAGTTGCGATTGATCAAACCCAAAACTTGAGATACAGCTAAGCTTAGAGCGGTTTTCAGGGGTTGCCCACCCTGGAAGTTGCAGGGCATTCCTGAACATAACTTAGCCAGGAGGAGGCTGATAGGCAAATAAACCGTGCGACCCGCTACGTTTTGCGCTTAACTTAGATTATCTTGACCACTGCGCTACTTTTACTATCTCGAATGCAGGTCTACTTCTATGTCTGACCTTCCATTTACCCTCGATCAGCTCCGCATTCTCAAAGCAATTGCGGCTGAAGGAAGTTTCAAACGAGCCGCTGATAGCCTGTATGTTTCCCAGCCCGCAGTCAGTCTCCAAGTCCAGAATCTAGAACGCCAACTGGCGGTTCCCCTCTTTGATCGGGGCGGACGCCGTGCCCAACTTACAGAAGCGGGTCATTTGCTCCTGGATTATGGCGATCGCATTTTGGCCCTCTGTCAAGAAACCTGTCGAGCCATTGAAGACTTACAAAATTTGCAGGGCGGCACCCTCGTGATTGGAGCCAGCCAAACCACAGGCACCTACTTGATGCCTCGCCTGATTGGTTTGTTTCGTCAAGCCTACCCCGATGTAGCTGTCCAATTACATGTTCATTCCACACGTCGCACCTGCTGGAGTGTGGTCAATGGCCAAGTCGATTTAGCGATTATTGGTGGTGAGATCCCCCTGGAATTGCAAGCAGCCCTGGATGTTACCGCCTATGCCGAGGATGAACTGGCGCTGATTCTACCGAAATCCCATCCCTTCGCAGAACTGAAGGTGATTCAACGTGAGGATCTCTATAAGCTTAGCTTCATCACCCTGGATGCCCAGTCCACCATTCGCAAAGTCATTGATCAGATTCTGGGCCGGGGTAACATTGATCCGCGATTGTTGAAGATTGAGATGGAACTCAATTCCATTGAGGCGATTAAAAATGCCGTGCAATCGGGATTGGGGGTAGCTTTTGTTTCAACATCGGCCATTGAGAAGGAACTGGAACTCGGCAGCTTAAAACAGGTCAAAATTGAGAATGTTGAGATCAAAAGGATATTATCCCTAATTCTTAATCCCAATCGCTATCGTTCTAAAGCCGCAGAGATCTTTATCGCCGAGATTTTGCCGCAGTTTAAGACCCTTGAGTTTGATCTGCCCACCTTCACCCCTCACAAAGGCGATGCTGCATCGTTACTGAGCATGACCTCTACTGCCACTCCCTAGCCCCCGCGATTCCTTGCCGATCCTCAATGGAGATTTATTGTACCCGCCCCCAATGTCAGCGACCCCGCAACTTTTTTGCCGATCTCGATGATCCCCAGGCTCTCAAAGCCGTACAGCAAAAGTTTTGTCTTAACTGTGGGATGCCCCTGATGTTGATTGGTCGTTACTTACCGGCGCGACTCTTGGCTCAAGGGGGATTTGGAACCGCATTTTTAGCGTGCGATCGCTACACCCCCGGTCTGAGACAATGCGTGGTTAAACAATTTCAGCCGACAGGACTTAACCCTAATCAACTCCAAACTGCCCAAGCCTTATTTCAGCGCGAAGCAGAGGTTCTCGAAAAGTTAGGCACTCACCCCCAGATTCCGGATCTGTTTGCTTTTTTGAGTTACCTGTGCCAGGACAAGGATCGCAACCAGCAGCAGAATTTTTCTACCTCGTCCAAGAATTTATTAATGGCAAAACCCTAGAAGAAGAATTAGCCGATAAACAGCAGTTGCCAGAGGCCGAAGTCATCCAAGTCCTCACCGAGTTGCTACCCGTTTTACAATTCGTCCATGAGAATGGTTCAATTCATCGAGACATCAAGCCCTCTAATATCATGCGGTCTATCCCCACCAGCCTGACCCAGACAGGGAACGGACGGTTGTATTTGCTCGACTTTGGGGCAGTGAAACAAGTAGCCCAAGTCACCGCGCCCACACCCAGTAAAGCCACCAGCATCTATACACCCTTTTTTGCCCCACCGGAACAAACCCACGGCAATCAAGTCTTTCCTTCTTCGGATTTATATGCCTTGGCCGTCACTTGCATCTGTTTACTGACAGGTCAAGCCCCAAATGACTTGTTCGACACTTCTCACAATCAATGGCGTTGGCGACCCCACACCCAAGTCAGCGATCGCCTAGCTTCAGTCCTGGATCTCATGTTAGAAAGCTCCCCGCAACAACGTTTTCAATCCGCCGCAGAAGTCCTGACCGCCCTAGAGCAGGGACAATCTTTAAGTCCTAGTCAACCCGCATTACAATCCCCACCCCTATCTTCCCCACCGCCCTCAGCCCCTCCACCCCGTAGCATCCACCTCTTCCCCTTCCAGTCCTCAGCTCCTTCCCTCTCCTGCTCAACCCCCCTTGGTCAAAACAAAAACCCCACCCCTACCCTTCTCCCTGTCTCGTTGGATCAGTGGAGCTGTCTTTACTGGCTTTGAAGGTGGATTATTAGCGATTGCCCTCACCAGTTTTTTAGGGACAACGGTCGTCAGTGGCGGATTTTGGCTATTATTGCTAGGCGGACTGGTATACTCGCAACTGCGTCGATGGATTGAGAAGATTGATTTAGTGATTATTGCTGGAGTCACCCTGGGAATTATTTTCTTTATCCCTGCGTTGCAGGGGGGAAACCCGATGCCAACCATCCTATTGTTGGGGGTCGTCTCTGGCTTGCTTTTGACAACTCTGTCGCTAATTTTTCGGCTAATTTACGGTATTTTATCCCGATTCCTTTAGTAGCTTGCACTTATGATGAATGGCGTATTAACTCATCCTTGTTCGTCCCTATGGAGGGTGGCAGAACAGTTCCAGCCTGCGGACGCGATCGCAGATATCCAAGAATTTGGTCAGGGCAATATTAACAGCACCTTTTTAGTGACCTTAAAGAATGAAAGCGATCAACACTTTATTTTGCAACGGTTAAATACTCAGGTTTTTCCGAAACCGCAGTTGGTCATGCAGAATATTCGGACCTATTCTGAGCATGTTTGTCAGCGATTATGCGAAACAACCGGAAGCTGCCCACGGCGCTGGGAGGTGCCGAAGGTGCTTTTAACTACAACTGGCCAGGATCATTGGGTGAGTCCAAAGGGCGACTTCTGGCGGGCGATCAGTTATATTGAATCGGCTCAATCCTTAGAGGCGATCGCAGACCTTCACCAAGCCCAAGAAGTCGGCTATGCCTTGGGCATGTTTCACGACCTGATCAGTGATCTGCCAGCCCACCAGCTCGCCGATACCTTGGTAGGGTTTCATATTACCCCACAGTACTTACAGCAGTATGAACACCTGCAAGGCACTCAGGTGCCGCATCCCGCTCCTGAAGTGGACTATTGTGTGCAATTTATTCGCGATCGCCAGCAACAGGCTGATGTCTTAGAAAGAGCGAAAGCCAAAGGTGATCTCAAACTCCGCCTCATTCATGGAGATCCCAAAATCAATAACATTTTGATCGATCCAGATACCCAGGAAGCCGTCAGCGTTATCGATTTAGATACCGTCAAACCCGGTTTAATTCATTACGATATTGGCGATTGTCTGCGTTCAGGCTGTAATCCCTTGGGGGAAGAAACCGAGGAGTGGGAAAAGGTTTGCTTTGACCTCGATCAATGTCAGGCCATTCTTCAAGGCTACGTAGGCGTAGCCCAGTCCTTTTTAACACCCCAAGATTATGACTATCTCTACGACGCCATCCATCTCCTTCCTTTTGAACTTGGTCTGCGCTTCTTCACCGATTACTTAGCCGGGAATGTCTATTTCAAGGTTCACTATCCTGAACACAACCTCAATCGGGCCTTGGTTCAGTTTAAGCTCACCGAAAGCATTGAAGCTCAAGCCGCCGATATTCGTGCCCTGATCAAAACTTGGCAATGACCACCCAAACCTTTACGCTACAGCCTTTTAACCCCGATCATCCCCACCCCTCCATCACTCTCACTGGCACCCTAGAGAGACAAGGAGATGAATTTGCGATTGCCTACACCCTCACAGGCCACCTAGAACACGTCACCCTACCCCCCTTATCCCCACGCCCCACACGCAAGCATCAGTTGTGGGAAGCCACCTGCTTCGAGTTTTTCCTAGGGGTTGTCGCTAAAGAACCTTACTGGGAATTTAACCTTTCCCCCGCAGGAAACTGGAATGTCTATCACTTCAATGCCTATCGACAAGGTTTACAAGAAGAATCTGCGATCGCCAGTCTTCCCTTCCAGGTGACTCAACATCAGCACCATCCCCCATCCTTGACCCTCACCCTCACCCTCAATCTCAGCAGCATCATCTCCCCAGCACAGCCCTTAGAAGTCGGTGTTGCCGCAGTCATCCAATCACCCACCTATCCCCTCACCTTTTGGGCTTTAACCCATCGTGGTTCACAAGCTGATTTTCATCGACGAGATAGTTTTATCCTCAGCCTTTAATCCTTATTGGCTAACCAATCACAACTCCAACAGATGAGTTAAGCTAGATGATATGGGGGAAAAGCTGCTAGGTGCGGGACCTGAACCAATCTGCCTTTACTGGCGCTGATTAAGCGCTAGTCTGCTGGTTCAAAACTGAGATCTTGCTTTAGGCTGACATCCTGGTTCTTTGTCACCAATCTAGTACATTGCTGCATTGATGCCGCAACGATGTGAAATTCCTAAAAAGTTTATGGTTCAAGGTTTTTGACTTTTGCCTTTTTACTTCCACGTAGCGGCACTCATATTTGAGAGTTACTGATAAAGCTGAAGAGTATCGCCATGGCTAAATCCTCTGTTATCTTAATTGCCGCCTTGATGGTAGGTGTAACTACGCCTGTTTCACCTGTTCAGGCGATCTTGCAAAGCCAAAACACTAGACAACAAAAGCTTGAAGCGGTTTCAACTCAACAGATTGCGGATGGACGCGATCGCGGGCGTAGTTGGAATCGTAATGGACGTAGTTTTGACCATCGCCAAGAAAATGGTGGAATCGCCGACACTCGAACAAAGAACGACAACGTCGCTGGCTGGAAGATCGCTGGCGGTATCGCTGTCAGTGGGGGAATTGCAAGGATCCTGATGATCGCTGGGATCGGGATGATCGCTGGAGCCGTGATGATCGCTGGGAACGCGACGATGACCGGGATCGGGATGATCGCTGGAGCCGCGATGATCGGTGGAAGCATGACGATGACCGGGATCATGATGATCGCTGGAGCCGTGATGATCGCTGGGATGATCGGGATCAAAGTGTGCCAGACAAAGTTGATCGCTGGCTAAACCGCAGAATATTTAGATGATGATTAATGCAGCGCATAGCTGAGAAATTTACTAAGGAACGTGAATTGAATAAGCTGCAATTCTGTCCCTCACCCCCAGCCCCTCTCCCCTCGTGTAGCGTGCCTGAAAGGCGTAACGTTGGGAGAGGGGATCTGGGGGGGTGAGGGCTGCCATTTTGCTGCGAATAGTTTGACACTTTATTAAATTCTCAAGCCCAAGGGTTTGACTGAGATACTCTGTTTGACTTTGAATGCTGCCTGAAGCGGCTAATTCTACCTGAAATTTCATAATGAGAATTGCTGTTTACTATGGAAAGCGTAACCCTATGCTGACCTACACCTATGACTAAACTACAACAAGAACTTCTGGCAACCATTCAGGAACTCTCACTCGACAAGCAGCAGGAAGTCTTAGACTTTGCTGAATTTCTGCATCACAAAAAACAACGACCAAACCTGTCCTCAAGAGTCTTAAAGGACTATGGGCAAACTCAAGCATCAATATCACAGAGGAAGATATTGCCGAAGCGCGAGGTGAAATGTGGGGGAACTTTCCCAGAGAGGACATTTGATGACTGCTCTTGTCGCTGACACTCACACTATCATTTGGTATCTGAGCCAAGCTCCACAATTGTCCCTTAGAGCCAGTAATGCCCTGGATTTTGCAATCCAGACAGATCATCCAATCTATCTTTCGGCAATTTCTATCGTAGAAGTCATTTATCTGGTCGGGAAAGACAAACTCTCTCAATCTGCCTTTGACGAATTGATTACGGCTTTATCGGCAACAAATGTTGGGCTGGTTATAGCTCCGTTAGGTTTAGCCATTGCTCAAGCTGTTAGCCAGATTCCACGCAGCACTGTTCCAGATATGCCTGATCGCG
>JAAUOM010000185.1 GCA_012034865.1 Acaryochloris sp. CRU_2_0 | reverse complement strand
CCCTATGGATGATCGGCACACTTCCCGTGGCGATAAACTAGAAACCCTACTCCGTTCAACGCCTTTTTTGCCGGATTGCCTGATCAAGTCGTTGATCAAGCTGTTGCTCAAGTTGTTACCCGAGAGCACCCAGCGAATCGGGTCATCCTTTTGGAAAATGATTGGGGAAGTTCTGTTTACTTCATTTTGAACGGATGGGTAAAGATTCGCACCTATAACATTGATGGTAGGGAAGTAACGCTGAATATTGTCGGTAAGGGTGAAATCTTCGGAGAAATGGCTCCTTTGGATGAGGTGCCCCGATCCACAGATGTGATTACCCTAACGCCCACAACGGTGGCCAATATGCCTGCGTCTGATTTTGTCAACCTCATGCAAACTCAACCCCAAGCAGGAATTCGGCTGGCAAAACTCATGGCTCGTCGCTTGCGACAGCTCAATCGCAGATTAAGATTGCGAGAGGCAGATGCCCAATCCAGAGTGGCAGATATCTTGTTGTTTTTGGCTGAAGGGCAAGGTAAGGCAAGTGCAGGTGGAATTGAAATTCCGAATTTGCCTCACCGTGAGCTGAGTAGCCTCAGTGGTATGGCTCGAGAAACGGTAACCCGGCAATTGGGTAAGCTGGAAAACAAAGGATTAATTCAACGGAACCAAGATGTCCTCTGCATTATTGATACTGATGCCTTGGAAGATTTAATTCTGTAACCGCACTTTTTCTCGCTGTGTTTAACCTTTCTATTACCACAGATGGGCGGTGGCAGGTTATCTAAGGTGATGGCCGCTTCTGGCGACCGAGAAGACCGAGGCGGGTTCAAGACCCTTGCCACCCTATGCCCATTCTATTGCTGCCATGACTGAGTCTGATTTATTTTCGTCCCAAGAACCAGAAGACCTGCACTCAAGATCCGCTCAGGTGAAACCGTTAGTGTCTCCTCCTCAGACCATTGAGCGTCCTTTACCCATGGTGGAAACGGCATTTTTGTCTAGTGCAACGGCATTGATCTGGTTGATTAATACCTATATTCCTATCCCCTTTTTGGCAACTTTTTTACGGATTTTCTTCCCTATTCCTACAGCGTTAATTTATTTGCGCTGGGGCAAACGTTCGGCTTGGATTAGTGCTTGTGTTACCGCTTTGTTAATTACTGTTTTGATGGGGCCGCCACGCAGTATTCAGTACCTGATGCCCTATGGGGTTGTGGGCGTTTTGTTGGGGGGCTTGTGGAAACGACAAGTCAGTTGGGCCGTTTCCATGGGCTGGAGCATGATCGTCATGGCTATGGGTTTCTTTTTTCAACTGAATTTGTTGTCGTTATTGGTAGGGCTGGATCTCTGGTTATATGTCAATCGTCAAATCACGGGTTTTTTAGATTGGGCTGTGATCAAACTAGGGCTGCTTTTGCAACCTGATATTCTTGTGGTACAGCTCTTTGCTATGGGCTTAATTTTCTGAATGCCATCCTCTATATGCTGTTGGTCCATTTAGTGGCCTGGTTAGTGTTTGACCGCATAGGAGTTGCCATTCCTGACCCACCCCTATGGCTACAAACCTTCCTTGAATATCAAGACGAGTAGCGCTGCTATGCTGCGGGTGTATACCCAAGGGGAACAAGGTCATCGATGGCTGCGAGAGTTTCAAGGGTGTTTACCCCTGTTCGCCTGCATTTTAGGGTTTACAGAAACGGGTTTAATTCCCCATATTTCCACTGCAGGAGCAACGCCTGCAGCCCGCCGTCTGACAGCCTTAGCAGATGCAGAGTTTTTAGTGAAGGGTCCCCAGGCCCATCCCCAGTTTGCCCTGCCTTTATTGACGCAAGGGGTCTCTCCAGTTTTTATTGTTTGGCCCTTGCTCACTGCCCAGCGGATTCCTTTGAGGGTTTTCAATGCGGGGTTGATGACTCCACCTACGGTGCCCACGATTGATTTACAAGGTCAGCCCGCTCAGTGCCTGAGTACGGGAGCTGCGTTGGCTTTGTCCACGGTGCAACGGTTATTGGCGGCTGGTATGAGTTGGGGAGAGCGGCTGGCCGCGCAAGTCCGAGATCGCTACCTAATCTTAGCCGAATGTGTGGTGGGGGGAACCACCACTGCTCAGGCAATTTTAACAGGGCTGAATTTTGCGGCTGCGGGTCGGGTCAATAGTAGTCATCCCGTTTGTAATCATGACCAAAAAACCGAATTGGTCAAGCAAGGATTGGCACAAGCGGCTTTGCACCATCGAGGGGCTTGGATAGAGGATCCCTTGGCCTTGGTGGCGGCAGTGGGCGACCCCATGCAGATTGTGATAGCGGGGATGGCTATTACCGCCAGTCGCCAGTGTGGTGTGCTGTTGGCGGGTGGAACCCAAATGCTGGCGGTGTATGCCCTAGCAAGGCAAATCGCCCAATGTTTTCACCTGCCTTGGCATCCGGAGAAGATTATTGTCGGCACGACCCGCTGGGTGGTGGAAGATCCCTCTGGAGATACAGTGGGCTTAGCTGAGCAGATCGGGGATGTGCCCTTGGTGGCCAGCCAATTAGACTTTTCCACTTCACGGTTTCCACAGTTACAAGCCTTTGAGCAAGGGTTTGTCAAGGAAGGGGTGGGGGCAGGCGGTTGTGCGATCGCAGCTCATCTCTACCAGGGATGGCAACCTGCTGATATTCTGGCGGCAGTTGAGCAAACCCTAGAAGAGTATGGTCGATTACAGGGGAATTGGCCTTAAACCACAAAACTACCCTTGTTTCCTTGCATAAGGTTCTAAGTCCAGGCGAATTCGGTGGCGATCGCTTCCCAGCCCAGTCCTGAGCGAACGACTGTGGGCTCGTCTTGGCATAAATCCAGAATCGTGGACACAGCAAAGCTCAATTCTTGACCATTATCGATAATCAAATCCACATGTTTCTCGAATTGATCGAATAACTCCGCAGGCGATAGCAGCGATTGATGATATCCATTCTCTGCAGGGGAGAAATGGGCGGAGGTAGAAATAATCGGACTGGCTAAGGTGGTTAAGAGTGCTTGGCAAACGGGGTGATCGGGAACGCGAATGCCCGTGGTTTTACGCTTCGGGTTTTGGACCAATTTGGGCACCAATTTAGTTGCTGGCAAGATAAAGGTATAGGGACCGGGAATCAGCTTTCTCATGATTTTATAAGCTGGATCGCTCACATGGGCATATTGAGCAATATTCGAGAGGGAGGAACACAGAAACGTCAAGGGTTTATCATTGGACATCTGCTTGATTTGTCTGACCCGTTGAACGGCAGATTTGGCGTTGAGATCGCAACCAATGGCATAGACGGTATCCGTGGGATAGAGCATGATCGCCCCAGCCAAAAGATCGGCTCGAATGGCATCAATGGTCCGTTGTTGGGGATCTTGCGGATGAACGGTATAGATTTGGGCCATGATCTGCTCCAGATGAGCGGGGCTGCTACCCCAGGTGAAAACCGCCTGGATACTCAGCAACAATAGGGAGATTGCGAGTAGAGTACACTTAAACAGAATACGCGGTTACCGCAACCCTCGCTCCACATCAGATATTTCTCTATGACCAAACTAGCCTATTTCGAGTGCCCAACAGGCATTTCTGGAGATATGTGCTTGGGTGCCCTAGTGGATTTGGGCGTCCCCGTTCCCTATTTGCAGGAGCAACTTAGGGGTTTAGGCATTAATGAAGAATTTGATCTACAGGTGAATTGGATAGATCGCCACAGCCAACAAGCCGTTCAGGTACATGTTGATCTGCAAACAGCACCTACACCAACCCTGGCAACTGCTACTGGCGAACCTGCTGCCCCTACTCACCCCCACGATCACCCGTCCTCAGAACATCACCATCACCTCCCCCATCGACATCTACCTGAAATTGAGCAATTGATTCTCAGTGCCCAGTTGCCCGAACAGGTAGAAACCTGGAGTCTAGATATTTTTCGCAATTTAGCCATCGCCGAAGGCAAAGTGCATGGCATTGAGCCTAGTCAAGTCCATTTTCACGAAGTGGGAGCAACCGATGCCATTGTCGATATTGTCGGCACTTGTCTAGGCTTGCATTGGCTAGGCGTAGACCAGATTTTCTGTTCGGCACTGCCAACAGGCGGGGGAACTGTGAAGGCCGCCCATGGCTATTTGCCTGTGCCTGTGCCTGCGGTCTTACAGCTCTGGGAAACGCGCCAAGTCCCGGTTTATCACAATGGCATTGATCGAGAGTTGGTGACCCCCACAGGGGCTGCGATCGCCACCACCCTTGCCCAAGCCTTTGGCCCTCCCCCGCCCATGACCCTCCAGCAAATTGGCCGAGGAGCAGGCACCCATGACTTACCCCTCCCCAACGTATTACGCCTCTGGCTAGGCGAACCCTCTCCCTCCCCATCTCCCTCATCTGCCCTACCCTCTCTTTCCCCTCAAGAAACCGTCATCGTCCTAGAAACGCAAATTGATGACCTCAATCCCCAAGCCGTCGGTTATACCTTCGAGGCTCTGTTGGCAGCAGGTGCCCTGGATGTGTTTACCCAGGCTGTTGGTATGAAAAAGTCGCGTCCAGGGATACTCCTAACCGTTATTTGCCATCCTCAAACCGTGAGTGCCTGTGAAACGGTTTTATTCACTGAAACCAGTACCTTGGGGATTCGGCGATCGCAACAACAGCGTACCCCCCTGGATCGGCAATTCACCACTGTGAATACCTCCTATGGCCCAGTCCAAATGAAGCTGGCCTATCACCAGCAAAGCCTTGTGAATGTTCAGCCAGAATATGAAGACTGTGCCCGCCTCGCCCAAACCCACGGTCTGCCTTGGCGGCAAATCCACCAAGCAGCCCTGTCAGCCTGGTATCAACAGTAAGTAACAACGGCAAGATCGGCTGCGATCGCTAGGATACCTGGTTACTTTCTTGTTCTAGGGAAGGCATATTCTCTGCTTGGAGTTGAGAGGGCAAGGGCTGTTCCTCTACATGGCGAGATGAAGAACCCGCAGATGGCAATGAGGATGAGGATGAGTCCCCCAAGGCTGTAGTCCATTGTTTAGCTAGGGTGATAAAGTCAGATGGCATCATCAGGACAGTGGTGGTGTTGTTTTCTGTGCCGATTTCCGCCAGAGTTTGCAACCGTCGCAGTTCAAGGGCAGCAGGATTTTTGACAATATTTTGGGAAGCTTCTGCTAATTTGAAGGACGCTTCTTGTTCAGCCTCAGCTTTAATGATTCTGGCCCGTTTTTCTCGGATCGCTTCGGCTTCTTTGGCCATCGCCCGCTGCATGGTTGCCGGAATTTCCACATCCTTCATCTCCACCCGTTCCACGACAATTCCCCAAGGCCCTGTCACCTCATCAACAATTTCTTGGACTTTATAATTGACCTGGTCACGATTTTGCAGGACATCATCCAAAATATTTTGGCCCACGACATTCCGCAGGGTGGTCATGGCCGTTTGGTAGACCGCAATTTCATAGTTTTGCACCTTATTGATGGCTTTATTTGCATCCAAAATGCGATAGTACAAGACGGCATTCACCCGAATTGTCACACTGTCGGCGGTAACCGTTTCTTGGGGCTGAATATCCACCGTTTTGGTGCGAATATCCACTTTGGCTTTGCTATCAGCGCCTGGAATTAACCAATACATTCCCGGCCCTTTGATGCTGTTAAACCGACCCAGACGGAAAATCACGCCCCGCTCATACTCTCGATCAATTCGCAGTCCGGCAACAGCCATCGCCACAATGAAAACGGCTAACGGTCCAAATACCTGTCCCATAGAATGTCACGCTTGGTAGGTCTACCCCTTCATTTTGTCACAGACGTTGGCGAGATTGGCGGAACCAAACAAGGCGAAACCGCTGCCCAGTACCTGAAAGTTTCTGCCAAAATCAAGACAGACTTTTACAACTGGAAAATGAGCTTTCAGGGGCACTGGCGAATGTTTTAGCCCTGACCGAAAATTATCCTGACTTGAAAACGAACGAACAGTTTGCTCAACTTCAAGCTGCTCTCAATGAAGTGGAAGAACAACTGTCAGCAGCCCGTCGCTTTTATAACAGTGCTGTCACAGATTTCAATAATGCAATTGAAATGTTTCCGAGTAATTTGATTGCGTCTTGGCGCGGCGATCGCACCAGACAACTATTAGAGACAACTGCGCAAGATAGACGTGGAATTGATGTAAAAACCTTGTTTCAACGTTGAGTATGTGAACAGGTGAGATTAGATCCCACATTCCGCTGTTTCGAGGAGCCAAAAAATAATTAAGATCAGAACCCTTTGGTAGCAATACTCTTGGCGATTTAGCTATTTTTGAGATAATCAATCCATATTCTCAATAAGATGAAATGATTGA
>JAAUOM010000011.1 GCA_012034865.1 Acaryochloris sp. CRU_2_0 | reverse complement strand
GGTAAAGCCGAGACTAAAACGGGTCTGAAGGTCTTGACCACGGTATTAGATAAGGTGTATCAAACGGGGCGAAAAGTCACTCAGGAGTTTAAGGAATCAATGGAAATTATTTTTGATGCTTACCTCCCAAAATGGAATTACACGGCTAAACCTCAGAAAGCTGGATTCTAGATCTTATTTAAGCCACAATCCTTAGATAACTTTCTGCGGCAATGGAATTACACGGCTAAATCAGAATTACAGGTTATTTAATTCAAATTCCTTAGCGATCGCCAGACCATATTTCATAGACTCTTAATACTCGATCTGCACATAGATTTAGCTCAATCTCGTGAGGATAGTGCTCGATCATATGCTCTACAAAAGCAGCAATAAACCGTCTTTGAGCAGCAGAACAACTCCTATAAAGACTGTTCTGTTCTCCATTACTTTCTAAATGGAATAGAAACTGTTCAAAATAACCTTCGTGATGTACTGTTTCTAGACTTAGTCTGATCAGAGCAGGCATGTAGTACTTTTTGCCTTGATCATGACAAAAACAGATTGGATCCCAGCCAGGATTCCCCAATTCTTCTAGGCTAATCGTGTCAACATCAGCTTGAATCAGCGTTTGATCATGTTCAGCACACTCTTCACAGTGATTGTAATTGGTGAAGTGTTTTGGCTTGGCAAGCTTGAAAATTTGTTTGGCTGCTTCTATCCAATCCATTTTGTTTGAGACATGATGAGAGAGGGTGTAGGGATAAATTCGCTCAACCTCCTTAGTTTGGATGGGGTCAGTATCTGACTGATGCCCCCTGCCCAAGAATTCAGTCAGTGGTGACAATAGCAAGCATGATGTGTGCCGTTTGTTGTGGTTTGACCTAGAACAGACGACCTCAGTGGATTAATAATCACAAAAAAGTTCAGACTGTTTGATCAATTGCTGGAGTTCATCGCATTCCATGCCTTGGATAGCCAAGGCCAGACCGGTATGAACAAGGGATAGTCTTTGTCTTGCTTCTGGGCTGAGTTCTGCGGCAGCTTCTTCTGCACAATCTAAGATAGTAGCTGTCATGGTCAAGTTGTCAAAGGTAACGGCTAAGGCTTCGGCTAACAGACTGGTTAACATGTTTTTTTGTTCAGCTCCTGAGTTCTCCTTTATCATCGGGTAAAGCCATAAAGGACGAAACAGAGTTATTACTGATTTATAACGATTGATAAGCTGAGCAATCTAGTGATTTCCCCGGATAGCAACAATACGGACTGAGAAGAGCTTTACAGCGCACACTCCTAGCTGTTTCTACGTAGAGAGGAAAGTCAATCCTCTTGTTCCAAGACAGTCTTAGCGGCTTGAAGATGCTGTCGATGTTCTTGGCTCACAGTGGGGTAGGTGAGGTTGAGGGATTGTAGGGTATGGTCAATAATATCGGCAACAACCAAGCGGGTATACCATTTATGATCTGCTGGAATGATGTGCCAAGGAGCCCATTTTGTGCTGGTATAGTTAAAAACTTCTTCGTAGCAATGCATATAGTCATCCCAGAATGCCCGTTCTTGGATGTCACTAGCCGAAAATTTCCAATTCTTCTCAGGGCGATTAATCCGCTCTAAAAAGCGTTTCTTTTGTTCACCCTTAGAAATATTGAGGAAGAATTTAACGATGACAATACCATTCTCAACTAGATATTTTTCAAAGTGATTAATTTGCTCAAAGCGTTGCTGCCAAATTTGTTTGTTCTTGAATTTGGGGGGAAGTTGTTGGTGTTCGAGCAGCTCAGGGTGAACCCTCACCACTAATGTTTCTTCATAATAGGAACGATTAAAAATGCCGATGCGACCGCGCTCCGGTAAGCACTTCATCGCTCGCCAAAGGTAATCATGATCGAGTTCTTCGGCTGAGGGTGCCTTAAAGCTGGAGACTTGACAACCTTGGGGGTTAACCCCAGACATGACGTGTTTGATGGTGCTATCTTTCCCGGCTGCATCCATAGCCTGGAACAAGATTAAAACGGCATAGGTATTTTGGGCATACAGAATATCCTGATATGCTGCCAGTTGTTTAACACCGGCCTCTAGCTGTCCTGCAACCTCGGATTTTTTATGGAAGTGTCCTATAAAGCCAGGATCATAATCTTTACGCAGAGAGATATTGCCATGAGGGGGAACAAGAAAATGATCATAATTCATCAGTAACCAGTCCATATTGAATAAAGAGCCATACCAAGATTTTGATAATTGGGTTGAGGGTATAGGGAAGGGATGGCGATCGCATGCAGCAAATTAATGGGCAAGCACCGCCATCCTTATACTGGGTCGTGCCAGATTGATGATCTTCCCTTAATATCCCCACAAAAATCCCCAGCCTTTAGCAGATTGGGGATACTCTACCATTGAGTCAAACAGATGAGAGAGGGCTAGTTACTATTCTGGTAGAGGACCATCCTGCCCGTGTTGACGATGCCCCCAGCGTCCCTTGTGTTGTTTTTGTAGCTCTACCATTTTGGTGCGCTGCTCCGGGGTTAGAATGCTGCGAATCTTGAGTTTATTCTCAAATCGAGCTTCGCCCATTTTTTGGCGTAGATCTTGCAAAACCCGGTGTTGAGACCTCAGTTCATCATCTCCAGCATCACTAGCCATTAAAGTTTGCATTTTCTCTTTAGCTGCTCGATAGGCTTCTCTTTGCGTTTGTCGAGCCTGTTTGCCTTGCTCACGAATCTGATCAATTTTCGTCACTTGCTCCGGGGTTAAATTCAATGCTTGGCGAAACTGCTCCTGGCGGCGCTGTTTGAATTCTTCTTTATTGGGGACTTCAGAATTGGGATTTGCAGGTTCTCCTGCTGCTTGGGCAAGGGCATAGCTAGGGAAAAGGGATCCGGCATCTGCATGAGTCAAGGTACTGTAGACAGGAATGCAAAGAGGCAAGGCTGCCAATAGATAGATGGAACGGAATTTCATATTGAAAAGACCTCTGGATGTTACGTGTTAGGCGCAGGGGTTAGAAGAAGATAAGCACTGTTCCCAACGTTTTCATCATAAAAAGTCCGCGCTGTAACCACCAGGATCGCAGTTCCCAAATGGATTAAGTCTAAAGGACTGAATCGACCTAGTACCAAAGTCCTAGACTGCCAAGGTGCAGGATAGGAAGGGAGATCCTTTTACCCTGGGGAACTGTCATCTTATAGTGGAAACACATTCAAGCTGCTTTAGAACAGCAACATTGTTTCTACGTCTGTTCAACGCCTGCCACCTATGTCTCGGCTTTTCCAACCCAATCATCCTTTTCGCCTATTGCTGTATTTGGAATGGATTTTATTGGGTATTGCCTTATTAGCTCTATTTGTACCCTTTCCCCCTAACGCATTTTGGTGGCCTACGGTGATTCCTGATCGGGGGCTGAGATTTCCCCTCGGTGTTCTCCTCAATATCCTTGTCTTAGGGAGTATGGGTTGGAGATTACCGATTGATCGCTCTCGTTTTTCCCAATGGTTGTATACGGGATGGGGGATTGCCCTGTGTTGGCTAACAGACCTGATGGGTGAGCGTTTCCGCGAGTACTTCATCCCGATGATTTTGGTTGTGGTGATGCGGGCTTGTTTGTTATTTCCCTGGGAACAGCGATGGCTGGTTGCCTCCGTTGCGTATGGTTCTTTCCTGTTTCGGTTAATGACGGGGTTGCAGCGAGTCCGTCCTCCAGGGATGCCTCGTAGAATAGGACTTCTTTTGCCGGGGCGAGGTCGAGGACTCTCGCAGGAGCTGCTGGCGAGTTTACAACTCAAAAGTGCGCTCCTATTTGGCATGGTTTTGGTGTTCGTCTTGCTGATGGTAGGGGCTTTATTGACGGAGCATCGTAGTCGAGCAGAACTGGCAGCGGCCAATCAGCGGTTACGCCAATATGCCCTGATGATTGAAAATCAAGCAACCCTGCAAGAGCGCACGCGCATCGCCCGTGAAATGCATGATTCTGTTGGACATTCCTTGACGGCTCAAAGTATTCAGCTTGAAAATGTTGAGCTGTGGTTGGGCAAAGATACAGCTAAAGCTTCCGATCACTTAGGTAAAGCTCGCAGGCTGGGCAAAGAAGCGTTGCAAAATGTTCGGCATACGGTGGCAACTCTCCGCAGTAATCCTTTGCAAGGACAGTCCTTGTTGAGTGCCTTGGCCAAACTCACCCAAGAGTTTGAGCGGACAACAGGGATTACGGTTAACTTGGCCACTCATCTACAGACACCGATTCCCAAAGATATGGCAGCCGCGCTTTATCGTTTGATTCAGGAGGCTTTGACGAATGTCTCTAAACACAGTGCTGCCACCCAAGTGATCATAAACCTACACGAACAAGCACAGGGATTATCTTTACAGATTTCAGATAATGGTAAGGGATTTCTGCCTGAGAAAAACACCACTGGATTTGGATTGCAGGGGATGCAGGAGCGAACTGCAGCATTAGGAGGCTCCTTGCAACTGCAAAGCCAACCACAAGCAGGCTGTCATATCCACATTGAAATACCAACTTGGGGAGAGTAACCATGATCCGAGTGATGTTGGTGGATGATCAAAGTATTGTCCGGGAAGGATTATCCAGTTTGTTGAATACCAAACCCGATTTAGAGGTGGTGGGTGAAGCGGAAAATGGCCAGGTTGCCATTGACCGAGCCTTGCTCCTGCAACCCGATATTATTCTCATGGATATGCGTATGCCCGTTATGGATGGGGTGGCGGCCACCCAAGTCCTCAGACAACAGGTTCCGCACATTAACATTTTGGTCTTAACGACCTTTGATGATGAGGAGTATGTCTCTCAGGCGATGCGCTATGGAGCCAAGGGCTATCTGCTCAAGGATACGCCGTCTGAGGAATTGGCAGCAGCAATTCGGGCGGTTCATAAAGGCTATACCCACTTGGGTCCAGGCTTGTTTGAGAAAATGTTCACCGCAACTGCAACCGTAGAGTGTCCACCGGAGCTGGATGAACTGACACCTAGAGAGAAGGAAGTTTTAGAACTGATCGCGGCGGGTCAAAGTAATCGGGAAATTGCTCAGACATTATTCATCTCTGAGCGAACCGTTAAAAATCATGTCAATAGTATTTTAAAGCGGTTGAATGTGCGCGATCGCACCCAAGCCGCTATCTTGGCAACCCACTTACAACAACGCTAACCCAGCACTAGACCAGATTAGCAAACCCTCACCTAATATTCAGGCACAGAAGGATCAATCTCCCGACTCCAAGCGGTAATTCCCCCTTTGACATTAATCCCGGCAATCCCTGCTTCTTGCAGGAAGCCCAGGGCTTTAGCCGAGCGGGTTCCCATTTTGCAATGGGCAATCAAGCGATGGCCATTCAGGAGGTCTTGGATTTTGGGGATGGCTGCACCGCTTTCGATTTCAGAGAGCGGCATCAGCACCGAACCATGGATGCGGGCAATCTCATATTCATTGGGATTGCGGACATCTAAAAGGACAAAATCCTCGGCCCCACTGTCGATAAGTTGTTTGAGGTCTTGAACAGTGATTTCTTCCATATTGGCTTGCTGCTGCGCTTCAGCAGCTTTTGCCTGCGGTATCCCACAGAATTCCTGATAGTCTACCAGTTTTTCAATCACAGGGCGAACAGGATTGGGCCGTAGCTTTAGCTCACGAAACTTCATCTCCAAGGCATTAAAGAGAAGTAAGCGCCCGCTTAAGGTTGTGCCTTGTCCTAAGATAATTTTAATGGCTTCCGTCGCCTGAATCACGCCAATAATACCGGGTAAAATTCCCAATACCCCCCCCTCGGCGCAGGAGGGGACTAAACCGGGCGGCGGCGGCTCAGGATACAAATCCCGGTAATTGGGGCCACCTTCATAGTTGAAGACTGTTGCCTGTCCCTCGAACCGATAGATAGAGCCATAGACGTTGGGTTTATTGAGTAAAACGCAAGCATCATTCACTAAATAGCGGGTAGGGAAATTATCGGTACCGTCAATGACAATGTCGTAGGATTGGGCGATGTCTAGGGCATTCTCTGAGGTGAGCCAAGTATTGTATAAATCAACCTGACAGTGGGGATTGATCTCCAAAATGCGATGTTGAGCCGATTCAATTTTGGGCTTATTCACCCAAGAGGTGCCGTGAATCACCTGCCGCTGCAGATTGGAGCTATCGACCACATCGGCATCCACAATTCCCAGACGACCCACTCCTGCTGCTGCGAGGTAAAGCAAGAGGGGGGAACCCAAACCACCCGTACCAATACAGAGGATACTGGCAGCTTTTAAGCGTTTTTGTCCCTCTAGACCCACCTCCGGCAAAATTAAGTGGCGAGAGTAACGCCCATATTCTTCTTGAGTGAGCTGAATTTGATCCAGATTGGGATTGAGCATGACGGACATCCTTTAACAAAGATGTGGAAGGGTTGATTAGCTAAGGATCGAGAATTTATTAACCTGTACATTCACGATCCTAAACATCGGTTTCCAAAGTTGACGCTGCCATCGGCGCAGAAACAATCATAGCCTCAGGTTGAAACTGCTGCTGATCATTGAGAATCCAACTGCAAACATCCTGAGAGATGCCTTGGTTGACGGCTACGATCACATAGGAATATTGGAGCCAAGCCCAGGTGCGATCGCACTCCGAAGGAACCGCTTCCTGATCAGGATGAGAGTGGTAAACCCCTATGATATCCCAACCCTGAGTGCGTGCATATTTTTGGGCAGCGATTAAATCCGTGGGGGCAATTGTGTAGCGACGAGCTGACGTCAGGGTTTGCTTGGGGTGGCTATCCTCAGCGAGAGGTGCCGAAACAGCCGTATCCCAAACATTATCAGTGGGGTACACCGCATCAACGGTTTTTTGCAGATCACCCAGGGATGGATGCAGACCCCCTAGGAGCAAGCCACAACATTCTTGGGGATAACACTGCTGTGCATGGGTTTTAATTTGATGTATTTGGTCATTGTCCAGACTCAGCATAAATGACGTTGATCCCATTACATTAGTTGATCCTAATACCCCTATAATAGACTCCTGACTAGGGTTTCAGCTTTGGAGTTACGGGTAGCTACGGCTCCCACTGGCTGACTATGGTTAGCCTCAAGCTCTTTGTGGATTGCTTCAACTACCGCTTGGTTTGACAGAAGCAACGATACCTCCCCCTAGACAAGCTGTAAATCGGGACGAGAGGTTGGATCTTCTAATTGAGTAACCAACTTCACGCCAAATTCTGCTTCAAAACAAACTTTTTTAATCTCTAAGCTCCACAATTCCAGGTCACAATCATCGCCAATGTCCCTAGCATGAAGATGGAGGATGACGATGTTGAGATGGGCTTGATACTCACATCGCAGGGCTTGGATAGCTCCAATTTGACGCCGATCTAAAGCGACAGCCAATTTTAAGATAGCACTGAGTTGGTCAACAATGCGCCGTTGGGTCTTGTTGACAAGATTTTGATAATTTTCATGCTTCTTTTTGGGGGGACCTTTGCGATGATAACGAGCCAAGTTGGCGATAATCTCTACTTCGGCGTCGGTATAGCCCAACAAACCACCATGGCGGATCAAGTAATAGGAATGTTTGTGATGAGCCGAATGGCTGATGTAGTGGCCACAATTATGCAAAATAGCGGCAGCCCATAACAGTTGCCCTTCGTCGGTGCCCCAATCGTGGAGTGTAGTTTGGGTTTGCTCAAACAAGGTGGCAGCAAAGGTGGCCACTCGTTCAGCGGCGGCTAAATCGACATGGTATTGATGGGCAAGGTTATAGACACTGCGCTCTCGAACGGATCCTTGATAGCGCAGTCGATCTTCAATTAAGCCGTGCTTCAACATCCAGTCCACAATGATGCCTTCTCGCAAGGCACGTTCGCAAGTGGTAATGGACTCTAGTTCAAGCAGGGTCATGGCTTCCGCTAAAATGACGGCTCCTGCCAGAATGATTTCCGCGCGTCGCTCCGACATGACTGGCATTTGAGTCCGTTCTGCATAGCTTAACTTCTGCAGCTTGTGAATGAGTTTGTTTAAGTCTTCTCTCGTAAGTACATAGCCATGCAAGGAAGTGGGACAAGTGCCCATGTGTTCACAGGCATGTAATTTGAGAATGCTTTCAATGGTACCGGAGGTACCGATCAGGGTAGGAGTTTCATTGTCAGCCAGGTGCGATCGCAAGTCCTCTACTGGCCATTCCAACATCCCTCGCGCATAGGCTCGCAACCGTTCAAACTCATGGGTACTGACAGGATCTGTACTGATCAACTCTTCGGTTAACCGTACAGCGCCTACTTTGGTACTGCTGAGGGAACGTGGATCTTGGCCATCTCCCAAGATCAGTTCCGTAGAGCCACCGCCAATATCAATGATCACATGGGGCTGTCTATTAAACTCGATCCCAGAGAGAACCCCTAAATAAATGCGGCGGGCTTCTTCGGGGCCAGAGATCACATTGATCTTGAGTCCTAACTCTGCTTCAACAGCACGAATAAAGGAACGACTATTGAGGGCTTCGCGCACAGCACTGGTGGCAACGGCTTCAATTTGCTCCACCTTGTACCCCTTGGCGACTTCCTGACAACGGCGAAGGGCGGCCATGGCTCTGTCCATAGCATCAGGATGTAATTGCCCTGTATCCTTGATCCCTTCGCCTAAGCGGACAGTGCTTTTCTCGGTATCGATAATGTTAAATGCCGGAATATCAGGGTTGATTTTGACCACAACCATGTGAATGGAGTTGGTTCCCACATCAATCGCGGCAATGGTTTGCATGGTTCCCTCAGCTCCAAAAGCAATTCCCTGCTAAGAACTGTAGGGGCTGGTGGGGACAGGGGTCAACGGTAGGAGCCATTTCATCCGTTGGCTGCAAATCTCTGATAGAACCTCTAAGGTGAAGTGAACCCTTGGGATTAACTGAGCACTCTTAAGTAGACTGGACTGGGTTTTGCGTCACTCTGCTCTTAGACGCTATTCCTCAAGTGAAATCATCAATGATAGGGTATCAAAAGGTTTGAACTTTGGTCTTGTATCATTGCTCTGGTTGATTTGTTTGCGGGTTGATTACTATTGAGGTAAAGCGCATCCCGTTAGTTTACGAACATGCAGAGGGAAACCCCCTTTTTGCATGATTTTTTGGATTCGGCTAGGAGTTGGGTCACTGAGGGCAAACCCTATTTCTGATAGAGTGGACTTCGTTTAAATGCCCCTAGTGTATCCATAGGTGTTCATAGAACAAGGAGCGAGTGGTTCATGGCTTCTCAAAAAGAGGACTTGCAGGCTGGAATTGCGGCCCAACAGCAAGGACAATATTCCCAAGCCATCCGTATTTTAGAACAGGTATGGCATACTGCTACACCAGGGAGTTCCACCCATGTGCAGGCGCACATGTATTTGATCATGGCTCATCAAGGCTGTGGCCAGATTGAGCAAGCCTTGATGCTCTGTCAACCCTTAGCATCAAACCCGCTGCCACAAGTGCAAGCCTGGGCCAATCAGGTCTTGCCGCAATTACAGGAAGACCAGAACAAGCGCATCCCCACCCCAATTGCCCCCACTCCTGTGGCGTCTAAGCCTAGCCCTCCACTAAGCAAAAGCAAACGAGCCGCTGCTACCGGGGTGAAACTGGCCATGTCTGGAATCGGGGGGAACTTAGGTCTTGCTTCTGGGGTGACCTTGAGCCTGCTATTTGGCATGGTCTTGGTTTTGGTGATGGGTTTCTTCTTGATCTCAGAAAGTCAAAATCCGGCGATTGGGCTGGGAATTTCGGTGGTTCTTACCCTCATTTTTAATGTCGCCGTTTTTTTCCTGTCTCCTTGGCTGATGGATTTGACCCAGCGTTGGCTCTACGGCACCCACTGGATCACGTGGATGGAATTGGAACATCTCAGCCCAGAGACCAGCCAGATCCTCCAGAAAATTTGCAGCGAACGTCAGCTCAAAATGCCGAGGTTGGGCATCATTGAGGATCAAAATCCCACGGCTTTTACCTATGGATCTCTACCGAATCAGGCCCGATTAGTCGTCAGTCGGGGTTTATTCACTTATCTAGATGATGACGAAATAGCCACGGTCTATGCTCACGAATTGGGTCATATTGTCCATTGGGATTTTGCCGTGATGACCTTGGCGTCCACATTGGTGCAAATCACCTATTTAATCTACACCTTTGCCAATCGGGTTGGCCACCGCGGCGGCAGTAGTAAGGGTAAAGATGCAGCCCAAACGGCTGCGATCGCAGCCTATGTCTTTTACATCATTGGCACCTATTTAGTCCTATACCTCTCCCGCGTGCGGGAGTATTTTGCCGATCACTTTGCGGCTGAAGTTACGGGAAATCCCAATGCCTTATCCCGCGCTTTAGTTAAAATTGCCTATGGCATTGTCGAAGAAGGACAGCGCTCCCCAGAACCCAGCCGTCTATTAGAAGGGACAAGGGCGCTGGGGATATACGATGCCAAAGCCGCCACCTCTTCAGGGACAGCTTACCGGATCGCCTCTGATCCCAGTAAAATTGGCCGCGTCTTTTTGTGGGATCTCTTTAACCCTTGGGCTTTTTGGATGGAGTTGCAATCCACCCATCCCCTCACAGGCAAGCGGGTACGGGCCTTGAGTCGTTATGCTGAGCAGTTGGGCCTAGACATTGAGTTTGACATGGGGCGTGTGATTGGTGAAGGCCGTCATTTGAATAAAAAACGTCTATATAGCCATTTCTTCTTGGATTTGTGCCTCTATGGTGCCGAGTTTATTGGCCTGGGGGTAGGTTTAATTTTAGGGGGAGCCTTGGGAGCAGGGACAACAACGATCACGTTCATGTTGGTGGGGCTGGGTCTAGGCATTATAGCCAAAACCTTGATCATGTATCCCAACTTTAGGCAAGCTCCCCAGCGCGATATCTTAACCCTGATGTCGGATCCCTATGCCAGTCCTTTGCGCGGACAACCTGTTCATCTCCAAGGTCAACTGATTGGTCGTGGCGATGCTGGTTATAAATTTGGTTCGGATCTGAAACTGCAAGACAAAAGCGGGATGCTATTTCTACGTTATTCTTCTCGATTTGGACCTATCGGTAATTTCCTGTTTGGTTTTTCCCAGGTCAAGGAGTTGATTGGGACTCAAGTGGTCACAGCGGGATGGTTTCGACGCAGTATTGCTCCTTGGATGGATCTAATTCACCTGCAAGTCGATGGCGGGCGGGTGATCAAGAGTTACCATCGCTTTTGGTCTCTTGTTTTTGCAGGCATTTGGATTCTCTTGGGTCTGGTGGTTGTCCCCCTAGTTTTCCAGTAGGGCGTTTCCCGTGAAAGTCGGTAATGGGGGTCACTAGCCCTGTAAAATGGGGAAGACCCACAATAATTAAGAAACTGTGAAAGCAATCACCCTGCTCGGCTCAACAGGTTCCATTGGCACCCAAACCTTAGAGATTGTCACGCAATATCCCGACCAGTTTCGGATTGTGGGGTTAGCCGCCGGACGCAATCTCCAACTGCTCTGCCAGCAAATTCGGCAGTTTCGCCCAGAAATTGTGGCGATCGCCGATCCCGATCAGCTTCCTGACCTAAGAGCCGCCATTGCCGACCTCGATCCCCAACCCCAACTGGTGGCTGGTGAATCCGGCGTTGTCGAAGTCGCCGCCTATGGTGATTCGGAAGCCGTTGTCACGGGAATTGTCGGCTGTGCCGGACTCCTGCCCACCATTGCCGCCATCCAAGCAGGTAAGGACATTGCCTTAGCCAACAAAGAGACGCTGATTGCCGGGGGGCCAGTGGTTCTCCCCCTCGTCGAGAAGCACGGAATCAAGCTTTTACCCGCCGATTCCGAGCATTCTGCCATCTTTCAATGCTTGCAGGGTGTACCCGCAGGGGGTCTACACCGGATTATCCTGACGGCCTCAGGCGGCGCGTTCCGAGATTGGCCCGTGGAGAAGCTCTCTGAAGTCACTGTTGCCGATGCCCTCAAGCATCCCAACTGGTCCATGGGACGTAAGATCACTGTTGATTCTGCCACCCTCATGAATAAAGGACTAGAGGTAATCGAGGCCCATTATCTGTTTGGCGTTGACTATGAGCATATTGATATTGTCATCCATCCACAAAGTATTATTCACTCTTTGATTGAGCTGCAAGACACCTCCGTCCTCGCCCAACTGGGTTGGCCCGATATGCGCTTGCCCCTGCTCTATGCCTTATCCTGGCCAGAGCGGATCGCCACAGATTGGGAACCCCTCGACTTAGTTAAATCAGGGGATCTGACCTTCCGTGAACCCAATCATCAGAAATATCCCTGTATGCAATTGGCCTACGAGGTGGGTCGGATCGGCGGGGCGATGCCCGCCGTTATGAATGCCGCCAATGAACAAGCCGTAGCCCTATTCTTAGAAGAGAAAATTCGTTTCCTAGAGATTCCCCAGGTCATTGAAACGGTATGCGATCGCTTCCGCTCTCAAAACACCTTACAACCCAGTTTGGAAGACATTTTAGCCGCCGATCAGTGGGCCAGACAAGCACTCCTCAGCCTCAGCCAAAGTCCAACCCCTGTTGTCACTGCGAGTCCTCAACTCTCGGCAATTTAGTGGCGATCGTAGCCTGACGACCCAGATTGCAGGAGGTAGAAATGGCAAAGGGAACTGTTTGCGCAAACCGCCAACGCGCTTCGGCTCGGTGAACTTCCACATGGAGATGGGGACCACTACTCCAGCCAGAGTTGCCGCTGTAGCCAATGATTTGTCCCACTTTGACCTGATCGCCAACTTTAAGATTGACGCGCTGACGAAAGCCTTGCTGTAAATGCACATAGGCAGAGCGATAGCCGCCATCATGCTCTAACCACACATGGTTGAACCGATGGATTTGGGCTTTGTCACCGCCGTGATCGGGATAGCGATCTTGGATACTAATAATCCGCCCTGCCCGCATAGCATAGACGGGCGTGCCAATCCCTGTGGCATAGTCATAGGCATATTCCATCCGACCATTATGGGTTACCCCTCGAATCCCCTGACTTAACCACCCTTGACCCCAGAGGGGATGACAAAATCCCTGCAAAGGAGAGTTGAGGGTGGGCTGAGCTTGTAGGGCTAAGGAGAATATGGGTGGCTTAGCAGCAGCCTGAATGGGCACAGGTGGACGGATCGGCGGATGAGCCTGGTTCGCTTCCACAATGTCTGCACCCCCCATCTTCCCCTTTAAACTTGTTCTGAATGGACTCTGGGGATGCAAAAGACTCCAGAGCAGCAGGGGCGGTACTATCAGAATCAAGGTGGCCAAGGCGATCGGGCGGGCTTTGGCGCTATGCCACAGTTTTTTGCCCACAGCGGGACGACAGGGGGCAGGGCTTTCCTGGAATTGAGGGTCACATTGTTGTGAATGGATTAAGGGACTCTGCTGAGGAGCCTGCTCATTCATTCCCTGTTGCACGAGGCGTTCACCCACCCAGATGTTCTTTGTTTGCAGCGTAAATTTTGTACAGGAGAACTCTGACCTAGAGGGCTACTAGGCTTGTAGGCAAGCTCACAGGGGTGGGGTCTTGGGAAACGGAGACTCCACAGCCCGGTTTCATCTGCAAATGATGCAGATGTCTGCACTATATTGATAGACGTGAGGGGAAAGTCTTTTGTTCGACTTGCTTATCCCTAATTTGCCCTTAAAATTCATGAACAGACAACTTTGTAAAGTAATTGTCATGTTGAATTGGGGCGTGTTTTCAGGTAGAGGCAGGCTTAATTTCTGTAAAGGAGCTGGGTATTCTACTTGAGAGTGGTTACCACGATTTTCTCGTTGACCTCCTGTTATGAAGAGTGGTGTTCCTAGCTATGAATCCTCAACGTATTGCCGTCATTGCTGCCAATGTTTTTCGGGATGTTTTTCGCGATCGCGTGTTATACCTTGCCGCTTTATATGCGATCGGTCTGGTTTTAGTCATTCTGTTTCTGGGTGAAGTCTCAGCGGGGACTGAAGGCAAGATTAGTGTGGATGTGGGGCTAGCCAGTATGAGTCTGTTAGCTCTAGCGGTTGCTGCCTTTGAGGGCGGCGGCCTCATCAACAAAGAAGTGGAGAAACGCACGGCCTTAATTTTGATTGCTAAACCCTTAAGTCGATCGGAATTTGTCTTGGGTAAGCATTTTGGTCTAACGGGTGTCGTTACGATTTTAATCGCGATCATGACGGCAATTTTGCTGAGTGTCCTGAGTTGGCAACAGTTTGATTACAATCCGAAAAATATCTTGATCAGCAGTGGTTTTCTTGTCTTGGAAATGGCGCTGATTTCTGCCGTTTCTATCTTATTTGGAGCTTTCACGAGTTCATTGATGGGGACAGTTCTCACCTTTGCTGTGTACTTTATGGGGCACTTCAGCCAAAATCTGCTCACCCTCAGTGAATCGATTAAGTCCGAAAGTATTCGCCCCATTGCCAAAGGAATTTATTTGCTATTCCCCGATCTTTCTCGTCTGGATTTGAAAAACCAAGCTGTCCATATCATCACGATTCCCCCTTCCCAACTGGGGATGAATGCTCTCTATGGGCTGGTTTATATGGCTTTACTCTTAGCCATTTCTACGATTATTTTTGCCAATCGAGAATTTTAGCGCCCTTAGTGGTGTAGAAAACTCTCGAAACCTAACTGCTGCTAAACCCTCCGAGAAATCTCTAGACTCAGAGCCTAGAGAGCATTGCAAGTCCAGGGTTAGGGTTGTTTTTGTCACATATATGCGACACTCTATAAGTAGGAGGGAGCATGAATCAACAGCAATGGGACATTCAAAAATATGTCACGGTTGCTGGTCAATGCCCTTTTGATGATTGGTTTGATGCTATTGATCCTCAGTCCCAGGCTAGAATTGATGTCCGACTAGATCGTTTGAGGCTAGGCAACTTCGGAAACCATAAGCAAGTCGGCGAAGGGGTCTATGAACTGCGATTCTTTTTCGGGCCGGGTTACCGACTTTATTTTGGCAAGCTGAAGGGACAAATTGTTCTATTGCTGGTAGGGGGTTCTAAGAAACAGCAAAGCAAGGATATCAAGACAGCACAAAGGTTATGGGCTGCTTATCAGGATGAACAAGGAGGAGGATAAATAATGCCTGTCAAAAGCTATCAAGATGATTTACTGCTCAGACTCTCAAATCCTGATTATGCAGCAAGGTATCTTAAGGTTGCCCTTGATGAAACCCTTGAAGATAGGCATACGGAGGCATTTTTACTGGCCCTCAAGAATGTTGTCGAGGCGAAGGGTGATGTCAAAACGATCGCTACAGAAGCCGACATTACCCGACAACACCTTTATCGACTCTTGTCGGGTAATGGCAATCCAACCCTAGAGACTTTGGCTGCGGTACTGAAGGCGGTGGGTCTCTCGATAGACTTTAGGCCAATCACTGAAGAGTCTATTAAACAGGAGATCAGTGCTTGATATTAAGAGCCTATCCGAATAACCTATTATCAGGACAGGATAATAAGGTTCTAGGAGTTAATCAAATAAGCTCTAAGATTTTAGCCCTTAGCGGGAAACCCCAGGCTGTACCTGTAGGGTTTGTCAGGAGGAAATTAAAGGGGACGATAGACCCGGTAGTTGAGGTTGGGGAAGATGTTATCCATTACCTCCACTTTTTCTAGCCAGCCACTATCCACTTTTTGCTGCTTAATGCCCTCGTACAGATGCTGAAACCGGGCTAAATGGGAGCGAGTCCGGCGTACTGCATAGGGAACCATCGTGCCTGTCCGCATGATAAAGGCCCAATCCGAAGACTGCGCCAATAATAATTCGCGAGCCGCTTGGTTTAAGGTTCGCCATTGCAACTCGTCGGCGGGTTCAAGTTTGGCCAGTTCGATCATCCGTTCGGCGGCTTTGTGCAAATGGGGATAAATCCAGGCATTGGTATCGTTGAGCCAATACTCATGAAACCCCTTAAATCCCCAACTAGACTGAGAAGGGCGACAGACTTGCTGGTGGGGGTGCGATCTCAAATAATCTGCCAAATGGGTCATGGCATAGGTCTGCTGGTCATACCAGGACTTGCGGAATAGATAATCAATAAACCAAGGACCTTCATACCACCAATGGCCGTATAATTCCGCATCATAGGGAGACACCACAATCGGGGGGCGTTGCATCATCCCGTGTAAATGCTTAATCTGCTGCTCACGATTGAACATAAAATTCTGGGCATGTTTTGCCGCCTTCTCCCTTGCCCAGTAAGGATCATACAGAGCCTTATCCGAGAGGCCACCCCCACGTCCGGTAATTTTGTGGTACTTGATGCCCACGTTTTTGCGTTGGCCATTGGGCATAATGTAGGGCTTGATATATTCGTACTCCGCTTCCCAACCGAGATCTTTATAGAATTCCCGATACTCCGGCGCACCCGGATAGCCCACTTCCGAAGACCACACCTGCTGTGAGGATTCATGATCGCGGCCAAAGGCAGCGACGCCCGTTTCCGTAAAGATCGGGGCATAGGTACCAAACCGAGGACGGGGTCGAGCATACAAGAGGCCATGACCATCCATTAAAAAGTAGCGAAGACCTACATCCGCGAGCATTCGCTCTAGGCCTTCAAAATACGCACATTCTGGCAACCAAATCCCTTGAGGCGGACGACCAAAGGTTTCTGTGTAATGATCACAAGCCACTTGAAGCTGAGCCCACACTGCTTGCGGATACATTTTCATCAGGGGCAAGTAGCCGTGAGTAGCCCCACAAGTAATAATGTCTAGATTATTCGTGTCTAAAAACTGCTTAAAAGCCGTGACTAGATCGCGATCATAATTTTCCCAAACATCTCGCACAGTATGAAACTCATTCACATAATGCTCTGCCAGGTAGCGAAGGTGACCATTATGAACATTTCGTTCCACTTCCAGGGTGGCTAGCTCTTCTAGCTTTGCCAAATGTTCATCATATCGATCCTGGAGTAACGGATCTTGGAGCATGGACACCAGGGGAGGTGTCATACTCATGGTCATTTTGAAATCAATCCCATCCCGCTTTAAGCCTTCAAATACTTGTAATAAAGGGATATACGTTTCCGTAATCGCCTCAAACAGCCATTCCTCTTCCAGGACAAAGTCGCTTTCTGGGTGGCGAACAAAGGGAAGATGGGCATGTAACACTAAGGCAAGATAACCAAGAGTCATAAAATTGGATTTAGGAAGGATAGAGGGAATGACGACGACAGGCCGAGATCATTAAATAAGTGTAAAGAATGACGGCCCCTGTTGAATAGATAAACCAATACAATTTTCTCGCTTTAAACATGGATAGGGTATTCCATGCGATTGACCCGTCCATACCAGCGCAACAAAACCCGTGCAAGACGTTCAGGACTATGGCGGACATACTGAGTATTGGGATCTTCATCCATAACATTGGCTAAAATCACACGGCACCGCAGTTTCATCAGCATTTCTCGATCAATCACAATGGGATGCGATTTTTCTTGCATATAGCGTGCTAACGTCATAGAAGAAGGTAGTTTTTTTGCACTAAGACCGCATCAAAGATTCGTTTACCGCAGGCGCTGTCCAAGGCTTTGACGTGATCGGCCACGGTATAACTGTCGGTCTCTCCTGGCTGGCTCATAATATTGCACACATAGATGCGAGGGACTGTGCGTTGGGCAATTGCCTCCACCAGTTCTGGAACTAATAAATTGGGTACCACGCTCGTGTACAAACTGCCGGGACCTAAAATAATCATGTCAGCATCAATAATTGCTTGAATGGCTTTGGGTAAAGCGGGCGGATGTGTCGGAGTACAGCCCACCCGTAAGATTTTTCCCTTGGCTGCCGTAATATGAGATTCTCCTTCAATGCGACGGCCATCTTCTAAATCTGCCCAAAGGCTGACATCACTTAAGGTGGCGGGTAAGACTTGCCCACGTACAGCTAGGACTTGGGAACTTGCAGCGATCGCTTCCTCCCAACCGTCAGTGATATCGCTCATGGCGGTCAAAAATAAGTTGCCAAAGCTATGACCCGCCAGACCATCTCCCGCTGTAAACCGATATTGAAACAAAGCGGTAATTAATTTCTCTTGGTCTGCTAAAGCCGCAATGCAGTTGCGAATATCCCCTGGGGGTAAACCACCAATCTCGCGCCTGAGCCGCCCTGAAGAGCCACCATCATCGGCAACAGTGACAATTGCCGTGATATTGGAACTGTAGGATTTGAGGCCGCGTAGGAGGGTGGACAAGCCAGTCCCACCACCAACAACCACAATTTTAGGGCCACGATTGAGACGACGGTGCACCAGGAGTCGATCAACCACTTCATCTTGGCTATCGGGGACTAAGACTTCGGTAATGGATCCCAAGGTGCGGGTTTGCCCCCACCACACCAAAAATAGACCCAGCAAAATCACTAAAGGACCACTCACCTGTCTAGGCAATAATTGGGCAACAAACCGCAGACTGGACTCAAGAAACTGGATGACATAAAAAATGGGGGTCAGTCTGATCAAGATAGCTAACCCCAAACTGGTTAAGATCACGCCAATGGCACTTAAAAATAACCAGCGCTTAATGGCAAGTCCAGGGGATAACCAGCGAATCGATTTACCAAACCGTCCCGGAAGATGTAGCCAGGGCTTTGATTTGTAATGATTTATCATCGGTTTGGGAGATCCCATGAGCAGCCGCCGCATCAGAAGTTATGTGCAATCTCTCAGTTGGGAGGTAAGAGATAAAATTCTTGAGAAAATTGCTGCCAACAGCCTGTGAGCTGTTTTGTCAGAGAATACCCATCGCCCTTTAACGCAAGTGAGATCTACCGCACCTTAGATTTTTATCCGGATTCACTTTCACCGAAACAAACCCCTATCAGAGGCCGGGGGTAAGTCAGCAGGAAATCCAGAGACAGGTTCAGAATCAGTAACCCCTGGTAACTCTAATTGAGAATTGGGTAAAGTCGATACACCTGAACCAGGGGCAGAGGGTGGATCTGGTTCTAATTTAACGCGACGAATGGGTAAATTGGCAATGAGAGCCGTGGCCCGTTGATCGGATTCTAAGCTGAAGTTTAAGCCGTCGGTATCAATTTCAACATAGCGTGAAACCACCGCTAAGATTTCTTGGCGCATCGCTTCCATCATTTCTGGCGATAGGTTAGCACGATCATGGGCTAAGACTATTTTGAGTCGGCTTTTGACATTGTCCCGACTGGTTGTTTCATCTTGGCCTAGAAACAGCCGTTCTAGAAAATCGCTAATCATAGAATTTCAACGGTAAGCGTGAACATCCACATTGAGGGGACGGTTTACTCAAGCATTGCTTTTGATCAGGGTCTATTGAAAAGAATACTTATCTCCTGAAAAAACGACGAAGTCGGGAAAAAATATCGTCGTAGGGGGCATCTAAGTCTAGGAAGTCAACATCTTTCCCTTCCAAACGTTGAGCAATATTTTTAAATGCCAACCCACTGAGAGAGAAATTTTCTGATAGCACTAGGGGTTCTCCGCGATTGGTGGCCACAATCACCTTTTCATCATCGGGAATAATGCCAATCAGGGGGATAGCGAGAATTTCTTGCACATCCTGCACAGACATCATGTCGTTGGCTTGAACCATAGCTGGGCGGATGCGATTAACGATGAGGTTAATGGTTTTGACATGGTGAGCTTCTAACAAACCGATGACTCGATCCGCATCTCGGACAGCGGAAATTTCAGGGGTGGTGACAATTAAAGCTTCATCGGCGGCTGCGATCGCATTTTGAAACCCCATCTCAATCCCAGCAGGACAATCAATTAAAACAAAGTCATATTTTTTAGTTAACGCATAGGCAAGTTGCTTCATCTGCTCAGGCGTCACCGCATCTTTATTCCGGTTTTGAGCCGCAGGTAATAGCACTAAATCATTGAGACGTTTATCCTTGACTAACGCTTGCTCTAGGCGGCATTGTCCGGCGAGAACTTCTAGGGCGGTATAGACCACACGGTTCTCTAATCCCAAAAGTAAATCCAGATTCCGCAACCCGAAGTCGGCATCAATCAGTGCTACGGAATGGTTTAGCTGGGCTAAAGCCATCCCTAAATTGGCTGAACAAGTAGTTTTGCCAACGCCACCTTTGCCAGAAGTAATAACAATAATTCGACCCATATTACTGAGAGCGCTACGATTTTCGGCAATTCAGCCAAACGAATGATTAATAGTTTAGATCAATTTCGTAATTTCGCTAGGATTGAATCACATTTTTGCTGAAATCGGAGGCTCTAGCAATTTGAATCCCTCCAGCGGCGACATAAGCAACCTCAGGATAAAACTGATCCGGGTCGGCTTCTGGAGCTCTGGCCACCCATTCCCCAATTCGCAACTGAGTCGGCTCCATCTGTAAGGCCATGATCCGACTTTTGTCATTACCGCTGGCTCCAGCATGGGCAACGCCTCTAAGGCGTCCCCAAACGACAATATCCCCATCGGCTACCACCGAACTCCCTGGATTTAAATCTCCAATAATAATGACTGATCCAGGATGGCGGACTTCAGCACCTGAGCGGAGGGTCGTTTGAATGTAAAGGGGTTCAGCCTCTTTTTGCTCAGCATCTAGAGCAAACTGCGCGATCGTGGATTGAGCCATGGGCAGAATTTGAGATTGCTGCTCAACGGAATACCCTGAAGTCGCGGCAGCCACTGCGGTTTGCCGACGCTGGGTATGAAGGCGAGTTAAATGCAACTTGACAGTGGATAAGGCATTGACGATCATCTGCAATTGTCGATGATCCAGCAAGCGATCGCCCGTCACCAAGTCAACATGGGTATTCGGTGGCCAAAAACGCTGGCCTGCATCCAATTGTTTTTGCAGCTCTTGCAGCAGGTCTGGCCAGTCCAACAGGGTCTCATGAGCCGTCGGCAAATAGAGGAACAGCTTGCCATCCTCCGTTTTAAGATGAATTTGCACCTCCGCCACCCGAGGGGATTCTATCTCACCTTCAGCAGTTGCGCTTGTAGAGGCAAGCGCCATTTTTAACCGATCTGGATCCATAAAATACCCTTTTCTAATCCTTGTAGGGGTTACTGTTGAGACTGCTGGGCTGGGCTTTTTTCGGAACGACATTGAGCCGGTGGCTAATGATCGTCATGCCACCATCTTGCACTAAAATCGCAGAGATCCATTCGCTGGTGGGTTTATCGGCGGCTGTACCGACCTTAAAGAGTCCCCCTGCAGGGAGCAATTCCAACTTGAGGGGAGGCTGCTTCATATAATTTTGCAGGTTAACAGGCTCTTCTACTGCCAATCCTAAAAGAGGGTGATCACCAAGGGATCTGCCACAATCACATCAAAGTCAAACTTCTCACCCACGGCCACTTCTTGGGGCAAGTTAACTTTAACTTGAGGGGGTTTAGAGCCTGACTTGAGCTGACTGTGTTCTGCTAAAATCTCTTGCTTGGTGATTTGAGCCCCCACCCAATGTTGACGGGCATGGAGGGTGGATTCTAACTGCACAGAACCTTGATCTATCGATTGGGTACCTGTGATCGTGGTTTTCGTCTCGGTAATATACCCTCCTTGGGCATCCTGTTTCCAAGCCACCAGTTGCGTCTTATACGTTAGGCTTGGGTAATCTTGCCAAAATGCGGCAATGACCTGTTTAAGGGCTTCCCGATTGAGTCCATCCGCATTGACAAAATTATTGCTGTAAAAGCTCATCAATTTTGGCAAGTCTTTCTGGTTGGCCACCAAGTCAACTTCAGCCAACTTGTCCATCAGCGCCCTAGGGGCAGCTTTCGGCTGAGTAGGAGCTGAGGGCTTTAAGCGTACACTTTCAGCAACCGCTGGTTGGAACCCTATGCCTACAGACAAAGAACACACACAAAGGGTGGATAAGCCCAACCCCATCCAGCTTAAGGAACGAGGCCGCGCTTGAGCTGAATGAACAAGTTGGAGGTCAGCAGATTGCAAAAAGCGGATAGAGTTGTACATGGAATGGTGGTAAGAACAATAAAGGCCAATTCATCACTGTCAGTTCAGGAAACCCTCGACGGGTAACCGTTAAGGGTAGAGTTTCCTAGGTAACTAAGGGGTTGACGCCACATTCCCCTAAAAGTAGCATTTCAATTCTAGATTACTTTCCGCTTACAGGCGAAAACGCTAGAATTCTCAACTTCCGTATATTCAAGGATAGCAATGGTCAGCAATTCCCAACAGGATGAAGTGGACAGACAACCCCGACGTCTCCTGATCGCGGCCAGTGGCACCGGGGGTCATTTATTTCCAGCTCTGGCAGTGGCAGAGGTCTTAGAGGCAGACCTGTTCCAACTGGAGTGGTTAGGCGTTAGCCATCGCTTGGAGACGCAATTAGTCCCTGAGAAATATCCGTTGCATACCGTATCCATTGAGGGTTTGCAAAGCCGCTTGGGTCTGCAAACCCCAATTTTACTGGGGAAATTAGCGGTAGCGGTTTGGCAAACGCGACAATTGTTAAAGCAAGGTCATTTTTGTGGGGTACTGACCACGGGCGGTTATATTGCTGCCCCTGCTATTTTGGCCGCTTGGTCCTTAGGGCTGCCACGGGTGATTCATGAAGCGAATGCGATTCCTGGAAAGGTGACCCGGTGGCTCAGTTCTTTGTGTAGTTGGGTGGCTTTGGGATTTGCGGATGCCACTCTCTACTTGCCTAAAGCCCGCACCATCGTTGTAGGTACCCCCGTGCGTCCGGTTTTTCTCAACCCTTGTTCCCTAGATTTACCGATTCCTACAGATGCAGTCTTGATTGTGGTGGCGGGGGGCAGTCAAGGGGCGGTGGCCTTGAATCGATTGGTGCGTACTTGTGCCCCTGCTTGGTTAGAGACAGGGGCATGGATAGTTCATTTGACGGGGAATCAAGACTCTGAGGCTGAAAGCTTTGCACATCCCCATTACCTGTCGATGCCCTTTTATGAGAATATGGCGGGACTCTGGCAGCGAGCCGATTTGGCCATTAGTCGGGCGGGGGCAGGCACCTTGAGTGAATTGGCGATCGCAGCCACCCCCGCTCTGCTGATTCCCTACCCCTATGCGGCTGAAGATCACCAAGCCTTCAATGCCGCTGTCTTTGCCAAAGCCGGGGCGGCAACCGTCTATCGCCAAGACGATCTCACCGCAGCGCAGTTAGAGCAAACTGTCCTCCATTGGCTACAGAATCCGCTGATCCTTAAGGAGATGGCTGCTAAAGCCTTGGGCTTAGCCGTACCCGATAGCACAGAGCGCTTTGCCCAGCTCATGCGCGAGGAAATGGAAGCAACCCCGTGAAATCACTTGAGAGCATGGATTTGAGAAATCTAACCCTAAATCATTTTTAGATGGGGATAAGCCGCCAGTAAATCATCAGCACTGAGGGTGTCATTCTTAGCTTGAGGCGTCCACAGAACTTCTAGGGCTAGCAGGTGATCACTAGCAATGGAGCCGACTTGATTCAAGGCTTGCCGTAAATCTTGATCCGACTTGATGGCTGGCAGCTTCAATTGCCCCTGCGAGGCCACCACTAAGGTGACAACAATATATTCCCCCGGTGCTTGGGTGAGGGCGTCTTCGGTTGTCGTTGCCAAGGTGCTGGTGGCTGTTTGCAGTTGCTGTTTGACGTTGGAGAGGGTTTCTGCTTGAAATTTACTGCGCTCCGTCAGAGCCAGATGATTGAATTTGGCCTCGGCGGCGGCGAGGCGAGTTTGCTCAGAGTCAGCACTGGCATACACCCAGTATTCAGGGTGCCTTAACAGAGCCAAATTGGTTTCTTGCAAGACCTTGGCTAGGCCGGTGCTAGACCCAGTATTCCCCGTTTGGGCAATCCGGTCTAGGTCAGCCTTGAGTTCACGGGCTGCGGCTAATAAACCCACCTGAATTTTATTGACAGTAACCGGGGGGTTGGCGGAATTTTGGTCATAGCCATTGCCTAGATCCATATCACTGCCCCCGCCAATATTGCGGAAGCTAGAAATTAAGAAGTTGGCAATGGCGATGAAAATCAGAATCGAGAACAAGCTGCCAAAGCCGCCCCCAATCCCAAAAAAGGGAATCAGGAAAGGAAAACCAAAGCCGCCGCTAGGATAGACGCCTCTAGAGTAGCCCCTAGAATAACCACTGGAATAGCCGCGCCCAGGGCTACTATAACTGCGGGAGGGCGCGGATCGCCGGAAACTGCCGCCGCTAATGCGACCCCCTGTCCGCGCCGCTAGGGCATGATCGGCGCTGCCCAACACTAAGACACCGATGAGGGCGATCGCAACCAGAACGCGGGAGAAAATTTGGTAAATAGAATGTTTTTTATTCATCTTTCGCACTCAGAGCTGGCTTACATCAAAGCAACCTGGGGACAGATCGTAGAAATAGGGTCATCCTAAATCAACGATCATGGAGCCAAGGGTATTCTAGGTATCAACCGGGGATATTACCCCTAATCCTTGCTTTGTCTTAAGTTTAATCTTTCCGCCTCAGCAAGCGTCAGCCTTGTCAGAGGGATTACCGAAAATCAACCGTAATCCTAATAGCGAATCCGGGGATCCACATAGGCATTAACAATGTCAATGATAATGCTAGCTAGGACAATAATGACCGAGACAAAAATAATAATCCCTTGCACTGTTGCATAATCGCGGTCAGAAATGGCAATGTAGAGGCGATTGCCAAGCCCCGGCCAAGAGAATGTCACCTCTGTCAAAACCGCACCCCCCAGCATGGCAGCGAAGGTGAGACCCAAGACCGTAATTACCGGAATTAAGGCATTCCGCAGGGCATGAATCACCAAGATGCGCCTCTCAGGGATGCCGCGCGCTCTAGCAGCCTCCACATAGTCAGCCTGTAGGGTTTGCTGTAAATTGACACGGACAATGCGCTCAAAGATACCACTCAGTACCACCCCCAAGGTTAGGCTGGGAAGAGCCAAGTGATGCAGGGTAATACCGAAGGCTTGGATATTCCCGGACAGAAGACTATCAAGGGTATACAGCCCCGTAGGTCCTTGGGGACGGAGCGAGAGCATCCGCACGGGAAAACGGGTGCCATCAGGGAACCAGCCCAGTTGCACTGCAAAAACCAATTTCAGCAACATCCCCACCCAAAACATCGGCAGGGCATAGGTAATAATTCCAAACAATCGCCCTCCCAAGTCAAAAATGGTATTGGGTCTAGAGGCCGAGAGTATCCCGGCGCTAATGCCGATGATCATGGCCACTATCATGCTAAATAAAGTGAGTTCTACGGTTGCGGGGAAAAAATCGTGAATAATCTTCCATACCGTTTCCCCCTGACTGGTGAAGGAAGTTCCCAGATCAAAGTGCAGCAGATCACCCATGTAATCAGCATACTGTCGCCAGAGGGGTTGATCGAGTCCAAGTTGCGATCGCATCGCTATTTTCTGGGCTGCAGGTGCCTTGGGACCCAAAATCGCATCCACGACATCCCCTGGCGTAGCTCGCAGGAGTAAAAAGACAACCGTAGTCACAGTCCATAGCATTAAAGGGATCAGCAACAGCCGAGCCACCACATAGGTTTGAAGCGCACGAGAACGAGACATATAGGCTTCTGTTTAGGAACGACTTAAAGACCAAAATGGCATCGCTTGGGTTGGTTCTAAGCGCACCCCTTGAATATCCCGTTGGGCAAATGCATATTCTTTGCGTTGCCAAAGAGGAATAAAGGGAACATCCTCTGCCAACAAATCTTGTATCCCAGCAACAATCTGCTGGCGTTTAGCTGGATCTTGTTCTTGTCGCTGCTGATCAATGAGTTGGTTCATTTTTTGGCTGTAATAGAAGGAACCTTGGCTCACTGTCGCCCCATCCTGACAACCTTGGGCAACGGATCCTTTCGCACAATCTAAGAAGGGATGAAGGTAGGTGTCTGGATCATAATAATCCCCACTCCAGTCGAGCATAAACATCGGATAAGTGCCTTTAGCCAAATTGTTATAGGCAGTTGCTGATTCAATACTGCTCAAGTCAACCTTAATCAAGCCTTCCAGTTCTTGCTCAATAAAAGCTTTAATTACGGTGGCGGCAGGGCCGTCCGTGGGCACATTGGAGCGATACCAAAAATCGATTTGCAAAGGCTTATTATTGGTATATCCTGCTTTTTGCAGCAATTCCTTGGCCTTTGCAACATCCACATCACCACTTGTGGGTTCAAAGATGGGTTTACTCACCTCAAAGATACTGGGCACCAAGCTATATAAAGGTTCCACTTGGCCATTAAACACCCGTTCTTGTATGAGTTTGCGGTTAATGCTTATCGCTAGAGCTTGGCGAACAGCGGGCTGTTTGAACGCCTCATTCCGCAGATTTAAGCTTAAATAGGTGATATTGCTCCCAGACCCCGTAATCGCTTGCCAGTCATCTTTATTGCCAACTTTGGTTAAGGCGTCAATTTGATCAGGATTGAGAGATTGATAGGCAATATCAATGGAGCCTGTCCGGAAAGCATTGAACAAATTAGCAGGACTAGAAAAAGTTTGAATATCAATTCCTGGGTTCTGAGGCTGCTCGCCCCAATACTGATCAAAGCGTTCTAAACGAATAGAATCACTACCAAAGCTGGTCAGTTTATAGGGACCTGTGCCAATGAACTGGGAGGGTTGAAATTCACCCGGACCGATCGCGTAGGCTTTGGGAGAAACCGCAACCAGACCCGAAAAAGCCAAGAGATCCGAAAAGGCTGCAAAGGGTTTTTTTAAGGTAATCACTAGCTCCTTAGCCGATTTTGCTTCTACGGACGCTAGCGAGTCGGCCAATAAAAACGCGGGTTGTCCACCATTCTTGATGAAGCGATTTAAGGAAAAGGCCATGGCCTTGGCATCAAAGGGGGTGCCATCATGAAAAATCACGCCTGTGCGTACCGAAATCGTATAAACCAGGCCATCCTCGCTGACTTTGGGTAGTTCAGTTGCTAGTTGTGGTACCAGGTCTGTTGTTCCACTTTTATAGGTATAGAGGCGATCGCCCATGTTATACAGCAGATTTCCCGCAAATAGCTCCAAGGCATCCGCTGGATCTAGGGTTCTAATTTTTGCCGTTGTGCCAATGGCCAATCGGCTATCGGATCCTGCTGTGGTTGGCCCCGATGGTGTGGGGCGACAGCCAATCACCAACAAGAGACAACAACAAAATAAACTCAGGTATAAGCGAACCCCTCGCCATGACCCTTTCCCCAGGGAACGGATACAGTTTGGTAGCAAACGACGAAGCAAAAGGCGCAGGGGAGTAAACAAAGGCTTCCCTCACATCTACATAGAACAAAACAGCAGAATAATAGCATTGGCATCCTCAACAGAGGAAATCCTTGCAGCGCTACTGCTTTGTCATTTTATAGTGAGCGGGCAAATTATGATGCGTTCACATCCTGGAAATTTATGCAGCACTGGGTAGCAACAGTCTACTTTTTAGTGTCACTCGCTAAGGCCAAGGGTTGCTGACCCACGCCAACCGTAACCTCTCTGCCCGCCTGCTCCAACACTACGACGGGAGCAGCGGGATTGCTCAGGTTAATGGCTTTGACCAAAACCTGACCATTGGCAATTCGCTCACCGACACCCACCGTCCGGGTCGCTTTTTCCCCTGGGGCTTTCAGGATGGCCTGGGGTTGACTCCCCACAACCACAACACCCATCACCTTTACGCCTTGAGCAACCTCTGGTTTAGGTAAGGTTGGCAGCACAATCTTGCCTGGTAGGATCCCCGGCTTAACAGCAGGAGAGGAAGTGCCCGGTTTACTAGGGCTATCGGGTTGCAGCGTCGATCCAGGCTTAGGCAAGGTCACTGTTGTCGGCGAATTGCCGGGAGAACTTGAGTTAGGGGAAACTGAGGAAGGCGCTTCGCTTCCCGGCAGGATCGGCGGAACAATGTCTGCAAAGGGGTCAGAACGACCACTCTTGACCACCCGCAAACGTTCGTCTGGATTGGTGGGACGCGTTAAAGCCACTTTAGCTGAGGGGGGGGTGGGAATTTCGGGTGAGGGACTCGGAAAAGACTGTTCAGAGGAAGATTCAGCCGATTCCTGAACATCAGCATCATCCCCGCCAATGAGACCACAACTGCCTACCCCTAAAGATAAAAGGATAAAAGTTACCCCTAGTACTGTTCTTCGCATCCGTTTCTCCATCGTCTTAGTCACTATATTCACATCAATTCGGTGTAATTCTTAAAATTTGTGAGTGATTCAAGTGAGGCTTGGTGACTCTTGCCCAAAAATTGTCAACTCAAAGAGGGACATAAACTGCTTAAATCTAGGGATCGTTATGGCAGGAACATGGTTTCATGCTGGAAAATCAGGCTAGGATCGAAGGAGTTGAAGTCTAAAAGTCTTGAGTTCAGACAGACAGTCAAAAGCGCAAACGCCTAGGGCGGGGGGCAAGGTCTTTATCCTAGGTGCAGGACCTGGAAAACATAACCATCTTACGGTTGTGGGGCAAAACCTGCTAGCGGAAGCTGATGTCATTCTCTATGATGCCCTGATTAATTCAGAATTATTAAACTTGGCCAAGAAAAATTGTTTGCGGATTCCTGTCGGTAAGCGAGGCAAGGGTCTGAGTACACTTCAGGCGGATATTAATCAATTATTGGTGAATTACTGCCAACAGGGCAAGCAAGTGGTTCGCCTCAAGAGTGGTGATCCTTTTATATTTGGACGCACTGCCTCTGAAATTTTAGCCCTTAAGGGTGCGGGATGCCCAGTGACAGTGTTGCCAGGACTCTCTTCCGCTTTGGCAGCCCCTTTGTTAGCGGGAATTCCCCTGACGGATCCACAATTAAGTTCCCACTTCACCGTTCTTAGTGGCCATGATCCTGAGGGTCTGGACTGGCCTGTTCTCGCTCAACTGGATACCTTGGTGATCCTGATGGGGGGGCAGCAGTTGGCCAAGGTGATTGTCTATTTACAACAGCATGGGCAACCGCATAATCGCCCTATTGCCATTATTAGGCAGGGGGGATGGCAGGAACAACAAGTCTGGACAGGAACCCTCGCCGATATTTTGTCCCAGACCCAGGGGGAATCCCTGTCGCCTTGTGTCATTGTAGTGGGAGAGGTAGTGACCTTGCGGCAAACCTTGGGCAGATTGTCTCCCGTGAATATGAACGTTTCTTCTGAGCCTTCTTCTTTGAATATGGGTACGGATTTTTCTATGGCCTTGGCCAATCAACCCTTGTTTGGAAAAACAATTCTGGTGACGCGGGCGGTAGCTCAATCCCAGGCGTTTAGCCAATCTCTAACAGAGGCAGGGGCAGTAGTCATGAATATGCCCGCTTTAACCATCGGCCCTCCCTCTTCTTGGGCAGGATTGGATGATGCGATCGCTAGCCTCGATCAATTTGACTGGCTAATCTTAACCTCTGCTAATGGGGTAACGGGATTTATGGAGCGCTTATTCCATCAGGGTAAAGACACTAGGGCCTTAGCCTCATTGCAGATTGCGGTGGTGGGACGTAAGACTGCTAAGACTCTGGAACAACAGGGCTTAAAAGCAGACTATATCCCCCCCAATTACGTAGCCGATGCCTTAGTTGCATCCTTCCCAGGGCGAGAGGCTTTAGCAGGGCAGAAATTTTTATTCCCCAGAGTCGAAAGTGGGGGTCGGGATGTTTTAGTTCAGCAGTTCACGACCCAAGGGGTCACGGTCGTCGAAGTTGCAGCCTATGAATCGGTCTGTCCAGACACCGTTGACCCCAAGGTGATTGAAGCATTCGAGCAGCAGGCGATTGATCTGGTGACCTTTGCCAGTTCCAAAACCGTGCGCTACTTCCAGCAATTAATTCAACAAGGGGCGATCGCCCAGACCCCAGACCAACCGGAGCAAACCTGGCAAGAGTGGTTGGCACCCCTGATCATTGCCTCAATTGGTCCGCAAACCTCTTTAACCTGTCGGCAAGTCTTGGGTCGAGTCGATATAGAAGCGCAAGAATATACGCTGGAGGGCTTAACCCGAAGCATTATTGACCATTTCAACCCACGGAGTCAGCCTAATTAGTTGCATAAGATTCATACTGCTGAGCTTGTGCTTAATCTTCAGGCTCTGGCATCAGCGCCTCTGGCCGGATGACCTTGGCAACTTCCTGCAAGACTAATTGACTGACCGCCTCTACCGACTGCTCTGCCTTGACCAAGATATGGACATCGGCCTGTCGATACAGCGGCTGTCGTTGTCTGAGCAGATCTTCTAACACTTTTTGGGGGTTTTCCGCTTGCAGCAAAGGGCGGGATTGATCCGTTTGTAAGCGCTGCCACAATTGCTCCAGGGGCACATCCAGCCAGACCACTAAGCCATGCTGCAAGTAACTCCAATTTTGGCGGCTCAAGATAATGCCACCTCCCGTTGCTACCACCAACTGGGTATAGGCTGCCACCTCCGATAACACTTGCGATTCAATTTGCCGAAAATGCGCTTCACCGGACTGGGCAAAATCTCCGCGATCGCCTGCCCAGCCCATTGCGTGATCAGCTCATCGGTATCGATAAAGCGGTAGCCAAGCTCTTGAGCTAAGGTGCGTCCGGTTATCGATTTGCCAGACCCCATCATGCCCACTAAATAGAGATTGACACCTTTTAAGTTGACCATGCTTGTCTAGTGCCAGCAGTATCGCTTCTGTTATCGAGCTGCATGTTCCTTAAAGGACTGATAGGCTTGCTCTGGATGATACAGATGACATTGCTCGGAAATTTCCTTCATCAATGCCCAGTTGAACTGACGCTCGTACACATAGTCCCCCCAGGTTTCCTTGAGACTGCGGTGGGCCATCCGCAAATTATAAGAAGGAATCGCCGTAGAGACATGGTGGGGAACATGGACATTAATGTCATGGCACAAAAACTCAACCCAGCGCGGATAATCACAATGGATCGAACCCACGAGTTGGGCTTCAGCGGCATTCCAGTCTGCCGTCGGCTTAAAGGGAATATCCGCAGCCGTATGGTGAACGATGGTAAAGGTGCTCATCCAGAAGTGGTAGACCAGCCAAGGTATCAGCCAGAATTTAATGAAACCCCAAAGCCCTGTGGTGAAGATGAGTGTGGGAAATGCGATCGCAGCAAACAATACCGCCCCCCCCATCGAGAGCTTGACATCACCCCGGTCCTTCTCATCAAAGGAATTCCAGTTGAAGTGCAGATTGGCCCAATGGACGATGGAACCCACCCACCAGAAATAGCCTCGAATCTGCTCGTAAACAGTGCGAATAAAGGGATCAAGGCTTTCATATTCAGCCCCATCAAAGGGCCGCCAAGCATTATCCACATCCAGTTCATTGGTATGGGTATGGTGGAAGTTGTGCAAAATTCGCCAGCAGTGAAAGGGGTAAATCAGCGGCATCATGAACAGATGCCCGACTACATCATTCACCCAACGCTGTTTGGCAAAGGACCGATGACCAGCATCATGACCAATCACGAAAAAACCTGTTAACGCTGTTCCTGTAAAGATCCAGGCAACTGGCAATAAAAACCAGGGTGAATTGACAATGGCTACATATCCCAAAGCGACCATCAAGACACTGGTGATAGCGCCAGTCCAAGCCTTGAGCGCATTCTGCTTAAAGCAATCCTTGGGCAGAGATTTAATAACGTCTTGTAGCGTAATATCTTGATTAGTGAGGGTTCGCAGTTGGGGGTCAGACTTGACAAGGGATGCGGTCATAGCTGAATTCGGAATCTCCTGAACTGAAAGATTTAATCAAGCACCATGTATCAGTCTTGCCCAGACTCAAAAAGTTAGCTCAGACATGATCACCTTAGATTCCAGATCTGTAAACTCACTGGGCAACTGAATCTACAAAAAACTTCAGTCAGATAAAACGATAGCCAAACATCTGCTGCTTGAAATTACTCCAGATGTTGAGCAAGTGCTTTACATAACTAAACTTATGTTTTTATAACATAATTCGGTGACCTCTCCTGCCCTTTACCTGAGATTGGCTGAACTCGCTGAGGCTTCTTCTTTTGGGAGGCCAAGCAAGAAGCAAAATTTAGACATGACGCTGAGAGCGGCGCTTATCTGGCAGCGGCAGGCCATACAAAAACAAATATAAAATTTCCAGGGGCGACATCGGCGGACTGTGAATCATCAGGTCATCGCTACCGGGATGTAGATGAAATTGCATTCCTCGATCTTGGTTATCATGTCCTGGTAGGTTGAGATCGAAGCGCAAGAACTGAGCAGTTATACTAATTCTCAGAGAACATGCACTAAATTCAATACCTGGAATGCTTTTAATACAATGATATTTGCAATGCACACTCATCAAGAATTGGTATTAGTGTATCAGGGAAACGAATTTCAAAATTAAAACCAAGAATCTCAGCAGGTTTAGGTTCTTGGTCAATTGAAATAGCAAAGTCGAACCAACATCCGTCAACTCGTTCAAAATGTGGGATCTCTTTATTGCGATTGAAGTTGCGCTGACCGCCTAAAATTTCATAGACATTTGCCCCATCCTGTATAGATTCTGCAAGCTTTAGTAAGCCATGAATCTCGTGAAGCTTAGTGGCCAAGATCCCTTCATCACTTGCCTGTGTTAAACATTTAAGAATTTGACCTCGCAGTTGCTGCGCTGTTTTAAATCTGCTAGATGGTACTGCCTCCCACGTTCGGGCTTGAATCTTATCGCAATATTCCTGCCATATATCTCTATCGCTCAATCAGGTCACCCCGTCCCAGAAGCACTAACCATTCACCATACTCAGGCGTCGCAGGTAGTTGATGGGATTCCGCAGATTCAATGACTTCAGCATCGGAACGTCCAAACCATTCTCGGAGTGCCGCCAACCTTATCTCACGTTCTTGCTCAGTCAAAAATTCCCTGTCTTTAGCTAAGGAATAAAAACGAGAACCAACCCAACTGCAAAAGTTAGGCGCACAATTTAACATCATTGATGTATAGGAGGAGGATAAGACCAACATGCCACCACGAGGCTTGATGAGTTGGCTTCTAGCCGCATCAAATTTTTGCCAATCTTCACAAGTCCAGGCTGCAAACGCCCATAGCAATAAATAGTCTTCAGAAGATTGCTGAACCTGCTCAATTAGCTCAGAAACCTGAGTCTGAGCAGGAATAACTTTAATTGGACATTCGGTAAAAACAGCAATTGTTTCACTCAAGTCTTCAATGACTTCATCCATGTCTAAGGCATCTACAACTAGCACCGTCCAGATGTTGCCAGTTGGTTGTACTCCAAGTCTCTGGAATAACTCATCTGTAGAGGCCAAAGGAAGAGATGTCAGCATAAAGATTACATTGGATGGCAGAGTTCCTGCATCAGCAGCAAAATTGTTGGATGAACAGCAAAACGTCTTCTAGGATATTGATACTCAAGAATTCGTCCAGTCATGAGTAATCTGATTTCTACATCAGTTCTAGGAATGAAATTTCCTGTTTCAGCAACTTTCTTAAGCACATCAAGATCTTGATCTGAAATGCTCAGCATTTTAGCTCTACCCAAGGAATTAGCCGCTATTTCAACATGCTCTGATTTCAAGCTTTCTTCGTCGGAAATATAGGCTTCTTCAATAGAAGATTGCGCTAGATTAATTAAATCTCTCAGCACTCCACCAGAGTAATTAACTAGGCTTTCAATTGCAGGTTCTTCCAAGAAGTTTTCTAGAGATGGTCGAAGACCCGCCTTCGGCGATCGCACACTCAAGACTTTTTCAAAAAATGTACGCGCTTCTGGATCATTTTCAAGATCGAAACAAGATTGGTAGCTTGTGTAGTTTACGGCTGGCTCAATAATGTCTCGATATTGGCTATAGGCCACTAGCAACGGACCCACAAGCACAACTCCAATACCCGCTGCTGAAAGTTGTTGCACGTCAGTTGTAACGATCTGCGAAAATACCTGAACATTATTAAGGTGATCTAATCCATCAAACAAAAGAATGATATCTCCATTTTTTGAAGATGCAGCTTGATTAAGACCTTTGATAGCCTTTTGCATCTCTATAGTTTCTGTTGATAAATTCAAAACTCCTTTTTTTGCCTTACTTTAGTAGCTAATTCTCCAAAAAGAGGATTTTTTATCCTAGAGATTAGATCTCTCTCATGAGCTATTAAATCTTGTAAATTTTCTGAATAGCCGTAGGCATATTTTGTAATTAAATCCTGATAATGTTTGATTTCGTTATCTTGATTGTCCTCGATAAGTTTCGATAAAACTAATCCTGCGATCGCACTTAGAACCCCAGGCGACATTTTAGAGATATCTGTGTACGTACTGACATCAACATAATAAGCCGAAATACCTCCTATGCTGTTGAATTGATTGCAAGCAATGTGCAGTTGAGTGGTTTTTCCTGATCCAATTCCACCCATTAAAAGATGGGTAGCAGAGGGTCGTAGACCAACCCGTGCAAGCAATGAAGATGCTGACTTTCTGGGTTCAGGAACATAATAGCCACCCTCAATAGCTTTCTGAGGATCAGCACTTCCCTCAAAAGCCGCCATTTGTTCTCTAAAAAACTTCAGCCGATTGGACATTTTGCGTTCCTAAAGCAGCCTATATAAGATTGCTGGCCCATCTTGATATTAACTCAAGTCCTGGGCGTACATCGGTTAGCTCAGCAGGTATGGAATCATGAGGTTTCACCCTATTGAAGTGGAGCTGCTTGCTGTCTTTTATCGCGAACTCATTCCAGGGTGGCTTACCATAGGTAAAGTCTTGCTGCTAAGACCTGCTCAACCCCTCGCTGCTTTATATAACTTTATGACTTCAGATTCGCGCCGATATCACATCACGACCTTTGGCTGTCAGATGAACAAAGCCGATTCTGAACGGATGGCGGGGGTCCTAGAAAACATGGGCTTTCAGTGGTCAGAAACCCCAGATGAGGCCAATCTGATTCTCTACAATACCTGCACGATCCGCGATAATGCTGAGCAAAAAGTCTATTCCTATTTAGGTCGTCAGGCTAAACGCAAACAGACAGAACCCGGTCTGACCTTAGTGGTAGCAGGTTGTGTTGCCCAACAAGAAGGAGATGCCCTCCTTCGACGAGTGCCAGAACTCGATCTGATCATGGGTCCCCAACATGCTAATCGGCTCCAGGAGTTACTCGAACAAGTGGCCACCGGGCAACAAATTGTGGCCACAGAACCCATTCATATTGTTGAAGATATTACCAAGCCCCGGCGGGATAGCCCGGTGACGGCTTGGGTGAACGTGATTTACGGGTGTAACGAGCGCTGCACCTATTGTGTCGTCCCCAATGTCCGAGGTATTGAACAATCTCGCACCCCCGCAGCGATTCGAGCGGAGATGATTCAGTTGGGGGAACAGGGCTACAAAGAAGTCACCCTTCTGGGTCAAAATATTGATGCCTATGGTCGAGATTTGCAAGGGATAAACCCTGAAGGCCGACATCAGCATACTCTGACGGATTTACTGTATTTTGTCCATGATGTCCCTGGAATTGAGCGAATTCGATTTGCCACCAGCCATCCGCGCTATTTTACAGACCGTTTGATCCAGGCTTGTCATGAGTTGCCCAAAGTCTGTGAGCATTTCCACATTCCCTTTCAGTCTGGGGATAACGATGTGCTCAAGGCGATGACTCGCGGCTATACCCAAGAGAAATACCGTCGGATTATTGATAAAATCCGGGACTTAATGCCGGATGCCTCCATTAGTGCCGATGCCATTGTCGGCTTTCCAGGTGAAACGGAAGCACAGTTTCTCAATACCTTAAAGCTAGTCGAAGACATTGAATTCGATCAGCTCAATACCGCCGCCTATTCCCCTCGTCCAGGGACACCTGCGGCGCAGTGGACCAATCAACTCAGTGAGGAGGTCAAAGCTGATAGGTTGCAGCGTTTGAATCATCTCGTGGCTCAAACTGTGGCGGTGCGATCGCACCGCTATGCCAACCGCATTGAAACCATCCTAGTGGAAGACCAAAATCCTAAAGACCCTACCCAAGTCATGGGTCGTACCCGTGGAAATCGACTGACATTTTTCCCAGGCAATATTGAGGAACTGCGTGGCCAAATTGTGGAGGTACAAGTCACCGAGGTTCGACCTTTCAGCTTAACGGGGCAACCCTTCTTAGCCCAGAATTCTATTCCTGCTTGATTCTCATCGTTTACCTGTACCCTAGTAGTCTATCTGGGCAGAGGAGAAAACCAATAGGCCAACCCCTGATGTCCAGTTCACATTCTAGGGGCATAGCGCATTCCTGGCAGTTGGGTGACACATCCTTGTAATTCTAACTGTAAGATCAGCCCAGATAATTGCCCTGCGGGTTGATTAAGGGTTTGTACCAGCAGATCAAAGGGGACTGAGCCTTCTGCGGATTGCTCACACAACTGCACTAGAGTTGCCAACAGGGTGGCTTGCTCTGGGGGCAGTGATGGGGGAATGTCTAGGGGTGAAGGGGAGGGTGCTTCGGGTTGCAGGGGAGGAATCATCCCCAATTGATCTAGCAATTGCCCAATACCCAGGATGAGGTGAGCGCCTCGTTGAACCAGACCTAAGCATCCTATCGCCCGTGGATTATCCAGGGAACCGGGCAATACATAAATATCCCGACCATATTCATTGGCTTGATAGGCGGTAATTAATGCCCCCGATTTGCTAGGGGCTTCCATGACCAATACCGCCCGACTCAACCCAGCTACGATGCGGTTGCGTCGCGGAAAATGCGCTCGATTCGGTTGGGTTCCTGCCGGATACTCACTCACCAGCAGTCCTTGATCCTGGATTTTTTGATACAACCCTTGATTGCGAGGCGGATAAATCATATCTACCCCTGTCCCTAAAACGGCAATGGTGCGCCCACCCCCGTCTAAACACCCTAAATGAGCCTGGGTATCAATGCCTTCCGCCATCCCTGAAACGACAGTCATCCCCCGTTGTGCCAGGGCATAGGCAATTTTGCGGGTCCAGCGTTTCGCGTATTCTGAGGGGTCGCGGGTGCCCACGATCGCCACTAGAGGAGTATTTCCCTGATTTTCTGTTATTTGGACTTGTCCCCGATAGTAGAGCAAGGGGGGTGGATCACCCATCTCCAAGAGCATCCGTGGATAGGGAGCATCCGCCATGCTCCAAAAATGAGGGTTGCGCTGTTGATGCTCCGACAAGAGTTGAGAGGGATCTACAGATTTCCGATAGTTCTCAATAGTCTGCAACGTTTGCGGACCCATACCAGGGACAGTGGCCAAGGCATGTAGGTCTGCAACCCAAGCCTGACTGAGCTGGCCAAAGCGCTGCTGGAGACGCTTGAGAGCCACAGGACCAACACCAGGAATTTGTGACCAAGCTAAGCAATATGCGCGTTCTTCCACTATGCCGCAGCGATGGGTTTAACTGCTCCTTTGGAAAAGCCGTGTTTGGTCAAGGCTTGATTCAACAGCAAGCCATTTTCCACTCGGTCTACAAACATCACCCCGGTCAGATGATCCATCTCATGTTGAATCACACGGGATAACAGGTCGGTGGCCACAATGGCTTGGGGTCTACCCTGTTCGTCTTTATAAGCGACTTCAATAAGTTCCGGTCGTCGCACATCCAAATAAACGCCGGGAATACTCAAGCACCCTTCTTGACCCAAGGCTAAATCGCTACTGTGTCGGCGAATTTGGGGATTAATCAAGATCATGGGTGGATTAGCAGATTCCTCGGGGTCTATATCCACCACGATCAACTGTTTTCCCGCCGCCACCTGGGGCGCTGCTAAGCCAATACCATCAGCACTGTACATTGTCTGCAACATCTGCCGTGCTAATTCACGGATTTCATCATCGACTTTAGAGATGCGTTTGGCTGTCTGTCTTAGGACGCGATCGCTAGGACATGGATATTTAAGGGCGGTTTTTTGAGTTTACGTTTATCAACAAGTCCTTCAGAAGACATAACTAATCTTGAATGGCAGCACAGCAACTAGAACATGAGCAGACCTTTAAATTTTGAGAAGGCCTTTAATAGTATTGTACTCAATCCAGACTTAAGTCCCTCAGGATTGACAGTAAATTGTGGCTAGGGCATCCTCAATCTATTTAACACGGATCAATGGAGTCACCTGACTAAATATTCAATCTGCCAGTGCTGAAAAGTTGATATCCAGCCACAAAACACCCAAACGACAAACAAAACTGCCATAAACTAGTGGGGTTGAGGACGGCACGGCTACCAAAGAAAATCAGCAACGCCCCAATACCCACAAGAATCGACCCCAAAGCTTTCTCTCGTCTAGGCAGGAAGAATAGCGAGACTACCCCCCCTGTAAGGAAAAACACAGAAGCATCTGCTGCAATCCCACGCCACCAATAAGGGTAAACATTGGTGGTGAAATAAATGTTCTGACCCATGAAGTAAAATCCAATTGCCAGCAAGCCCAAGCCAATTAATCTGCCCATTGAATATATTCCTTAATACCGAGCATGGGATTCATTATTAGCTTACCCATTCTGTCATCTTGATAAACTCAATATTTAGGCCAAACTCTCCTAATCTCATATAGCCAAAGGCTTCTCTCAAAATTTGGTCTACTGAGTTCTTATGCAGGTAAGATTGACCATGCCAACTGAGGAATAAATTAGGTGCGAGTAATTTCAGATCTGATTAGAGATGGTGCTGGTAGGCCACTGGCAAGCTATGAACCTAAGGCCGCCGAAACAGATTGCGATTTTGTAACAACCGCAATAGAACATGAATCGCTGACAAATACAAAGAGGCAACAATGAGGATTAAGACTGGAAAGGGGAGGGTATACATGGTGAACAACAAAATCAGGGGAGGAGGACAGTAGCAAGCAGCAAACAGAGGGGCAATCATTGACCCCAAAAAACGCCAAAATATGCACACACAACCCTTACGAAAGTTAGATAAACGCAAACTTCCATAAACAAAGAATCTTTACCACAAGCCGGAACCGTTTGTTGTAAAGGGCTATAACCGTTTTCAGCATCAACAAGAAAAGTGAGATTGATTTAAAAACCAATCTAGCTTTACAGTGATGACTCTTAACACCCAAGCCCCATGAAGATAAAACCTAGACCCTTAAAAAAGCACCTATGCTGGGTACTTAACCTCAATGATTGATTCAGATGAAGATCTTCGATTATGAGAGCTAAAGGGATAAGTGTTATGAGTTTTTCTAATTCATAGGATACTAAGGTAACACAAGATTCTGAGAATTGTCAGTCCCATTCCTGAGTAAAATTAACAATTATTTACAATTTTCAAGACCGCTTCTGGTTATTTATTTTTAAAGGCTAGACTCTCAGTACATATTTTATTTTTATAGATTTTAATTGGCAGAATTTTTTGGGAATCGTAGCGATCTTCCTTTCAGAAAATATATAAGATTTGTTTATAGATTAGGCTTTTCAATAATAAAGAGCATCTGTTTTAGCTAAAGCAAGCAGATGCTCAAAAATGAATAACGCTAAGATGAATGAAGCTAGACGCTGGAGAGTTTAGAACAAGCCTAAGGTCAGAGACTTATCGATAGGCAAGGTAGCCCCAATCCCTAACCACAAGGTAACGACAACGCTGAATAGAAAGACACTGGTGGCAATAGGTCGGCGGAAAGGATTCTGGAACTTGTTAACGTTCTCAATAAAGGGGATTAACATCAATCCCAGAGGAATCGTGGTCTGCAAGAGCACGCCCAACAACTTGTTGGGAACCGTCCGCAAAATCTGAAACACAGGGTATAGATACCATTCCGGTAGAATTTCCAAAGGAGTGGCAAAGGGGTTGGAAGGCTCCCCTACCATGGCCGGATCCAGAACCGCTAGCCCAATCACCAAGGCAATGGTTCCCATAATTACCACTGGAAAAACATAGAGAAGGTCATTAGGCCAAGCAGGCTCACCATAATAGTTATGACCCATGCCTTTTTTCAGTTTTTCCTTAAGTTGTTGATCGTTTAGATCAGGTTGTTTAAATATTTTGCCCATAGTGATGCATGTTCTCCATTCTATTTGGGGGTCAGCAGGTAAGGGTTCTTTTGATGACGTTACTGCCAAACAGTCTGAGACCCTGAATGCAGAAAACCCGCTTCAGAGCCTCACAGAATTTACAAAGGGCCAGAGATGCCTTGCTTCCGAATCATCAAAAAGTGTAGCAGCATGAAAACTGCGATGAGCCAAGGCAATACAAAGGTATGAAGACTATAAAAACGGGTGAGTGTGGATTGGCCAACGCTGGTGCCACCTCTCAGTAATTCAACTACGAAGCCCCCCACAACTGGAATAGCCGCAGGCACACCAGAAACAATATTCACAGCCCAGTACCCAACTTGATCCCAAGGCAGAGAGTAACCTGTCACACCGAATGTAACCGTAATCACGGCTAGGATAACGCCAGTGATCCAAGTCAGCTCACGGGGTTTTTTGAACCCCCCAGTTAAATACACTCGAAAAACATGGAGAATCATCATCAGAACCATCATGCTGGCAGACCAACGATGAATGGATCGAATCAGCCAGCCAAAATTGACTTGCGTCATGATGTATTGGATGGAGTTAAATGCTTCGGTGACCGTGGGACGGTAGTAGAAGGTCATCGCGAATCCAGTGGCAAACTGGATAATAAAGCAAGTAAGGGTTACTCCACCCAGACAATAAAATATGTTGACGTGAGGCGGCACGTACTTGCTGGTAATGTCTTCGGCAATCGCCTGCACTTCTAAGCGTTCCTCAAACCAGTCGTACACTTTGCTCATAAAGCTAGGGGTTCCAAAAAATGTATCGCTCTTCATAAAAAATGTAACACAGTGCTTATGCTCCTTTCAGAAAATTTCAGAGTTGTATTTTTCTCACTGGCTCAATCGGTCTAAGTGGTGAATTGCCTTCAAGGGCAGGCCAGGAAACCGAAACGATTTACACCAGACCATTGAAGCTGAAAAAGACCATATATATTCGAACTATAGTTAGAATTTAAGAGATATGATTACGCGTTTTTCCCAGATTTGCCTGGTTCTGGTTCTCCAAATTTCTATTTGGCTGGTGGCTTCGCCCACGGCAACCGCTTTATCTGAAGAGCAACTGCTCTATAGTGAAGCTTGGCGGTTAGTCGATCAAGTCTATGTGGATGACTCTTTTAATCACCAAGATTGGCGATCGGTTCGACAGAAAGCGTTGGTGCAACCCCTGCCGGATCGAGAGTCTACCTACGCTGCTATCCGCAATATGCTAGATAGCCTTGGCGATCCATTTACTCGACTCTTACAACCCCAGCAGTACGACAGTCTCAAGGCCAGCACTGCGGGTGAGTTGACGGGGGTAGGGTTACAAATTGTCCAAAATGCGGAGACCGGTTATTTAGAAGTGCTGGCTCCCATTGAAGGATCGCCAGCCGCTCTGGCGGGGGTGCAAGCAGCCGATCAGATCCTCGATATTGATAGCGTACCGACCACCACCCTGACGTTGGATGAGGCGGCGGAGCGGATGCGCGGACCGGTGGGCACCAGCGTCCAACTGAAAGTGCAACGTCGAGATGCTCAAGATCAAAAGGAGGTGTTAGTCTTCCCGTTGAAGCGCGATCGCATTGCCATCAATCCTGTTTTTGCGGAACTGCGGAACCAACCGAAGGGAAGAGATATAGGCTTTATTCGCCTGCGCCAATTCAATGCTAATGCCACCCAACAGATGGAAGCGGCGATTCTGCGCCTAGAAGCCGAAGGAGCCGATGGTTATATTTTAGACTTACGCAATAATCCGGGGGGGTTGCTGCAAGCAGGGGTGGAAATCGCTCAGCTTTGGCTCAATCCCAGCCCGATTGTCTATACCGTCGATCGCCAGGGCATTCGCAACAATTTCGAGGCCAATTCTGGTTCCTTAACTGATGACCCGCTGGTGGTCTTAGTGAATCGAGGCACTGCCAGCTCCAGTGAAATCTTAGCAGGGGCACTGCAAGAGAATGGTCGGGCTAAACTGGTGGGGGAACGTACCTATGGCAAGGGATCCATTCAATCCCTATTCAACCTGTCTGATGGATCGGGCTTAGCTATTACCATTGCTAAGTATGAAACACCCCATCATCACAATATTAATAAAATTGGCATTACCCCCGATAAAGTTGTGACTTTAAGAACCCTGCGCAGTGATCAAATTGGTACCGAAGTGGATACCCAATATCAGCAGGCGCTGAAAATGCTCTGTGAACCTGCGGTGCTGGCGAGTGCAGTATCCTCCTCCTAGTCGGACGTACCATGACCCCTTACATGGGGCGATTACCCTGGCGACCCAAGACCCTGTTGAGGCGCTGTTAATTCAACTGGTGGATACCCCTGAATTTCAGCGGTTACGCCGGATCCGGCAATTGGGAACGGCCAACTTAACCTTTCATGGTGCTGAAGGTTCGCGTTTCACCCATTCCTTGGGGGTGATGCAGGTGGCGCGGCGGGCATTTGATCGGCTGATGACCCATTATCCACAATTACAGCCCTATCGTGCCTTAGTGCTGTGTGGAGCGCTGCTGCACGACATTGGTCATGGTCCCTTTAGCCATACGGGGGAGGAAATCTTTCAGAGCCATCATGAAATATGGACTCGCAGGATTTTGAGGGAGGCTCCTGCGGTGCGCCAATTATTGGACGGGTTTGATCCAGCTTTGGTCTCTCAACTGGAGCAAGTGTATCTGAAGACTTTTGAGTTCCCCTTGGTCAGCCAATTGATTTCTAGCCAGTTAGATTGCGATCGCCTAGATTACCTGTTGCGCGATAGCTACTTTACCGGGGCTTCCTATGGACAGCTCGATTTGGAGCGCATTCTCATGGCCCTAGACTATGACCCCCAAACCCAACAACTGGTGGTGGCTCAAAAGGGACAAGCAGCTATTGAGCATTATTTAGTGGTGCGCTACTTTATGTACGCCCAAATCTACAACCATCCCAAAAATTTGGCATCTGCTTGGGGATTAGCACAGGCATTCCGGCGAGCGAGAGTACTCTTGGCCTCTGAGCAACTTGCCGCTGATCAAACCGTTAGCGCTTGGTTAACCCACACAGGGCTGGAGCTGTCCTTGACGGATTATTTGGCTGCGGACGATATCCGCTTCACCTATCATCTACAGCAATGGCAGCACAGTCAAGATAGCATTTTAAGCGATTTATGTCGCCGCTATCTGGATCGAAATTTGCTGAAAGCCCTGGATATTAGCGCCTTAGATAACGATCAACAACAAGAGCTTTTCACCTACAGTCAGCATCTGCTCCGTAATCAAGGCTTGAACCCCGACTACTATACGGGCTTACAAGTAGCACTGACGCGAGGCTATACCCTCTACCAACGGGGCATTAACTTGTTAACCAGGAAAGGGCTAATTGAAATCAGTGAGGTGTCCGCACTAGTGCAAACGTTGATTCAACCCTTTCGCCGCACTTGGATTATCTTTCCCGTCTCTATTGAGTTAGAACTGACCATGGCCACAGGTTTACATCCTCAGGATCAAAATCAGCAAAGTTCTCAAAGAGGAGTAAGCAAAGACTACAAGCGATGATTAAATCCATCTGGAGAGGCACAGGTATTCTGGGGAAAAATGGGTAACATGATTACATCAGATCTTAGGCTGTGGGCATCTATCCTGAGACGCTCCAGTTGATGTTAAGCTAACCATGCTTAAACAGGTGATCATGAGATATAGTTTTATTTCTGCCAACTCCATTATTTTATTTTCATAGAAAATCATGGCTTCTGACCCCGAAACAAAGACGACCTCTGCCAAACCAACGGTTGATTTGGATGTGAATTCTGAGATGTCTGGAAATTTGTCGCGCCTATCTTCGAACGATTCCACCGCAATTAATGTCAAGGAAATTGGCGAAAAGTTAAGAGACTTTGTCGATGTCTTCCCCAAACAGTTTGGGGAAACCTTTGAAATCTATCAAAAACCATTGACAACCGGCGCGATTATTTTAACGGCTTTGGTCTCAGTGGCTGTTGCAGATGGGGTTCTAGATGTTCTCAATGCCATCCCTTTAGTGGCACCCTTACTAGAACTCATTGGGCTGGGCTATTCGGTTTGGTTTGCTTGGCACTATTTACGCTATGCCGAAAGCCGTCAACAGTTGCTCACCAACTATCGCCAGCTCAAACAGCGGATCACGGGTAGTGGAGACTAGTAATCTCTACCTAAGAGTTGATTCGCTCTAATTGCCAAAGGATTTGATTCCCTTCGCGCCGTACCCGAGAAATTAACCAGTTTCGCCAGACCCATTCATCCCCTTTACTGGTGACGGCATTGGCGTGAACCGCCATCAAATCCGCCAGTTCTGAACTGCTGATCAAATATCCTGCCGCTGCAATCTCATCTGCAATTTTAAGGGTTGCCATTAAATCTTGCAGATGTAAGACTCTAGATTCACTGAAAGGAGGAGCTAACAGTTCTGGGGTAGGGGTAGGCTGCTGGTTGGGGTTCGATAGTTCAGTCATAACCGTGATTTGGTGAAGTTTAGGGGGTTGATTGTGGGCAAAGGCACGGGCAATTTGGTCACACCGTTCATTGCCTTGATGGCCTGCATGACCGGGGACATAGCGCCAGTCTATTGAGCCTCCATTCAACTGATCGAGCTGTTGCCAGAGATCTTGGTTTAAGACGGGTTTACCCTGAGCTGTTTTCCAGCCCTTTTGTTTCCAGCCTACCAGCCACTTGGTGATTCCGTTTTTGACATACTCGCTGTCCGTGTACAGGGGCACACCAGCAGGTAAGTTTTTGTCTTGCAAAAATTCTAAGACGGAGATCGCAGCCTGTAACTCCATCCGGTTATTGGTGGTCTGGGTCACTGCCCCCCCCATTTCATGGCAAGCCCCATTCGCAAAATAGATCACACTGCCCCAGCCCCCAGGACCAGGATTGCCAGAGCAAGCACCATCAGTATAAATACTCTTAATTTCAGGGAAAGCCGACATCTATCCATCAACCTCACGACAGGATTCGCTTTCATCCTATGCTGGTTTATACCCATTCTCTTCAGTCCATCTGCAAATTCCTCCCTATCTCCCCTATCTTCCCCATCTGTGAATCTGTAACCGAATAAACACAAAATAGTATTAGACCCATCTCAATCTTAAATTTGGCCTTCCACCAGATTATCCATCTATGACTCCTTTAGTTGTTGCCACTCAAAACCCAGGTAAATTAGCGGAAATGCAGCACCATCTGTCAGAATTTTCTTGGGAATTGCAATTCATGCCAGCGGGCTTAGAGATTGAGGAAACTGGCCAAACCTTCGCTGAAAATGCAGCGCTAAAAGCCTGTCAGGTAGCTGAGCATACCGGACAATGGGCGATCGCCGATGATTCTGGGTTAGAGGTGATGGCCTTGAAGGGCGCACCGGGGATTTACTCAGCGCGGTATGGCAAAACTGATGCAGATCGGATTCAACGCCTGCTCACTGCCTTGGGGGATGTAGGCAATGACCTTCGGTCGGTCGGAGACCATCGCTCCGCTCAATTTGTGTGTGCCATTGCCCTAGCTCGCCCCGATGGTCGTCTCGCCTGTCAGGCGCAAGGAGTTTGTTTGGGTGAAATTCTGATGACCCCGCAAGGGGAAGGGGGATTTGGATATGATCCGATTTTTTATGTGCCTTCCATGCAACGAACCTTTGCTGAACTGTCAAGGGAGACAAAACAGCGCATCAGCCATCGGGGTGAGGCATTCAAAGCCCTGCGGCCTCAGCTTTTAAACCTACAGACTGAGTTGGGATTTTAAATCCTGAAAGGGTTCAGGGTCGAATGACCAAATGCCATTGCGAGACCGCCTTTTGCTGAATCGGCTGATCGGTATCTCCGACTACATAGGGTCCCCAATACCGCTGAGAGCCATCTAAAGCAAAGGCCATCAGCACATCTCCTTCAGACAGGTGTAGACCCCCTTCAGGAAGAGTAACCTGTAATCCTGTCTGGTTGCCTTCTTGAGGCGCAAAGTCCCAATGCACAGGTTCTTGGAATGCGGAAGTGCCAGGAGAATTGGGATGATTGGGGTTACGGTGGCTGCGGAGAACTACCCGCACTGGATAACGGGTCTGATTGCTGATGCGTAAAACATCCGTTCCAGGATCAGCAGCAGGAGAAGGGGGGCTAGGTTGGGTTGCGATCGCAGGAGGCACCGTCGGCTTCACTTCCAGAACTGGTGGCGCTTTCGCCGCCGTAATGGAAGGCTCAATCCAAATACTGAAGTAAAGCTGCGTTAACAAAAAGGCTGCCGACCCTCCCACTACCGCAGCTAATACCATGGGCGCAATTCCTGGTTTTGAAGCCATCCTGACTTTGGCCCCCTTTCACCGATGCATCAACCTATCGTCTATCTCTCGCATCCATCTTCTATCCCTAATCATCTGTCAGGACAGAGCCGTCCAAGCGATGGTCATCCCCATGGCTGCGATCGCACCGATGAAGGTATTAATACCATTCACCACTTCATTGGTGAGCCACGCGAACCGGGATTGAAGGGTTGCCCCAATCACACTTTCCAGGGTAGTGGCAATAAAGGCAGCCACGACACAAAATCCAATTCCCAGAGGCGAGATCAACCCACGACCCAGGCCAAAACCGCAATCACCCCTGAAGCCACAATTCCTGCTAAGGTTCCTTCTAAGCTCACAGCACCTTCTGTCCCTTGGGGAACAGGACGCAAGGTTGTAATCAAAAAGGTTCGTTGGCCATAGGTTTTGCCAATTTCACTGGCAGTGGTATCCGACAACTTCGTGCTGAAGCCACTCACATACCCCAGACAGCATAACGGCTGATAGACAACGGGCACCACCAAGGTTGCTAAGGCACACAGGGTAGAACTGGCGGCTGAACCCCAGACATTTTCAGGTCCCCGTGCCCCTGAACGTTTTTCGGCAATACCTGCGGCTTCTTTTTGAGCCATACCTACTTTGGTTACGGCTGATCCGGCTAGGAAGTAAAACAAGACCACCCCATAGCCTGCTGCCCCTAAGAGACCCCAAATGATCACACCTAAAATCCAGGCATGTATTAACCCGGCTGGCGTTAACAACTTGGAAACCAATCGCCATCCCAGCAGACCCAAACCTGCATTCAACACCACCGCCAACAGCCAAGGATGCAAACCGCCAATATCATAAAGAAAAGTCATTCTCTGAGAGAACCCTATCAATGGAAGGACAACAGCCTGCAACTGATTTCATCCTATTCCACCTCGCTTTTCCTGTCACGAATATCCCAGAGACTAAACAGTTCTACCACGATGGCCTGGGATGCGACTTGGGCAGAGAAAATTCCCAATCCTTAATTTTGAGCCTCTATGGTCACCAACTGGTGGCCCACGTTACCGATGAACCTTTAATCCCTCAAAAAAGCATTTATCCACGGCATTTTGGCTTAGTTTTTTCTCAAAAGGCGGCTTGGCAAAGTCTATTAGAGCGAAGCCAACACCGTCAACTCCAGTTTTACCAACATCTCAAACGCCGTTTCCCGGATCTACCTTTAGAGCATCACACGTTTTTTCTGGAAGATCCGTTTCACAATTTATTGGAGTTTAAGCATTATCGCTATCCAGAGGCAATTTTGGGCAATCATGAATGGACGCAAATAGGGGATGCCTCTATCCCTTTGCCTTAGGAGCTGTTGGTCTCTAACGCCGACGTCCTAACTCGATGCCTCTATGCCCCTAAACTAGGGGCTGCTGATCTGGGTTTGTTGATCCCAGTAGGTTCGCCAACGACTCCAGGCAAACACGCACAACACTCCTAGGGCAATGGCGACCAGTCCGACTAAACCTGCTTCTGGGCCAAAGGCTCCACCTGTAATCCAGGTGGGTCCAGAAACGGTTTGCTCAATTAAATGAAAACTCTGGTAACCACTGACCGGGAAACCAAAAACAATCCCTTCAAAAAAGTTCCAACCCGCGTGCAGACCCAGGGGCAACCACAATTGCCGCGTGCTCAGCCAAGCATAGACCAACCACAGTCCTGCGATAAAAATGATCAAGGTGGATAGCGTTGTCGCATGGGGATTGCGCAAATGACTCACCGCGAAAAAAATAGAGGTCAACGCAATGCCTAACGCAAGGTTAAGCCCTTCTTTTATATTTTGTAGCCAATACCCTCGATGGGTGAGTTCTTCTTGCCAGGACGGGCATATCCCTAAAACCAAGAACCCAGCGAAGGTTTCGGAAAGGATAGTGTCTAGAGGGATATGTTGCCAAGTGTAGCCCTTGAATGTCAGCCATCCAGCTTGTAGCTCAAAGCCATAGATCCCGACGATTAGCAATCCTGCCAGTCCAAATCCAAAAACCAAATCCCATAGCATCCAAGTATTGATGTGTAACCCTAAGGAATCAAAAGAACGTCTATCTAGAGAACGACGGGCTACAAAGATTGATAAGGTCGTTGATGCTAGCAAAATAAGCTGATTAAAGACAAAAGCTTGTTGACTAGAGCTGGAGATATTGCGGAAGAAGACAAAGTGTAGACAAACATACGTCCCTAGATCGAAGGCCGTTTGTAGGAGGATTCGCCAGCCTGCTCGTAATCTTTGGGGACGACGACTGAGGAATATAAACCGCAGTGATGCTCTCACCGAGGTCTCCTGAGCCAAGTCACAGGCATTAAGGCGAAGATGGAAGTGGGTTTCATAGAAACGGGATGCATCACCCTGTAATCACTAAATTATCGCGGTGAACCACTGTCTCTGCCCCGGCATAGCCTAGGACAGTGGCAATTTCCTCTGATTGTTTTCCTTGGATCTGCTGTAGTTCCTCACTACTATAATTGACCAATCCTCGGGCAATTTCTTCTCCAGCAGCATTATAAAAACTAACGGCCTCTTGGCTTTGAAAATGACCTTCAACGGCGGTAATTCCAGCAGCGAGTAAAGATTTCCCCAGTTGAGTAATGGCGTTGACGGCTCCTTCATCCAAGACGAGCTTACCGGCGGGGACTAGGGCATGGGCAATCCAATGTTTGCGGGCATTATGGGGTTGAGGATGGGGTTGAAACTGGGTGCCAATCGGTTCGCCTGCTAAGATGCGAGGAATATTGGCAGGGGTTTTTCCTTGAGTAATAACTGTTCGCACGCCAGCATCGGTGGCGATCGCCGCTGCTGAGAGTTTGGTGGCCATCCCTCCGGTTCCCCATGGAGATCCGCGATCGCCAGCATTGACCTTGAGGAGGGTGAGCTGCTCCATACTCTCGACTTGAGCAATCGGTTGGGCATCTGGCTGAGTGCGTGGATCAGCGGAGTAGAGGCGATCGACATCCGTGAGCAAAAACAGCCAATCTGCTTGCACTAACCCAGCCACTAACGCAGATAGGGTATCGTTGTCGCCAAAACGCAATAGCTCATCCACAGCCACGGTATCATTCTCATTGACAATGGGAATGACCCTCAATTTCAGTAACGTTTGCAAGGTATTGGAGGCATTAATATAGCGATTGCGATCCACTAAATCCCCACGGGTCAGCAAGACTTGGGCAATGGGTTGTTGCAGACTAGTAAAAAAGTCGTCATAAATCCGCATTAATCGCCCTTGTCCCACCGCCGCCACCGCTTGCTTGAGAGTAATGGCCCGTGGCCGTTCTGTTAGACCTAAACGGGCACAACCAATGCCAACAGCTCCAGAAGACACCAAAATCACCTGATGGCCTGCTTGTTGTAACTGGGTAAGGACTTCAACGAGGGTTGCGATCGTGGCTAAGGCCAAATGCCCAGTCTCTGGATGGGTCAAGCTAGAAGTGCCAATTTTAATGACTAAAGTTTGCGACATCATTACCACGCTCAAGGCCAATAGAGTATTCTCAATTAAAGGTTCAACACAAAATGATAGCCACTAATTTGCAGATCTTCTCTTTGGTAGAAACGATGAGCATCCAAACGTTGAAGGCCAGAATCTAGGTGTAACTCTTGACAATCTTGCTGGTGAGCATAATTGACTAACCAGTTTAAGATCTGGTGACCATAGTTTTGAGAACGCATCTCCGCATCTGTTACTAAATCATCCACATACATGAACTGCCCCCAAGCTAAATTCTCACTAATGCGAAACCCAGTTACGGTACAAATTTGAATCTCGGTTTGCAAATAAGCTAACTGGTACCCCCTTTGCATTTGCTGTCTTACCCTGGGGATAAAACTGTTCACCTTTAGGTGGGGGCGCAGTTGCACCATTACTGGATAGCAGGCTTGAATCTGGTCATTGGTTTCAGCAAGTTCTATAACGTTCACGAATGTTCTATCCCTCTGTGAAGTTGCTATGTTCCCATCATCGTTCGCCCTGATTAAGGAACTGGCTGGCCTAGCTCGGATTCTGAAATTATTTCAGGTTCTTCTTGGGCAGCCTGAAGCCATTCCTGCATACCAGGATGTGCATAGATAGTATTGACATACTCTTGAGCGATCTCAGGCAGGGGAACACCATAGGTGACAAAACGGGAGGCCACAGGCGCATACATCGCATCGGCAATGGAAAAGGAGCCAAACAGCCAAGATCCTGCCTCGCCATAGGTTTGGCGACAAGATTGCCAGATAGATAGGATGCGCTGAATATTAGCCTGACAAGCAGCAGAAGGGGAAACACCGACGCGGCGAGCCCGACAGTTCATGGGCATCTCAGAACGGAGGGCAACGAATCCTGAATGCATCTCCGCTGCAACGGAACGTGCTTGCGATCGTGCAATCGCATCCTCAGGCCAACCCTGTTGATAACACTCAGCAATATATTCACAAATGGCGAGGGAATCCCAAATCTTGACCTCATCCTGGATCAAAACGGGCACAATACCCGACGGCGAATATTGAGCCAGTTGGGCATGAGTGGTGTTGGTATACAGGGCAATTCGCACCTCCTGGAAGGGAACCTGCACCTGTTTCAGGAAGAGCCAAGGCCGCAACGACCATGAGGAGTAATTTTTATTCCCAATCACCAGCGTTAGCTCTGACATCTTTTGCTTCACCTCAATAATGATTTGAAAACTTGCTATAATCCCATGCTATGGTAGTCCAAGCAATAAGGGGGCGTGGCGGAATGGTAGACGCTACGGACTTAGAAAGCTGAGCCTTGCATGAGAAATTGTGTAAGTGAATGCTCTCAAATTCAGGGAAACCTAAATCTGAACCTCAGACAAGGCAATCCTGAGCCAAGCCAAGTCATCTACGGGCTGACTTGGAAGGTGCAGAGACTCGACGGGAGCTACCCTCACGCTAGCCAAGCTTTGTCTTGAGCATGAGCGCGGGTAAAGGGAGAGTCCAATTCTCAAAACCAGACCCGGTAGCTGCGAAAGTAGCGAGAGAATGAAAATCCGTTGACCTTAACAGTCGTGAGGGTTCAAGTCCCTCCGCCCCCATTCCCTCAAAAAATGAGAACCTCAGCCTGGAGCTGGGGTTCTGTGCTAGCAGAAAATTTTCACAATTCTAGGTGCTTTTCCCGCAACGCCGTCTTACCTCAGTTTTTGACCTGGAAGCATCCAGGTGGGAGTTGATCGCTTCAATTTAAAGTTTCCAAGTCCAAGCTTGGTCTACTGCTATCGAGCAAATAGCTCCCTATCGTTAAAGGTATAGATCATAAAACGATATTGGCAGTCACCAACGTCGCAGGAATCGCTAGTGGGCATTGTAACAGGGATTACGGTATCCGCCCAGAAATGTCATGGCTTCAGTAAATCTTTAGACCTGACAAAATTAGTGTACCCTCGCTACAATCAGCTTCAAGCATGGAGCCAAATGGAGCCAACAAATTATGTCTACACAACATCCGCCCATCGAAGGCACACCCCCTCAAATCCCGACATCCCCACCAGCATTAGCAACAGCCCAGAAACTCTCAGAACAGCTCACTATCTCTTCAGGAGACTGGCATCGTCTCAAAGGCAATCGTCGAGCCCGGGCCTTAGAGCAAGCTTCTGCTGCCATTGTTTTTTTACTCAAAGATCAGTCTGAAGAAGGACTGGTGCGTTTACAACAAGCGGTGGGCTGGTTGGATCGTTCCATTAGTGCTCCGCCTTGCCCCACCCACGGCCATGGATCGGCAACTGCAAAAATATCAGGTTCATCATCATGAAACTTGGAAAAGTTGTTAAGTCTGACTCCCACTGTGATTATGTCATCCAAGTCGATGACGAGATGGAGGTGCTGACACCCCCGCAACCGGAGGATTATGGGTTTGGCTGTTTTGTGAAATTAGAAACCGAGAACCGTCACTGGGCCGTGGGGCTGATCTATAATTCTCAACTGTTCAACCCCGCTTATCTGAATACGGGGCCACGTTTGGTTAGTCAACCGGATCCGTTCTTTACCCCTGATTTAATTCGGGAAACTCGCACCCTGCTTTGGGGTGTGTTAATTGGTGTCCTGGTGCAAGATTGCCCAGATGCCTATGGTTATCAAGGGATTCCCAGTACGATTGTGCCCGTTAATACCCCAGTCTGGACGATGACCACAGAGGATATCCATGCCTTTCATTTAGATCGGCAGCATCAACCACAGTTTGGTTACTATAGTCATCTGTTGCGTTCGGGGGGCGCATTTGCTGCACAGTTGGTTGAACAAGTCCTAGGCCAAATTAGTCCTCTATTTGAAGGGAGCGATCGCAGAGCCCTCGATATTTTACGGAAAGAATTATCCTGGAAACATACGATGGGACTGATGCGGTAAATCCCCCGATCATGTATCCCTCGCTTACAACCATAAAAACCGACAAACTGAACCAAGTTTGTCGGTATACTGTGTGTTCCCCATTGACGACTCAGATTAGGACCGAGTCTCTTGTAGTATGGCAATTTCAGCTCAACTTAAGCAGGATAAGGATCACCAGCGTTTCGTGATCTTCATCACCTTGGGATAGGAGTCTGTCTTGGCGAGACCCAGATGATCCCACACAAACAGCTTTTCATTACGCTATATCTACGCATCGGGTAGCGGAATAAACTCTGTTTCATCTGGGACTTTGGCAAAGCGTCCTGCCTGCCAGTCTTCCTTTGCTTGCTCAATTCGCTCTAGACGGCTGGATACAAAATTCCACCACTTGTGCCGCTGACCCACAGGTTCACCGCCGATTACCACACAACGAACATCTGTCGCGGCAGAGAGCGAGATCGATTCGCCAGAGGCTAATACGGCTAGGCAGTGGGGTTCTAGAGTAAGGCTATCTAGCTGTAGGCCGGAAGTGACACTGTAGACAGCACGTTCGCTGTACTCAACCGGAAGGCTGACACTGGAACCTACTGGCAACGAGAGATCCAAGTAGAGAATCGGAGAGAAAGTTTTGACGGGGGAGGTGTGTCCATCGGCGGAGCCAGCAATCAAAGTCAGAGTAACCCCATTGTCTTGCCATTGCGGCAGGCTGTCAGCCGGATGATGATGGAAAGTGGGTTTGGTTTCTTCGTGTTCTTCTGGGAGGGCAACCCAGGTTTGGATAGCGTGGAGGGTGGAAGTGGTTTCTCGATCGGCAGCGGACGATCGCTCAGAGTGAACAATGCCTCGCCCAGCCGTCATCCAGTTCACAGCGCCGGGGTGAATTTCCTGAACACTGCCTAAGCTATCGCGGTGCAGGAGTGCTCCCTCAAACAAATAGGTGACTGTGGCCAGGTTGATATGGGGATGGGGGCGGACATCAACACCTTTACCCGGTGGAAAGGTGGCAGGACCAAGATGATCAAAAAAGATAAAGGGGCCAACCATGGCGAGATCGCCATGGGGAAGAAGTCGTCGAGCTGTAAAACCACCGAGATCTTGCAAATGAGGTGTGAGTTTCTGAAGAATTTTGGCAGACATCGTTTTCCTTCCTAGGACAATCCTCAAGACAGCGATAGGAGCGCATCTGCCAAGCCTTGTAAAAACCCTTGATTTTCTGCTGGAGTGCCGACAGCGATGCGGAAATAGTAAGCCCCTAACCCAGGAGTATTGCCAAAATCTGCTACCCAAATATTGCGTTCTTGTAGTGCCGCCACTAACGGGGCTGAAGGCAGATTCAAGGGTTGTGTATTCACGAATAAAAAGTTAGTAGCTGATGGATAGACTTGAAGTCCCAATCCTTCTAATTGTTCTTGTAATTGCAGTTTGTCGCTGAGAATTCGGTGAATATTGTCCTGGATATAAGCTTGATCCTCAAGGGCAGCCAAGGCGGCGGCGATCGCCACCGTATTCACCGGAAATAATTGGGCCGCTCGATACAGATAATCGACTACTTGGGCATTGGCAATGGCATAGCCAATCCGCAACCCCGCCAGCCCAAAACTTTTAGAGAGACTACGCAGCACAATTAAATGGGGATAGTGATCGACCCAATCTGAGATCGTCGTCTGACACAGCTCAAAGTAGCATTCATCCACCACCACCATAGCGTTGACTCGATTCAACACCTCCTCCAAGGTATCGCGGCTCACCAAATTAGCCGTGGGGTTATTCGGGTTGGCAATATAGAGCACCTGCGTCGCCGGGGTAACCTTAGCCACTAGGGCCTCGACATCCAAGCCAAAATCAGGAGTGCGTTGGACAAAAACAGGTACACCGCCCATTACCTGCGTGGCCTGCCCGTAGACAAAAAACGTAGGCACAGGCAGAAGCACCTGTTGCCCTGGTTGGACAAATACTTTAATAATCAACTCAATCAAATCATCGGAGCCATTGCCAATCACAATTTGGTCTGGTTCTGTCCCAGCATAGGTTGCCAATTGAGCACGCAACGCTCCCCCCAAAACACCGGGATAGCGATTACAAGTGGTGGCCGCCCTAGCGATCGCATCCACCACTTTGGGGGAGGGCGGATAAGGCAGCTCTCCTTTATCTAAGCGAATCGCTTGGGCATTTCGCTCTGGGCCTGCCTTTTTGGGTGCTAAACCCCGCAGGGAGGGGTTAACCCAGGTGTCTATGGTCTCCAAATTGGGGGTCATGGTTTGTCAATGCCTAAAACTTGGGGCAACGCTAGAATGCTATCGATCACACAATCACACCCTAGCTCCGTAAATAATTGGACTTGCTCTTCCTGAGCATGGGTGGCAGTAAAGCCCGTCAGCACACCGATGGATAAACAGCCCGACCGTTTGGCTGCCACTATATCACTGGCGGCATCGCCAATATAGGCAGCATAGGTGCGATCGCCCTGTTGAAACGAGTCGCTGCACAGCACTTGCGGGTCTTCGTCTCCATGAATGGCTTTTAAGACGGCAAAGGGATGGGGTTTCCCTAGTTTGACAGGGTGCTGTGCTAATCCGAATTGGGTTTCAGCAGCTAAGACATCATCGTAGGTGATGATCCGGCCTGGATCAAAATAGCTGAGTAATCCCAGAGCTGACAGGGGTTCTAGAACTTCATTGCGGGGACGTCCAGTTGCGATCGCCAGCGTATACTGAGCAGCTTGTAGAGATTGGAGTGTTGCCTGAATCATTCCTAGATCTAGGACGGTTTCATCATCGGGTAAGATGAACCCTTTTTTGCCTTCATACCAGGCTTGAAAATTTTGATAACATAACTCCCACAACCCATGATGGGATTGAGGCAGGCTCATTCCCAAATGCTCTTGATAAAAACGATAAATATATTCGGTGACTGCCGTTCCTGTCAATGCGGTTGTCTGCTGCCAGAAGTGGGCGATTGTGGCCTCATTTGCATGGCGATCCAAGGGCAGTCCTAGCAGGCTTTGACCCAGCTTTTGCCATTGTGGTGGACTCGCCCCCTCAAACTGGTCCTGAAGTTGAGACCATTGTTCAGGCGCATGCTGCTGCACCTGCTGGAGAATTCCAGCTAAATGCAGACAAAACACAAAGTAAGTCAAATCCCAGTTGGAATTAATTGCCCGCCGTTTGAGTTCATAAATAAAGGCATTGTCAATAATTTGTTGGCCTGCTGCCAAAACCCGATCCGGTTGAGTCAAAGTTTGGCCAAAATAAGAGGTCAATCCCAAATAATCTGGATGGGTAATCAACTCCCATACTGTTAAGCGGGCGGTATTCCAGTACTTCTGTTCGCTAGTAATCACCCCATCAAGATCAAAGATCAAGAATTTAATTTGTTCCGGTTGGTTGAGTGAATTCACATTCTTACTCTCCGAGAGTAACTACGGAGGGATAAACACGACGATGAAGAATTTCATTAAAGTCATCCCATTGTTGTTGTGCCCATTGATTGCTTTCCATTGTTGCTGTTTGAATTTTCTCTATAAAAGGTCTACGAATTTTCTCGTATTTTTCAAATATATTTGCGATCGCATTTTCCTTGTCTAAACCATTTTCTTGAAGCAGCTTAGCTATGAACGTAACGATAACAGCCGCATCCTCAAATCCTTGATTTGCACCTTGTGCCATAAAAGGAGGCATTGCATGAGCAGCATCCCCGACTAGAATCACACGTCCATGACTCCAAGGCGGTTGAAAATTATTTTGAGTATTCACTGGATGCATATAAAACAGACGATGAGATAGTTTTTCAGGATTTGATAAACCTATTAACTCTGTAAATATCGTCGGAAATTTAGCATTCCTCAATGCCTGTGTTCCTGAATCAAGAATCTCAGTTAGCGATTTGTTTTGCCATGCATTTAAACTAAAAGGAGCATAAAGTAGATAACTTACAGAATTATCCGGCAAATAAATCAACATTAAACGAAGTAGTTTTAATTCTGGCAAATTAAGCTGGCCAGAATTATTATGGACTGTGATAATTCGCTCCCCTTGAAGATACTTATTATCTAATTCTTCAATAATCGAATTAGGTACATTATCAATTCTCGAACTAATCGCTGAAAAACCAGAATAATGAGGCTTTGCCCATTCCTTTAATCCTTTATTGTCGTAAAGCACTTGACGAATCGTTGAATTAATCCCATCTGCTGCGACAACTAACTTGGCGTAATACGATTCAGGATCAGATCCTTGACTCTCTTGAGTCGATCCAGAAGTATCTACATTTGACTGCCTCATTTCCCAGTGAGCAAATGGATTAGTTGATGTTGCTGTATTCGAGATCGTATCGATTCGTACCCTTCCTGCTTCTTCCTCTAGATTTATACAGCGATGATTAGCTTGTACTCTATCTGGGGGGAGTAGACTTGTTAACGTTGTTTGCAAGTCAAACCAAGACACAGAGACTCGTCCCTCACCATAGCGATCAAACCAGCTTTGAAAATCTGTGGGGAATGAGCGCGTAGTATCCCCTTGTATATTTTTTTGACGCCATAGCCTTTTAGGGAGTGCAGGCTTCTCTTTAACTTCATCTGGACTATTTGAAGGTTCCTGGCTGTCTGGAGGTTGTAATGCCTTGACAGCAGGTTCTTTGATTTTCTCGTAAGCGTCTGAACCAATATACTTTAATGCCCTTAATCCATTGGGTAGCAGATCAACACCCTGCCCAACCTTACGAAATTCACGAGTTTGATCGATGACTAGGATATTTGTTATGCCTCTCTTTCGTAGCCCAAGCGCCGTTGCTAAGCCCACTGGACCTGCGCCCACAATCAAAACATCATATACTTGCCGTGGGGAAATAGAACCATTTTCATCTTTCATGGCTTGTAGTAACTAATTTAAGTGAGTCTTGGAATTCGTTACTGTTAGAAATAGGGGTATCTAGTCTGGCCAGCGATAAGCAGAATCCCCATAAGCTTCATGTATCGGTTACAATAGCATCTTTTCGGTCGTATTAATGTATTTTTAACCCGGTACAATCGAGAAAGACTTAATTTCTATACCAATCGGGGAACTGCTTCTGAAATTGCCTAAGTTTCGGTAAGTCATGCACCACCACATAGAGATCTTGCGGATTACGGTCAATGAAGTTCTGATGGTATTCCTCAGCCGCATAAAAATTATGTAAGGGTAAGAGCTGGGTGACAATCGGCTTGCTGAAGGTCTGGGCTGTGTTGAGTTGAGCGATATAGGCTTGGGCAACTCTCCGCTGGTGTACGTTCGCAAAAAAGATAACCGACCGATATTGAGGGCCAGCGTCTAGACCTTGTCGGTTCAACTGGGTCGGGTCATGGGCCACTGCAAAGTAAACCTTCAGAAGCTGGCCATAGGAGATCTGTGACGGATCGTAAGTAATTTTGATGGATTCTGCATGTCCCGTCTGCCCAGAGCCGACGGCATCATAGTTCGCGGTTTCTGCATTGCCACCGGAAAAACCAGAAACCACATTAGAGACCCCTTTGAGATGCTCAAAAATAGCCTCCATTCCCCAAAAGCATCCTCCAGCCAGAACTACGGTTTGTTCTCCTTTCGCCTTAGCAATGGGGATATCAATGACCGGATCAGAGACTGCTCTGGTGGCGACAGAAGTCGGGATACGGAAGACACCGTTGACGACGGCAGCCGCCAACACTAGGGTGGACACACTGCCAAATAGGCGGGGAAAACGTACAAAACGATGAATTGACATGGAATTGTGAAGTCCTCTTTACAGCGGTAAACTCGGAAAGAGCGGAGCCAGCCACAGTTGAACCTGAATATCCCAGCCCAGCAGAATGGAAATTGCGGTTGCCAGGATCATGGTGCCGCCCACTCGTTGTAAGGTGGCACTATGGGGCCGTAGATGCAGTAGTTTTTGGCTGCAGGCCCGTCCCCCATAAGCGATCGCTAATAAGGGAATTGCTGCACCTATGCCAAAGAAAACCAGGAGGCTAAAGGCCCGAAGCACCTGATGTTGAGCTGCGGCCAATACCAAAATTCCAGCCAGTACAGGCCCAGCACAGGGCGTCCACAACAACCCCAACTGAGTCCCCAGCCAAAACTCCCCGACTAGACCGATGCGAGGGGGGGCTTTGAGCCGATGTATCCAGGGGAGTGCTTGCCAGAGTCGATAGCTCCAGGTAGGAAAGATGGCCAGCCCTGCCAAGATCAGGAGCAGGGCAATGGCGACGGTTCTCAAACCATTTGTGAGGGTTGTCAACCAGGTGGCGGTCACCCCCAACAGGCTACCGACAGTGGCAAACCCACCGACTAATCCTGCTACCAGTGCGATCGGTCCCCAGGGATGAGATTGGAGCGATCGCCCCACTATGATCGGCAAAACCGGCAATACGCAAGGGGATAGAACCGTCAGCATCCCTGCCAAGCAAGCGATACCTATGGATAGATGGGGGCTGGTTGTCATTTTAGATTATCCGAGTAGCCGACGAATGGTTTGTTCAGTTGTGTTGTAGGCTCCTTCGCCAGCATGGCTGTATCGGAGCATGCCTTGGCGATCGGCCAGGTAGAGATTGGGCCAGTATTCGTTGTTGTAAGCGTTCCAGGTTTTGTAAGCATTATCCAAAGGCACAGGGTAGCTGATTTGGTGCTGTTTGAGGGCGCGTTGGACATTGTTGGCCTGTCGCTCAAAAGCAAATTCGGGGGTATGTATCCCGATCACCCGCAGACCCTGAGCTGCATATTGCTGATGCCACTTGACGATGTAGGGCAGCGTCCGCTGACAATTAATACAGGCAAAGGTCCAAAACTGAATGAGGACTACGTTCCCTTTGAGACTGGCAGTTGTCAGTGGTGATGAATTTAGCCACTGACTAATGCCCTGAAACTCAGGCAGCTTTTTGCCAGAAGCGGCTTGAGCCGGTTCTTCCAAAGCACCTAGGATCGGTATATCCTCTCCAACGGCAGGAGCAGGAGTAACAGGGTTGCTACCAAACCCTCTTAAAACTGCTGCTGAGCCTGACCCCGTAACGCCTAACCCAAAATAGATCAGTAATTGTCTTCGTCCCAGCCTAACTTGATCCATAAGATGGCAATCTCCCAAATCAAGATGATTGTTTAAAGCTCGTTCTTCCTTGCAGATATTTAATCCCTAGGGTTACTTGATCAGGGAATCATCTTTTTTTATCCCGGCATTACGACGCTTCACGATGGAAGCACTCACCCAGGCAGATTGAATCAGAATTCCTATAGGATTCCTAAAAGGGTTTGGCAAGCATGATGTGACTTACCCTAAGGTGCATTGCTGAAAACAAGCTATAAAATTCCTGAAAATTTCTGAGATTGGCATTAAAAACTGATGAGTCAATCCGCACTAATTTACTCTCTAGAGAGTTTTATATACAAATGAACAATAATCCGCTAAATTCGACGCATATAATTTATTGGGTTGATTGAACACAATATATGACGATTCAAGTCTACGGAATTCCCACTTGCAGTACTTGCAAGAAGGCGTTGCAATGGCTGAATGCCAACAATCTTACCTATGAGTTCATCAATACTCAGCAGCATCCCCCCAGTCTTCAGCAGATTTCTGAATGGGTCGCTAGCTTTGGCTCTAAACCCATACGCAATACTTCTGGTGGATCTTATCGAGCCTTAGGTGAGGAAAAAAAGACTTGGAGTGAGGAAAAATGGGTTTTGGCCTTTGCCGAAGATACCATGCTCCTTAAGCGACCCCTCATTCTCAAAGATGGCGCGCCTATTCTGGTTGGTTTTCGGGCAACGGAGGAATGCTTGCGAGAACGATTGGGACTTATCCCTCAAAAAGTGTAAACGCCTTCAGGTACAGTTGAGATCAATTTATGGGCTGGAGATCACAGCAATGACGATGGCTGCTAAGGCAATCACAATGGCCGCCTGGAGAATACCAGAGGCTAAATTGCCTTTACGAATTTCGGCACGGTGATCAATTGGATCAAGGATATCGTATAACCTTAATCCGACATAGAACAGAACCACACTTAAAAAGGTCCAGCCAATCGATTCTAGGACTCGGATGAGAAGAGGCATGATCACACAGCTAAATGGATCATCCTTAATCAAAACATGGGACGACAGCGATCGCAATGTCCGCAGCGGAAATTTTGGGCATTAGACCTAAAACCAAATCGTTCCAGGATAAATTGCCAACGGCATTGGCGAGTAAAGAGATAATCCGTCATCTCCTGTAAAGGAAACACGTATTGTGACACAGCCTGGGAGTGAGAGTGAAGGCAGAAATGAAAAGGATCCTCCCAAACCAGGTGACCGGATTGGTGCAGCAGGGCTAAAGCCTTCTCCGCTTGGGGAAATTGCTGGGTGACCGCTTCGATATGACCCTGGGTAGGGAGTTGATGAGCTAACTGTTGGGCTGCTTGTTGTTGCGATCGCAGTTGTTTGAGAAAATATTGGCGAATTTGCCGATCCTCAGGATCGAGCCAGCCTGTGGGTTCACTGGCCAACAAGAGAGTTTGCGATCGCAGGTGATCGCGCCCCGCTCGCCCCACTTCTTGTAAATAGGCACTTAAACTCAAAGGGGGCTGATAATGGGCTACCCACCGCACATTCGGTTTATCAATCCCCATACCAAAGGCACTCGTACAAATCACATAAGGAAGATGACCCGCCAACCACTCCGCTTCAATCTGGCGACGTTCCCCCGGGCTTAACCCAGCGTGGTAGGCAACGGTTGGCTGGTGATGGTGGTGCAACCACACTGCCAAGACTTCGCTCAATCGTCGACTAGAGGTATACACTAACCCAGAGGATTGTCCTTGGGATTCAATAAAACGCAAGAGTTGTTGGCGTCTGCAAGCAGGGGTCCAAACGGTCTTAACCTGTAACTCTAAATTGGGTCGATAGGGACTAGACCGCAGCACTTGAGGGTTTTGGAGATTGAGAACCGCTTGAATCTCTTTCTGGGTGGTTGCATTGGCAGTGGCGGTATAGGCTGCTAGTGCGATCGGGCCGATTTTGGATTGGGCGGACTTGGCTTGCAAAAGTGCTGGACGAATGGCACCCAAGCGCCGATAAACTGGACGAAAACTATTACCCCACTGCTCAATGCAGTGGGCTTCATCCACAATCAAGTTTTGAATCTGCAAGTGCGGATGACACAACCGATCCCAAATGGCTTTGCTGACCAGTAATTCTGGAGATAGATATAATAAACGTAAATGCTGATGCTCCAATTTCCACAAGGTCTGTCGACGCTGTTGGGACGAGAGCTGGCTGTGGATCGCAGCCGCCGGGAGGTGACGTTTATGCAGGGCTTGCACCTGATTTTCCATCAGGGCAACTAAGGGTGAAATCACAATCGTAAGTCCCGGCTGTAACAAGGCTGGCAGTTGGAAACAAACCGATTTTCCAGCCCCCGTTGGTAACATCACCAAAGCGTCTTGGTGCCTGAGCAGGCAGGTCACTGCCTCCCCTTGCAAAGGACGGAATTGGCTGTACCCCCAAAACTGCTGTAGTCCTGCAACCGCTTTTTCCCAGGCCAAGGTTTGGTCGAGCATAGCATTTAGGAAACTTTTTCAGTAATAGCAAAGTCCTTAAAGTTAATGCCACTAGGGATGAAGGGCAATGCCCACGGCAGAAATTCTTTTCCATTCAAGGCTTAGCTTTGAGCAATCATTGTGTTCCCAATATTAACCGTCATCCTTAAATTATTTAACTCTTCTTCGATATGTCTGCGAAATTTTCAGTCCAAAGGTCCGCGACCTATCTCTCCCTGTTATTAGTCGGTTCTATGGGTACACTCCTGGGGACACAACTCTTTCCCAGCAATAATCTACTGCCTCAACCCAGTGTGGCCCAATTGCCCAAAAACCTGCCAGGGCAAACCGATACCAATTTCATCGCCCGCGCCGTCGAGAAAGTCGGGCCTGCTGTAGTGCGGATCGACTCGTCACGAACAGTGCGCCGTCGGCAGTCTCCCCTGTTTAATGACCCCTTCTTCCGGGAATTTTTCGGTCGGGATCTACCTAATGAACCTCGAAATCGGGTGGAGCGGGGAACAGGTTCCGGGTTCATCATTAACAAAGAGGGCCTAGTTCTCACGAATGCCCATGTGGTCAATGGTGCAGACAAAGTTACTGTGGTTCTCAAAGATGGTCGCAGTTTTGAGGGCACCGTTATGGGTGAAGATTCCTTGACGGATGTCGCCGTCATTAAAATCCAGGCTCAAGATTTACCAACAGTCAAAATGGGCAAATCCGAAGATCTGCAACCGGGTGAATGGGCGATCGCCATTGGCAACCCCCTAGGGCTAGATAATACGGTGACAGCGGGCATCATTAGTGCCACAGGACGAACCAGCAATGATGTCGGTGTCCCTGATAAGCGCGTCGGCTTTATTCAAACGGATGCAGCCATTAACCCTGGCAATTCAGGAGGCCCCTTACTCAACCAAGCCGGGGAAGTGGTGGGTATGAATACCGCCATTATTGGCGGGGCGCAAGGGCTAGGCTTTGCCATTCCCATCCAAACGGCTCAGCGCATTGCCGATCAACTGATTGCTAAGGGTAAAGTCGATCACCCCTTTTTAGGAATTCGGATGGCAGGTCTGACGCCAGATCTTAAGGACAGGATCAATAGCGCTCCCGACATCAATTTCCAAATTACCGAAGATCAAGGTGTCTTGATTTTTGAGGTTATCCCCAACTCCCCTGCTGCCCAAGCCGGATTGCGACCAGGAGACATCATCCAAGCCATTGATGGTCAAGCGGTGACTAAGGCCAGCCAAGTCCAGCAAAAGGTGGACGATACCACTTTAGGGAATACCTTAAAGTTAGATATTAAGCGGCAAGGCAAGTCAGAAACTCTTGCCATCAAGCCAGAACCCTTACCTGCTCAACTGAGTCAGAGCAAGTAGGTTGCCCCCTCCCTCCATGATCCCTCATAGCCATTGCCATTGGCTGAATCTGGCTGCTTGTCCGCACTTTTGACCTTTTTCGTCCAAAACATCCCAAATTTCTGCGTTTTCAATCCTAAATCGCCGTCCAGTTTTGGAGATTCGCACCCCTTGATAATTGCGAATATAGCCTTGTTGGGCGGCTTGGTTTAATAACTGGGTGCGCTCTTGCTGCTCAGTGGGTTCAGCGGTTAAGCGGGAAGGCATTTGGGTCAGGTCATCCCAGGTGATTTCCCACAGATCTAAGGTCTGCTGATTGCCGTAATTGAGAATTGGATCTGCCTCCATGCCGTGGGATAAAAGGGCAAAAGGTGCATAGAATAAATCGTGGGCGATCGCATCTGGGGTCGCTTGAGCAGATTGCCCTAAGATCTCTCCCGTCCAACACTCAAAACTATCCCTAAGTCTGAGACTGTGACGAATTATGTCAGCTTGCTGCCAAGGCAAAAACGCCAAATCCATAACAAATCAACTCTCTAGGTTTACCTAGGATATTTTGCCTTTTTTCTGGGCAGGGTAAGGTCTGGAAAATTGAGTAGGCTGGATCTGGCGGAGTATGCCAGATAATCCCTGCAACCCACGTTGATGATCATTGCCACCTCCTTGATCTAGGCGCTTCTGAACACGCAGCCCCAGCTTAGACCGCAGATGTATTTTAAGTCTTCCCTATCCCAAGGAAAGAAGCAAGGTACTACTGGTCTGTCAAAACTGGATAAGCTAAAAACCCTCAAAACACTCTCAAAACTCATTTTGAGGATTTGGGTTGCCCTTCAAATCTATCCTGACGGACTACAACTGTGTACTTCAAACTTGTCCAGGGTTGTTGCCAAATCGAGACTGGCAAACCCTTCTAAAGCACTTTTGCCCACTATCCATCGGCAATCAGCAGACTCATCTTGCTCCTAACACCTGAAGAACTGTAACAGTTCCGCCATAACTTGATAAAAGAGGACAGGGGCAGTGGTAGGATGCCCTCTAGAAGAGATTTAGGTACCTCAACCAAGTACCGTATTGGGAGAAAGATTAATGGCAGACACACTGACTGGACAAACTCCATTGTTCGGCGGCAGCACTGGCGGATTGCTCTCGAAAGCTGATACAGAAGAGAAATATGCCATCACCTGGACCAGCCCCAAGCAACAGGTTTTTGAAATGCCCACGGGTGGCGCGGCAGTTATGAACCAGGGAGAGAATCTCTTGTATCTGGCTCGCAAAGAACAGTGCCTTGCCCTAGGGGTTAGACAGCTTCGCGCCAAGAAAATCATGGACTATAAGATCTATCGGGTTTTACCGGATGGTTCCAACACCTTGATTCATCCTAAAGATGGAGTTTTCCCTGAAAAAGTCAATGAAGGTCGACAAATGGTCGGTAGCGTGGATCGTTCAATTGGTGAAAACCCTAATCCAGGTTCCATAAAATACTCTGGTAAGCAAGCCTACGACTAACGCTTGGTCTTAAGAGCAACACCATGATTGGCTAATTATGCTAATTGTGGCGCTACCTACTGTATAACGCAAGGCATGAACCCCACCAATGGCGGGGTTCGGCTTTTTTATATCTATAATATCTTGTACAATTGGATGATATCGCCCGATTTCAGTCAATTTCAGACCCTAGCCCACAACGGAAACTTTATCCCGGTCTATCGGGAATGGATTGCGGATCTAGATACCCTGTTTCTGCTTGGTATCGTGTTTGTGCAGGGCAACCTTACAGTTTTCTGCTAGAGTCTGTG
>JAAUOM010000184.1 GCA_012034865.1 Acaryochloris sp. CRU_2_0 | reverse complement strand
CCCATGCCGTTGACATACATTTTGAGACATTCCCGTTTCATCGCATCACTATAGCCTTGGGGCGGGGCATAAACATCAATAAATTGCCGACCGCAATCGACGCAAATGTGATTTTGCTTACCTTTTTTGATTCCATTTTTACGGATATGAGTTGAGCCGCACTCGGGACATTCCATGCTAATTCACCCTAATTCATACCCCCATTATGCAACGCCCAACTTTTATCCCCAGCTTTTGCTTCTGGCCAAACCATTCCGGTCAAGTACACCTGTCAAGGCCAAGATCTCTCTCCTCCGCTTGAATGGAAGGGGGTGTCGGCAGAAACCAAAAGCTTAGCACTCATCATTGATGATCCAGATGCACCAGACCCAGAGGCTCCCAAAACAACCTGGATCCATTGGGTTCTTTATAACATTCCTCCATCCACTCAAAGACTGACAGAAGGGATAACGGCTTTACCATCTGGCACTTTGGAAGGGATCAACGACTGGAATCGCACTGGGTACGGCGGGCCTTGTCCTCCAATCGGCACTCACCGTTACTTTCATAAACTCTATGCCCTAGATGTGGTCTTGAGCAATCTTAAACATCCTGCTAAAGGGGAACTAGAAAAAGCAATGGAGGGGCATGTGATAACTTCTGCTGAATATGTTGGGACGTATCGTAAGTCTTAGGCATCTAACTCTCACAACCATGCTCTCTGTGCGATCGCTATTGCGGCAACCTGTGGCTTGACTTACTGGAATGACCTCAGTGGGGATACAAGTGGGTCTGAGGATTGGTGAAAGGAGGGGAAGTTCGCCGACAGAACCACTTCAGCCGAGTAAAACTTTTGTGTTGTTTGATCCACTAGTGAAGTATGCTCTTGGCAAAGTGTTATTTTATGCATCATGAGTAAGGTGATTGCCTTGTTTAATCAGTCTGGCGGTGTTGGCAAAACAACGCTAACGATGAATTTGGGCTATCAACTGACAGTAAGAGGGCATCAAGTTCTGCTGATTGACATGGATCCACAGGCATCTTTAACCACCTTCATGGGCTTTGATTTAACAGAACAGGATCAAACAATTTACGATGTACTCATTTCAGAAGAAGAAGCTCCTATTCCGATCCTACAAGCTCATCTTATGCATTTGTCTCCAGCTAATATTATTCTCGCCAATGCAGAACAAGAGCTTGTTTTGGCTGAACAACGAGAATTACGTTTAAAAGAACCAATATCTAAATTTGCAAGCCACTACGATTTCATTTTGATTGACTGCCCTCCCAGCCTGGGAATTCTCAGCCAGATTAGCTTGATCGCTGCCACTCATGTACTAGTTCCCATCCAAACCCAGTTCAAAGCCTTAATGGGAACAGACTCTCTTTTGAAGACAATCAAGAAGGTCCAGCGACGGCTAAATAAATCTCTGGCAATTGCTGGCTTCTGTCCCACCATGTTCGCAACTGGCAATGCCCTAGATCAACGGACCCTGGAAGCCATCAACGAGCAGTTGGCTACAATTGGTCATATTTTTACCCCTATTCCCCGTGCCACAGCATTGGCAGAGGCATCAGAGTATGGCAAACCTTTAGCACTCTCTCCCAAAAAGAATGCTGCTGTATTGGCAATATTTGATGAAATAGCAACTTCTTTGGAGCAACTGAGATGAGTCCTGTTAAACCTCCTGCCAATCGTTCTCGACTTAAGAATGTGACACTCTTTAGTGAAGAAGATGAAGTTCAACCCAATCCACATTCAGTTGCGATTGATAAAATTAAGCTTCCTAATCACCAACCCCGTCGCTACTTCGATCCCCAAAAACTTACAGGCTTAGTCGAGTCGATTAAGCAGCATGGCATTTTAGAGCCGCTGTTAGTGCGGCCCCTACGCTCATCAGCTTATGAACTAGTTGCTGGAGAGCGGCGATACCGTGCAGCAAAAGCAGCAGGACTGCAAAAAATTCCAGTGGTGATTCGAGAAATAAGCGATAAGGACACGCTGCAATTTGCGCTGATCGAGAACTTGCAACGAGAAGATCTTAATCCAGTAGAAGAAACGGAAGGCATTTTACAACTGCTAGCATTGAGGCTAGAAAAATCGGAAACTGAAGTGACTTCCCTCCTATATCGAATGCTGGATGAGGCTAAACAAAAAGTTCCCCATAACGTTATGGGGAACTCTGAATCCCAGGTTGTTCAACATGTTTTTAATAACATCGCTTCAATGGAATGGTCATCTTTTGTCAGCAATCGACTACCTTTGCTAAAGTTGCCAGAGAATATCTTGACTGCCTTACGTGAGGGCAAAATTGCCTATACCAAAGCACGAATAATTGCTCGTGTGAAGGATAAAGCTCAGCGCCAAGAATTATTAGAAGAGGCTCTTGATCAAGACCTTTCACTATCTCAAATCAAGAAGAAGATCATTGCGATCACAGCTCACTCTTCTTTGCAAAACAAGTACTCTCCCTAAAGGAGCAGTTCGATGATACTTATCGACGTGCAAAGAAATCGAAGGTTTGGGATGATCCCAAAAAGAAGAAGAAGCTAGAGAAGCTTCTGTTTGATTTGAATGCTCTGATTGGAGAAGAGAACAGATAACTAGCCAAAACACACCTAGCCCCAGGTTCCCCCAAGGGCTAGGTGCGCCAGGTGATTGGCTAAGACTTTGCTGCTTCCTCCTTGATCAGGTCCGCAACGGTCTTCCTAGCAGCCCGACGCTTGGCCGGGACTGGAGCCGGGTCGTCCGGGATGGCCAGTTCATCTTCAAGGGAGTCATCCACTGGGGGATCGAGTACTTGGATCGGGGAGTCATCCTTACTGATGGGTCGATCTGGCTTGGTCACAGGTAACGCCGCTTCCAATTTTTGCGTGACGGCGATCGGTTGCTCAGGCTCGACCTCATTAGTGCCCTCAACAGGCTTTTCTGTCAAGAATTCATCAACTTTGGCCTTGAACCACTTGAGTGCCCGATCGTGTAGCTCCCAATGGGCATCGACTTTGGCTGTGATTTGGGTTTTGATCAACTCCTGAAAGAATGCTGTCTCCTGCTGACAGCCCTTGCGGTAGAGTGCGATCGCACTCTCCTTCACTTCCTCCCAAGCGGGGACAACTTGGGTCTCGCGGTAGGCCAAAACCTTGGCATCGACAAGGCTTCGAGTAGTCCCGCCATAGGCGATCACGCGCTGGGCATCCTGAGCAGCTCGGTTGAAGACTGCCAGGGCTACTTGGCTAGCCAGGTGACCCACCTGGGTGGCGGCAGAGTCGATCACTTGGGTGTGATCGGCTTGTTCGATTTTGATGCTGGTGATGAGTTTCATGGGTTTAATCCTTTGAATGATTTGATAAGTGGATAGGGCACGACTGGCATTGGCAAATACCGAGTCAGCCATCATGGTGAAAATTGAAAAAGGGCAGGCTGTGCCCACAGAGAATATACCCGTGCAAAAAACCAGGCTCGATTTTGGAGCTGTGATGTGGTGAATTTCGGGAAAAGCTTTAGGTGCGGATGGTTCGCTTTCAGGATAATCAGGAACCTTATCCATAGAACTATCTTAATCAAGCGAAAACTAGGAATCAAGGCAAGCAGACTAGGAATTGCTTATTGATCCTGGGGAATGCATTAGCAAATGCTAGTGTGCAGGAATCACATGCCCAGACTGGGGCCGCGATCAAGATCCTGGTCACGCTGCTGTCGGGGCAGAGGTTGCTTCGGTTGCTCCTGATTCTTGAGGTGCAAACCCTCTGCGATAATTTTGGTGATCCGCTCTGAACTGGCCTTCTCGCCTTGCTGCTGTTGAATTTGTTTCATCGCAGGCGACAGCGACAGAATCTCCTTGATCTGAGATGGTCTCATGCCCGCTTTCGCTGCATTGGTAGCCAGCCTGACCAGAAATGCCTTTGAGTCTGTCTGATCGAGCTTTGTAGACAATTGGCTGTAGGCGAGTTGATTAATATCCAACCTCATGGCAGCTCGCGCTTCTTTAGAGAGTGGCTGTCCCTGCGTGAAATCCTTTTCAATCTTAGTGATTTGCTCTAAATATTCAACCTTCTCATCAATATCGATCTGCTGAGCCACTTTATACCAGGCTCGGATCGAGGTCAATTCTTTCTGGAAGTCCTTGAAATCCTTACCCAAGGAGATGCTGGCCTGTGTCCTTAGTGGCTCACCTTGGCGGTAGGCTGCAACCGCCTCCTTGATTCTTGCCTGAATCACAGACCCTCGCCCGATCGCTGAGGCATATTTGGGCCAATCCTCTGGTTTGGGTATTTCTTCTGGGGCAGGGACTGATTGAGTTTGCGTCATTACTTTCGGTTTGGCGCGGTGATAAATTGTAGCTGCATAGTTGTTTGCCCTCAATGAATCGCCCTTATCTGTCCTCACGATCTGGCGATACTGGGGATCTCTTGTCAGCATTGTGAGGATCGCCTGCTCATTGTGGCCTGCTTGGATTGCGCGGCGAATAACTTCTTCAGTTGTTGCGACTGAGCCACGGAGATTGAGGCCAGCACTGTATTGCTGCCACATGCGCTCTGGGTCTGCTTCGTATTCCTGTCGCCAGTTAAAGCGTTCATTCGGCTGCAACTCTTTTAAGTCAATAACTCTTGTACGAGATTTGCTTTCTGCGAATGCATAGATGCTGTCGATCAGCTTCTCATAGCTCGGTAGGTTTTCAGGATCATCGTTGAGGATCAAGACAACGTGTTTGTCATAACCGAGATCTGTTCTAACATCGGGGATGTTGCGATTGTTGTTGGCGTTTCGCCCTTCCTCATTCCCTGGATGACCCCGTATCTTTCTGAGTTTGTCAGCCTCTTTAGTGGCGTTGGTAGTCACATCGACTGCGATCGCAACTTCGATTCCGTTGCTATTTTTGACCTTTAATGCGACGTCGATCGCCACAACCCTGTCCAACAGGAATTGAACGAACTCCTGCCTGGTATCAGCAGGGATGAATGGCAGCGATCGCCCCTGTGTAATTCTGTCGATCCACTCTGACCCGTCTGGGAACGGCTGGAAGGCATTGAGTCTGGCTTGGCTCAATCGCCACTGAAGTTTGTCATCAAGCAAGCGGACAACCTCTTCAAGGGAATGTGTTCTCTTGTCTGCAATCCCAGCTTTCTGGGCAAAATCCCGAAACCACTCCTCAACTTCTTGTCCAGAAAGGTGTTTGAGTTGGCTCATGGCTACAGATCAACGATAGAACACTCAGGCTTTTGTTCTAGATCAAAGAATTGGCAAATCACTTCAAACAAGTCATTTGCACTGTGGGATAAATTCGTAAGTTTGAGTACCCACAGGTAATCAATTCCGAGGGCTTGGCGAATCTCAGTATAGGCTTCCTGCTGATACCTCTCAAACACTTCGTTGACCTCGTTCTCGTCTGTTGAGCCACTCAAGGCGATCCGATTTTGCCCATGCTCAAAGACGAGATGGATGCCCAAGTCTTCAAGCGATTCACTAGCCGGATAATCTACTATTTTCAGCCCCGCTTCTTTGGCATACTGACAAAACCACTGCGACAGCATTGTTTGCTTTTCAGGTTGCTCAATCATCAGAGTCTTCATTGATATTCCCCTCAAATTATAGGGTGTTGCAAGGACTCGACTACTCAGCACAGACCACAGAGCCGGAGCCACTACCGGAGGGAGCGAGAGGCTTGCGGCAGGTGCAGTTGGTACTGGGGATTTAACTTGCTGATTTCAAATACCTCTCGCAATCCTTTGTTTCCCACTGCTTATCCCACCAAGTCATTTGTTTCGGGGTGGAAACCTTGGAGCAGTAATCTAATCTGCTCTGAGTTTCAAGGATAGGCACTAGCGTCCAGATTCCGCAAAGACAGGTAAACATCAAGATTAATAAAATACGATCCATCTTCCTAATCTCCAAAAATCGGCTTCTTCTCTAATTCCTGTATTGTCTCCCCTGACTCTTAAAGGTGATAAAGGGATGGAGGAAGAAATACCCTTGGACGTCAGGTTCAGTTGGGTTTCCGAGGGGTGAATCTGTTCTTGTTGTCGCCGTTTGCGACCTAGCACTGGGAAAATATTGTGTAACAGATTGCTGGTGGTGCGATCAAGGTAGCCTTTCTGCCAAAGCTCCTGAACAGTGGCTTGAGCCTGCTCAAAAGAAAGATTGGTGTAGTAAGGAAGATCCTTGAGGGTCAGTGGACGGTTCTCAATCGCTTTCAGGATGGCGATGGCGTTGAGATCGGGCTTGTCGGTGGATTCTTGGGTCATGCTTTTTTCTTCTCCACTTCTCAAATACCTTTAAGTGAGGCGATCTTCGCCTCCATCATGGCTGTAACTTCTTCCAGTAAGGAAGAATTTTTGATACTGGTGGGCTTTAGCCACGGGATCGACAGATCTTCCTGACGCCATTTTTTCAT
>JAAUOM010000063.1 GCA_012034865.1 Acaryochloris sp. CRU_2_0 | reverse complement strand
TAAGATCTTGCTTTGGTATCTTGCTTCATGATGGAACTCCTTGATATCAAATCAGAGAGGTAAATGTATGCCTAGCATTTAGGCTTGCACCTTGCTGTGGGTATTGCAATCCATCATAGAAACAAAGTCTCCAGAGAACAGCATCTCGTGCGTTGGCTGGCGTTGGCCTCATTGCCTTAACCATCGGTGGGGTTGGGATTGCCAATATTACAATCGCCTCTGTTCTCGAACGGATTAAAGAGATTGGTATCCGGCGCGCACTCGGCGCAACCCAACAGGATGTCATGTTCCAGTTCATCCTGGAAGCGGTGCTTTTAAGCGTGGTTGGCGGCAGTTTGGCGATCGTGAGCGTGCATGGATTAACGCAAACTGTGACGACTGTTCTGATCCAGGCTCCCTATCGGTTTTCTGGGCAAAATGCGAGTTGATCAATGGTAGCTGCGATCGCAGTGGGCGTCGGTGCCAGTTTTTTCCCGGCGCTCAAGGCTACCAAAGTCGATATTGTTGCGTCTTTACGGAGCGAGTAACCATGTTTCGGATCATCCTCCTGACGACTCTGACTGGTTTTTGTCTGGTTATCACGACACGAGAGAGTCGTGCTCAAGTCCCGACCGTCCAATTATCCTTAAACGAGGTCGTCAAATTAGTCCTGCAAGATAATCGCGATCTCAAAAATGCCGCTCTCGATCTCATTGTGCAAAAGCAAGAATTAAAAGACGCTGAAAGTAAGTTTAATCCGACCTTCGCCCCCAATTTTTCCCTGGGTATTAGCCACCAGTTTCTAAACCCAAATCAGCTTTCCACCGGGAGTGATGCCTCAAGCCCTGTATCTGAGCCTGTCTTTGGAAATGAACCGCCTTCACGGATCAGCGATAGTCCTGCTACATCTCCCACAGCAACTGGCTCAGATTCTGGTACCAATAATACCGGCGACGTCAGCACTGGCTCAGGAACATCACTGGGCGATCGCTCCCAAATCAACTATGGTGCCCAGTTATCCATGAACTGGTTATCCCCCATCGGCACTCGCTTGTTCATGACAACGTCTCCATTCCCTCCCCAGAACATGGATATTACGATTACTCAACCCCTCCTGCACGGTGCTGGCATTCGGGTGAATCGAGCGTCGGTGGAAACAGCACGCCTAGGGGAGCAACGGAATATTCTCACCTTGCAACAAACGGTGATTGATAAGCTCACAGAAACCGTGATTGCCTATCGCAATTTAATTAAAAATCAGGAGGCCGTCCGCATTCAAGAATTAGCCCTGCAAAGTAAACACCGTCAACTGGCAGGAACCCAAGCATTAGTAGATGCAGGGCGTAAGTCTCAAGCAGAGCTGATTCAAACCCAAAAGAGCATTGCTGATACCGAACAAAGTTTAATCCTCGCGAGAAATACCCTGGCCCAAGCCAACTCCGATCTCCTCAAACTCATTGAAGCAGAACGAGTCTTCAAGATTGTCATTCCGCCAGCAGACATAGATGCAATTCGGCGATCGCAGCTCCCCCCAGTGGATCGCTCCTTCAAGGAGCTATTACCCATCGCCTATGCCACTCGTGCTGACTATCAACAGGCAAAGCTAGAGATTGATACAGAGAAGTTAGGGCTGTTGCTGGCCAAAGACAATGAACAGTGGAATTTAGATCTGCAAAGTAGCACAAATCTGAGTGCGAGTCCCCAAATTACAGCAGAACTAGTGTTAAGTCGAACCTTCGGGGAACAGTCTCCCAAGACCGAACGCATTCGTCGCGAAATAGGGGTACAAAAAAATAAAAATAAACTAGCCCAATTAACCCAAGCCATTCGTCAAGATGTGGGCGATCGCCTACGAGATGTTAACTCTGCATTGGTTCAGGTCACTGCATCTCAGCGCGCCAGGGAATATGCACAGCAGCAACTGGAGGTTGCACAAACGCTATTTAGACGTCGAGGTGGGCAGGTAACTTTGTTTGAAATCATTCAAAAGCAAGATGACTTAATCAGCGCCCAGAATGAAGAAACTCAGGCAAAAATTGATTATCTCAATGCCATTACCAATCTTGAGAAGGCCGTTGGCCTAACGCTGGAAACCTGGAAAAGCGATGTAGATCTAGGATTGTTCCAATCCTAATCGTTCAGCGAACAATCGAAAAAAACGGCGAATCAAATTGTGTCTGGATCAACACCAAGCGATCGCAATTGCGCTTTGAGGTGTTCAACCTGTTCTTCTGCACGCTCTTTGGCTAATCGTTCCTGTTCTTTAGCTAATCTTTCTTGCACCAGGGCATCTGCTAACTCCTCTGGTATCAGTAATTTCTCGCCTGTATCCTCTCGATAAAACCCAATCAACTGACCCTCAACCTGTAACCGCAGTTGCAGGGGTTCGCTGCGACCATCAGTAATCAGTTGATAGTGTTCTCCTTGCAGTCGATAGCCTTGCAGTTGGGTTTTAATCCACTCCCCTTTGGGGTCAAATAGCCAGTATTCTTGAACACCGAGCTGTTCGTAGAGCGTTTTTTTCTCGACCCTATCTTCCTGTTTGGTACTTTTGGATGTCATCTCAAAAATCACCACGGGCACCTGTTTCTCTTGCCAGATTTTGTAGTTATCCCGCCCCCCCGGTTCCACATCAAAAATGACCATCACATCGGGAGCTACCCGCAATCGTGAAAAGCCTTCGGCATAGTATAAAAACTGGTTGCCCAAAACCGTTGCCCGCTGTCCTCGTAAATATTGCCTTAAAACTTCTAGGGTGACCAGTAAAGCATACAAATGCAGGTAGGTTTCTGCCACAGGTTTACCATCGGAGCTGGGGTAAAAGACTGTTGTAGAGGGAGGATGGGATAGGGAAGTGGTCATTACAAGGCAGCCCAACTTTAAGTTGATTTTATCGCGATTGACCCAATTCACGAACGCTCGACGAATGTGCAGTTAGAGCAACTGAATGCCACTACTGCAAAACTTAGTCACTAAAATTTCTAAATCTGGGTCGGGAAGGGCAGTTTGTAACTGGAGGGCTATCTGTTCGGCTTGCGATCGCGTCTCTGTCAGTCCAAACACCGTTGGTCCTGAACCAGACATCATGGATCCCAAGACCCCCAAGGCTTGTAATTGATCTCGAAGGTGTTGCACCTGTGGGTATTGAGGCAACACCACTTTCTCTAGATCGTTGTACAGGTATTGAGGTACTTGCAGAGGGTCGCGGTGCGTAATCGCCCCTAGGAGTGCAACCGAATGCCCTTCCCGGCGGCGACGTTCTAAAGCGATCGAGTCACGGGCATAGGCAGCACTAAATTGCTGGCGATAGGTTTGATACGCCCAAGGAGTTGCCACCGATAAACTCCGATATTTTGCCAATACCGCATACAGTTGATCTAAATCGGGTAAGGGCGTCAACTCTTCCCCACGCCCTAAGGCTAAGGCAGTGCCCCCAGAGATACAAAAAGGAATATCAGACCCTAACTGAGCAGCATAGCTTTGTAACTCCGTTTGCGTTAGTCCCAAATTCCACATTAAATCTAGACCCACCAGCACCGCCGCCGCATCCGCCGACCCACCCGCCAACCCAGCCCCAATCGGAATTTTCTTGTCAATCGTAATCGCAACGCCCCCCTTTCCAGGGAACTGCTTTTGCATCAAGCGAGCAGCCCGATGCGCCAAGTTAGTCTGATCGCAGGGAACTTGAGGATGGTTGCAATGCAATTGAATGCGATCGCCCCCCAGATACTGCAACTCCACCACATCAGCCAGACTAATACTCTGGAGAACCATCACCAACTCGTGAAATCCATCCGGTCGATCGCCAATAATTTCTAACAACAGATTGATCTTAGCTGGAGCCTTCAGCGTATAAGCATTCATCATAAAATCGGCGTCTTCAGAAAACCAGCAAGTGCAATCAACACTCTACCTTGTCTACAGCTTGCTTGTCCTTAATTACCTTGTGCCTTATATCGCTTGATTGCAGCGCATCACTCAAAGCTACCCACTGAGACACACTCAATTCCTCCGCCCGCGCTTGCACAGAAATACCCAACTGATTCAAGCTCTCGGAGAGTGGGTCTAAATCCACCCACGATTTCAAATTATTCCGCAACATTTTACGACGACTGGCAAAGCCAACCTTTAATAGTGTCGCTAACCATTGCGGGTTTTGAGCAGGCTGCGGATAAGGACGCGGCGTTAACCTCACCACGGCTGAATCCACCTGCGGTGGTGGCTTAAATGCTTGGGAAGGGACTGGGCAAATCAGTTCACAGTGGGCTAAATATTGCGATCGCACCGACAGTCCATTAAATGCCTTTGACCCAGGTGATGCCACCAAGCGCTCTGCCACCTCTTGTTGCACCATTAAAACTATCGTTTCATAAATAGGCTGTGCAGGTGCATCAATGGTGCCTAAGAGCTGAGCCAATATTGGGCTGGTAATGTTGTAGGGAATATTAGCAACCACTTTATTGGGCAGGGGCGCACTCAGGTCTATGGCCACATTCATCTTCAGAAAGTCCTGCTCTACCAATATGAAATTGGCATCCCTCTCAAACCGACGACGTAACCCCTGACACAGGTCTCGATCCAACTCCACCGCTACCACTGACTGCACTTGTGAGAGGAGTTCTTGTGTCAATACCCCTTGGCCAGGTCCGATTTCGAGGATGCGATCACTAGAGTGTAACTGAGCAGCCACCAAAATCTGCCGCAACACAGTCTGACTCTGTAACCAATGCTGAGCAAAGCGTTTACGCGGTCGAACCATCAATAGTGATCACTGTACATACAAATCTGCTTGGACTCGTTCATCCCTGCATTAGCCCCCCCGACCCCCCAATTTTGGGGGAGATCCATGCTATTCGAGTGACACTGGCCATAAATCGTTGCTAGGACAGCCTCTAGATGAGTCTCAACAGCTTCATTGCTGAAGCGGATGACGGTATAACCATAGTTCTGCAAGTGCTCCGTTCTCGCACAGTCATACTCCTGCTGTTGCTGATGAATCTCTCCATCGACTTCTACAATCAACCGACAAAAGGGACAGTAAAAATCGACGATGAATCGACCAATAGGATGTTGACAGCGCCAGCGGAGGCCACCCAATTGTCGGTTTTTCAAAGCCTGCCATAATTTTGCCTCCGCAGGAGTCAGCCGATGACGCAGGTGACGGGCTGTACGTTCAATTTCAGGAGTAGTACCGCGAATCCGGTTGTGGGGTCTATCCATGAGGGATTGAATTCTCCAAGCATCAAGTATCTCATCATTCTCCCCCCAGAATTGGGGGGTTGGGGGGGCTAGTGCAACGTCTTCAGCATACAACCCCAATCCAACAGCGTGAATCCAAACTCTTAATATTTTCTTATTAATTCCTAAAAGGAATGAAATCGGTAAAACCCACGATTAAATCCCTAAATTTCTGTATTAAAAGTCACAGTCTCTGTGACAGGGATCACTTAGCAGGCTTCACTAAACCATTATCTTACAGTCATGTGGGGAACAGATTCTAAACCAAACAAAGTAAAAGCATCAGCCATGAGCAAACCTAGTCCTCGGCAACATTGTTTTTCTTTATGTGGAGTAGTAGATGTCACAAAGGTTATTCGCAGAGTTTCAAGCCTTAAAGCCCTCTTCCTAAGCAAAGCACTAACAACTGATTCATCAATGCTATACACCTCCAGAGTCATGCGCTTTGATTCTTCACACAAGCCTTCAAATCCAGAAACTGAAACTAATAGAGGAGCTTGGATGTTACCGCTTGCAGCGGCTATTCCATGTTATGGGTGTACCTGTCTCACCCAGCCCACATAAAGGAAGCAACTTAGCATACCTGAAGATGAGCAAACCTTCCAGCAGCAAGAGACATTCCACACACCAGCACGTTACCCAAAGCCTTGTGAATAAGGATGCTCTCCACCCCTCTTAAATTGGCCAGCTTCTTTAGAACTTTTTTGGTGTTTCAACTATTCAGATCGATATTTAAATTAGCAATTCAATCATTATTTATCGATTTGAGCTGACCATATTATTAGTTGCCATCTACATTCATTTACCTCCAAAGGTGAGCTAGATCACAAAAAAATAGACATTAATCTTGGATATTATTTAAGAATAAAACAATATCAAGTACTTATTTATTTCTAAAATATTGGACAAGAAAGAAATTAGTATTTTTAAATCAATCTTTTTCTTTTGCAAATAAACATCTTCCAGAAAATATAGAAAATACATATTTCTGGAAAATTGTTAACGTTCATAATCCATACTAGATAAGCTTTTTAGTTATCCAATTCATTGCAGACATCAATAATTTATAAAGCTTAGGCAAGATAGATTTTGCCCATTCATATACTTATTGGATCTCAATATAAATGCCTGGTTTTCAAGCCTTCATTGCTGACGATAAACTCAGGCATAGCTGTTTTTGTATGTAGATAGATATGCATAACTTTATTTTCAAAAAATGCTTGACTTCTGTTAGTAATACCTGTATAAATATAAGTAAGGTAAAAAAAGCAATTCACTCGTCTTTTCTATGACTTGAGTAACGCTTTTTAACCCAGCTAACTTAAATTGATGTTATTCGTTCAACGGAGAAGTTGAACAATCAATTATAAAAGTTACGCAATTACAAACCGTAAAAGTGCAAGTGAGTTAACGCCATGTCTGAATTATTTACTGAATTGTCTGATGATCAACAAGAGTTAGTTGCTGGTGGTGCAGTTACCATCCTCGACATTAAAGCAACGAGCTTCAACTCCAATACTGAACTCCTTGGCTCTGCTAGCGCCGCTTTATCTGGCCCTGGTGGTTCAAAAACTGTTGGAAATATTGCTGGTGCTAATCAAGAAATTGATACCAAAGCTTTTAGCCTTCAGTTCGGTGTAGTGAAATAGTCATCTTTGACACTCTAGTCTAGTTGTCAGAGCCAAACCATCATCAAATTCACTAAAAAGCTAGATATTAATTTGAATCAGTGATCTACTTAACTTCAAGTTCTCTTTATTCATTTAATTATTTAGCTTTTAGTAGTCCTTTATCAACCTCTACTAAGTGCAAGTGAGCTAAAATTATGTCTGAACTATTTACTGAATTGTCTGATGATCAACAAGAGTTAGTTGCTGGTGGAAAAGTTGCCATCCTCGACATTAAAGCAACCGAATTCTACTCTAATACTGAGTTTCTTGCTTCTAAAAATGCTGCTGCATCTGGCCCTGGCGGTTCATTCACTGCTGGTACCATTGCTGGTGCTAATCAAGAAGTCTATACTAAGGCTCTTAGTGTGCAAGTTGGTGCAGTAGACTAACCATCTTCACGACCTAGTCTAATGTTTATCAGCATTAAGCTGTCATCAAAGCTACTAAAAGCAGAAATTGATTTGGATTAGTGAACTGCTTAAAATTAAGTTTTCTCAATTCATCCAACTCTTCGCTTTAGTAGCCTCTCATCGGATTTTCATCAACCTCTACATTAAGTGCAAGTGAGCTAAAATTATGTCTGAATTATTTACCGAATTGTCTGACGATCAACAAGAAATCGTTGCTGGTGGTGCAGTTGCCATCCTCGACATTAAGGCAACACAGTTCTTTTCCAATACTGAGCTACTTGGCTCTGCCAGTGCTGCTGGATCTGGTCCTGGTGGTTCAGCTACTGCTGGTAAAATCGATGGTGCCAATCAAGAAATTGACACCAAAGCCTTTAGCCTTCAGTTTGGTCTAGTCAAATAGACGTCTTCACAACCTAATCTAGTTTTTTCAGCGTCACGCTGTCATCAAGGCTACTAAAAGTTTGATATTAATTTGAATTAGTGAGCTAATCGAAATTAAGTTCTCTTCATTCATGCAGTTCTTTGCTTTTAGTAGCCTTTCACAAAATTTCCATCAACTCTATCAAGTGCAAGTGAGATCACATCATGTCTGAATTATTTACTGAATTGTCTGATGATCAACAAGAGTTAGTTGCTGGTGGTGCAGTTACCATCCTCGACATTAAAGCAACAAGCTTCAACTCTAATACTGAGCTACTTGGTTCCGCTAATGCTGCTTTATCTGGCCCTGGTGGTTCAGCTACTGTAGGTAAAATTGCTGGCGCTAATCAAGAAATTGACACCAAAGCTTTTAGCCTTCAGTTCGGTAAAGTACAATAGTCATCTTTGACACTCTAGTCTAATTTTTGGCAGAGCCAAGCTATTATTAGAGCTACTAAAAGCTAGACATTGCTTTGAATTAGTGAATTACTCGAAATAAAGTTCTCTCAATTCATCCGATGCCTTCCTTTTAGTAGTCTCTCATTAAATTTTCCTCAGCCTTTATCTAAGTGTAAGTGAGTTAACGTCATGTCTGAATTATTTACTGAATTGCCTGATGAGCAACAAGAACTCGTTGCTGGTGGTGCAGTTACGATCTTGGATTTAAAGAAAACCTATTTTAGCTCTAATACTGAGCTGCTTGGCTCTCAAAGTGCTGCTGCATCTGGCCCTGGTGGCTCGACTGCTGTTGGTAACATCAATGGCGCTAATCAAGAAATCTTTAACAGCGCTTTTAGCCTTCAATTTGGCAAAGTGCAATAGTAAAGGGAATTACTATTCCTAGCCTTTCCTAAATGACTAAAAATAGGGCTCTTATTAGTTCTCGTTTTATTGCTTAGTCAAGTAAACTACAGTCAATCTAGTTCCTTAACTTCAGTAAAATTTTGAATCTACTAGGTAGCCCTAAATTTAATTTTATGTAGTGCTATGGATATCAGCAGAGATATCAAAAACTATGTCTTCTAAGTTATTTTTTGAGCTATCTGATGACCAGCAAGAAGGGGTTGCTGGTGGGAAAACTGCCCTTGTTAATCTCAATCAGACCAGTTTCTTCTCAAATCTTCAACTGATCCAAGCTACTGGAACTACTACAGCAACTCCTGATGGTGCTAGCGTTACTGGAAGCGTTACTGGGGTCAATCATACCATTGATACCAGTGCCTTCAGTTTGCTATTCGGTTTAATTGATTAGAAAATGGCTAAATACAGAAGCATCCTTAGGTAATCAAACTAAAGAAAAGGGAAAGCAGGTATCTGAATTAATCCCAGTGCAAGTGAGGTTTTTTAGATATATCCTGCTTTCCCTTCGATAGCTCAAACACTGAAATCCCAATCTTTAAGCTACGAGAGAGCATATCTCGCTTCTCTGCATTTAATTATAGGACAGGCATCTAGGATTCGCTAGTTTTCTTTATTTAAGTGCTCTTTTTGCTCTGTTTAACGAAATTGATAAACTCGTAGGATCGCATGAATACCCTCCAGCCTGATCAACTTCACTTTGTTCAGGAAGATGAATTTCTACCCTCCATTAGCCCATGGATAACAATGGGGGGAATGGTTCTTGTTTTAGTGTTTGGCGGTGCCATTGCAGCATCTTCTGTACTCAAGTTCAGTATTACGGTTAAAGCACCTGCCGCCATCCGTCCTTCTGGGGGCTTGAGCATTGTCCAAAGCGGGATTGAAGGGACAATCTCTCAGATTAATGTCAAAGAGAACCAATCTGTTAAGAAGGGAGATCTCTTTGCCCGGTTAGATGACTCTAGCTTACAAACTCGGAAAAGCCAACTCGAAGGCGACATCCAATCGACTAGCCTGCAAAGCTCTCAGATCAACGCTCAAATGCGCGCCCTAGAAAACCAGATGGCCGCTGAATCACGGTTAGTCAGTCGGTCTATTGCAGCAGGGGAAGCTAATTTAGATGAGAACCGCCGTCGGTTTCAGGATTTACAGATTAGCACCCAAGCGGATTTAGAAGAAGCCCAAGCGGGTTATAACTTAGCTGCCGAAGAATATAACCGCTTTAAACAGTTAGAACAGTCGGGAGCTATTGCCAAGCTACAGGTGAAGGAGAAAGAAGCCGCTTTACAAGCTGCCAATGCCAGAATTAAACGCCTCAAAGCCGCCTTAAACCCAACCGATGCTAGTGTTGACAGAGCCTTACAGGAAATTGCCCAAGAAAGAGCCAGAGGGAATGTAACCATTGCTGGTTTAGCGCAACAAAGAGAACAACTCTTACAAACCCGCATTGAAGCCCAAAAGCAATTACAGCGGGGTCAAAAAGAACTCCAGCAACTTAATAATGACTTAAAAGGAACCGAAATTCGGGCTCCTATTGATGGTACGGTCTTGCAGTTAAATCTGACTAATACTGGACAAGTGGTACAGCCGGGAGCAGCGATCGCCCAAATTGCCCCCCGCAATGTGCCGTTAGTGATCAAATCCAAGGTGAGTGCGCAAGATATCAACCAAGTCAAAACGGGACAAGCTGTGCAGATGCGAGTGTCAGCTTGTCCTTATACTGACTATGGCACCTTGCAGGGAACGGTCATGAATGTGTCCGCTGATGCTATTCCAGCAGGTCCAGCCGGGACGCCTGCCGCTGCCAGTCCAAACTTCTATGAAGTGACAATCCAACCGCGTACCTTATATATGGGTAGCCAAAAACGCTGGTGTCGGCTGCAATTTGGCATGGAAGGAAGAGCCGATATTGTCTCTCGTCAAGAAACCGTTTTGCAATTTATTTTGAAAAAAGCCAGATTGCTATCTAATTTTTAGGTTTTACCGATATGAACGCCTTGTATGCTATCAAACAATTAAGGCACCTTATCTAATGACTGCTTTAATGCTTCTAAACCCTCTATTCAAATCCCGCAAAAACTACCAATGTATCAAACAGTGGAGCGAAGAGGACTGTGGGGCAGCTTGTTTAGCATCCATTTGTAAGTATTACGGTCGAATGCTGAGTATCACTCGTAGCCGAGAAGTGGTCGGAACGGGTCAACTGGGAACGACTCTGTTAGGGCTAAAACGCGGGGCAGAAGCCTTGGGGTTTAATGCGCGATCCGTCAAAGCCTCAGAAGCGCTGATCGATCGCTTGCAAGAAGTCTTATTGCCAGCCGTTATCCACTGGAAAGGGTATCACTGGGTTGTTTTATACGGCAAGCGCGGTCGCAAATATGTTGTCGCCGATCCAGGGGTGGGCATCCGCTATCTGAGCAAGCGGGAACTTCTGGAGTCTTGGAATGGAATCATGCTCTTACTAGAGCCGGATTCCGATCGCTTTAGCGATCACGCCGAAGATGAAGCGCCATCAGCTGGATTCTCTCGATTTCTCCAGCGAATTTGGCCTTATCGCAGCATTTTAAGCCAAGCCCTTCTGATCAATATTGTTTTGGGCTTGTTGGCCTTATCCAGCCCCTTTCTCATCCAAATTCTCACAGATGAAGTCTTGGTTCGTCAAGACATGGATCTGCTAACGATAGTGGTGGTCGGTGTGGTCGTCTCCCAAGTGTTTGGCAGCAGCCTCCAAATTATGCAGTCCAATCTGATTGCCCAGTTTAGTCAGCGATTGCAGTTAGGACTCGTCTTAGAGTTTGGTCGCAAGATCCTGGCTTTACCCTTGAGTTACTATGAATCCCGACGCAGTGGTGAGATCGTCAGCCGTCTGCGCGATATCAGTGAAATTAATCAGCTCGTTTCCCAAATTGTGGTTCAGGTTCCTAGCCAAGTCTTTGTCGCGGTTATTTCCCTGGGATTTATGCTGTTTTACAGCGCTAGCTTGACGCTAGTTGCTGCGGTCATTGCCATCATTATGACAGTGTCAACCTTGCCTTTCTTGCCAGCATTACGGCGAAAAACACGAGATTTACTGATTTTGTCTTCAGAGAATCAAGGGGTTTTGGTTGAAACGTTTAAGGGGGCACTGGTCCTGAAAACCACTAATGCTGGACCCCAATTTTGGGACGAGTTTCAGTCCAGATTCGGTCGTCTCACCAATATAACCTTTAGTACCATTCAACTCAGTATCCTCAATGGCACCTTTATTCAATTGATATCGGGTATAGGCAGTGTTGCCCTGTTGGCCACGGGCAGTTTACTGGTGATCAAAGAAGAGATCAGCATTGGTCAACTGCTGGCGTTTAACTCGATGCAGGGCAATCTCTTGGGGCTGATGTCAACCTTGATTGGCTTAACCGATGAATATTTTCGAGCTCAGACTGCGATTGGACGCCTTCTAGAGATCATTGATGCCACCCCCGAATCGGTTGGCGAAGCCAAAAAACCCTTTGCTCAACTGTCTGGAGAGCACGATATTTCTTGTTCTAACTTGAATTTTCATCATGCGGGTCGAGTGATGCTGCTGGATGATTTTTCCTTGAAACTACCTGGGGGTAAGGTAACGGTCATTATTGGCAAATCAGGTTGTGGGAAAAGCACCTTGGCCAAGGTAATTGCGGGCCTCTATCCACCCCAATCGGGAGCAGTGCGGATTGGCCCTTTTAACTTGCAGGATCTCTCCTTGGAGTCTCTCAGACAGCAGGTCTCGTTTGTGCCGCAAGAACCTCATTTTTGGAGTCGTTCTATTATTGAGAACTTTCAATTGGGTAATCCCCAGGTTGCCTTTGAAGATGTTGTCAAAGCTTGTCAGATTGCCGATGCAGATGGCTTTATTAGTGAATTACCCAATACTTATCAGACGGTGTTGGGGGAGTTCGGGGCTAATTTATCGGGAGGACAACGGCAGCGACTGGCGATCGCCCGTGCTATTGTCAATGATCCCCCCATTCTGATTTTGGATGAGTCCACGGCGGGTCTGGATCCAGTGAGTGAAGCAGAAGTCCTAGACAAACTGTTAGCCCACCGTAAAGGCAAAACCACGATTATGATTTCCCATCGACCCAGCACCATCAAAAGAGCAGAATGGCTTGTCCAAATGGACAAAGGCCAACTGATTCTAGAAGGTGATTTTCAAACGTTACAAGCTGAACCAGGTGCACACCAAAAGTTTATTAACCATATGTAAGGAGTAATCCCATGACTCATCTACAAAAAACAACCGCAATACAGCCCCGTTCATCATCAGAGTTATTGGTGGACTTGTCTGAACAGGATCAAGCAACGATCTCTGCTGGATATTTGTCCTATGTGTTCTTACAACATGAAGAGATCTCAACGACAGGTGTCAGTGATTTGGAAATTGAAAACTTAGGCAGTGGAAACGAGGTACCTCTGTCAAAAGGTCGTAGCTCACAACGGACTACCTATGATGCTGAACGGACAACCTTTGCCTTTGGTGGAATGATTCCGACGTCTTCCGTAGCTTCCTTTATTGCAAGCTTTATTAAAATGTTCTAACGCTTGCAACGTTAATTGGGTGGGTAGAGCCAGTTATTGGCTCCAACCACCATTGCTTTACTATTTTTGACTCGATTGCAGTTCAACATGACAAGGACGCTGGTGACAAACACTATTTTAAGGCAGGATAGTGGTGAGAGGGATCTCTCATCTCAGAAGTTAGTTATGCTTGACCTGCAATCACAACAGCAGTTGCGATCAACTTCTGCGTCTTTACCAGCAAAGCCGATCATGTTGCAGTTCCTTGGACAACTTGTTTATACCAGTTTCCCTAAGATCGGCTTTAGGCATTTCTCTAGTGCCCACATTCCGAAAGAGATTCAACATGCCTTTGTTCATCAAGTAGTTTATTTACGCTGGAATTCTTACAATCCGCCCGCTGCTGATTATCGAGCGGCTTACTTGTATCAAATTGATACGCACCATACTCTGTTTGGATGGCTCTATGGAGATGGCACCGATGATGTGGGTCGGAATGTTCCCTATTTTGTTGGGTATTACCTCAACGAACCCTTAAGCGCAGAACACCTAGACGGTATTTTTATTTGTCTGCAACGAGGCCCTCTTGCCTTAGTGAATCAACAGGATCTGGGGGATGGGGTTTTAGAGCATGTGTCCATTGCCGATGTTCACGGCTATTCCCCCGCTCGCAAGGGGGTGGATATCCCAGAGGATATTCGCAACTACAGCCGTACTTTTCTGCAAATGCAAGAGTTGCTGAATATTTTTGTGCCTGTGAGCGATCGCCACTCTAGGCCAGTCCTTCCTCCAGAGAACGGCGAGTCAGTACCAGCACAATCTCTATCCCCTCAACAAGACCCTTTAGCGCCAGAGAGTCAGTTATCGATCCCCACAGAACCTACCCTTCTGGTTCAGCAGCCCCTGGCTCAAGGTACCCTCCACCGTTCCCTGAGTCAAATTTTGCAGGAGTTAATTGCTAAACCCATTGGCATCCAAGGGGCATTTTTAGTCTCCCTAGAAGGACAACCGATTACCTCTCCCATTGGCATCAGTGAAAATAGTGCTTTGATTCTTGCTGGAACGATGTTATACGTCGCCAGAAGCACCCACGAAGAACTGCAATGGCAAGGTATTGAGAAAATTTCTGTTCAAGCCCAAGAAGGCTATGTCATTCTTGCCCACTGTACACCCGATGTTTTTCTGTTTGTGAAAGCGGCTAAAGCCTTATCTGGTTTATTGGATGGTGAAATTAATCGCACAGTTAAATGCTTGCGAACGGCACTGCAAGTCCCTGAGATCATCGATAAAGATACAGAGTTGCCCCCGGACGTTAGAAACGAGTTGATTACACAATTCAATTTAGATAAACCCATTGCTCATCTGTCTGGGGATGAAACGGCTCAGCAGAAGATGAGGTACAGAGGAAATTCCATTCACTAGTGTGAACAGGTGATCCTACTGCTGTCCTAAACAGTACAGATTGCAGTTGTCAGATACCAGGAAATATGAGTCAAGTCATCAAAAAACATCGAAACACTTGAATGTAATATATATCCGTCCTTGGGTAGGCAATCGCTTTGCTGGATTTTATAGATTCCCCTAATTAACCACTCGATCTTTAGAAACTGCAGGGAAGAAGATGAGCTTATTATTTGGAAATGACCCAAAAGCGTTGAATCTGCTGAGTATTGGTACGCGGGGGGTTGGCAAAACGGTATTTTTAGTGGGCAGTTATACCGAATCCAACTCTAGTTATGACGGGGAACAGCAAAACCAGTTGTGGTTTGACTGTCAAGATCAAGAAGCCCACGAGAATATTCAAGGGGTCATGAATTACATTGCCCAGACGGGGCAATATCCTCCCCCCACAATGAAAATTTCTGGCTTTAACTTTAGTTTGAAGCAGCAGCGGTTTTGGGGAACGCAAACCCTCTGTTATTTCCGCTGGTGGGATCTGCCAGGAGAATCCTGCGATATTGAAAATCGTAACTTTCAATCGATGATCTTGGGCTCTCAAGGCTGCTGTGTGTTTATCAATGCCTATGCCTTGATTCATGATCAAGACTATTTGCAATCGGTGAAGGACATTATTGAGCTAGTGACTGCGATCGCATCCCTGGTCAAGCACCATCAATTGCAATACCCCATCGCCTTGATTTTTACCCAGTGCGATCGCCTAGAAGCAGGACCTCTCGGCCAATTACAAATTGAAACATGCTTAGAACCTCTGATTATTCGCTTGGAAAATTCCCGTAGCAATTACCGCAGATTTTACTCCTCTATTCCCATTGTCCGTACAGAGGGCATGCCTATTCTCCGAGCCACAGGCTCAGCCGATGCCTTGATTTGGATCACCTCTCAATTGTGCAGAGCCAACAATGTTAAATCAGGCCAAGATCTCGCCTCAGGGCTATCCCAAGGCTCTTCTTTAAAGAAATTTGTGCAAACGGCCAATCGCGTCCCCAAATTGGCACTGGGTCTGATGGCGGCGGGTGTGGTCGGATTCATTGCGATTCTCTTTGCTGTGATCACCAGCTTGACCAACCAACAACCCCAACAAGCTAAAGCCAACCCCAAAACTGTTCAGGAGTATCAGGAAACCCTGAAAAACGATCCCAACAACTTAAGCGCCCTCATTCCTGTATATGATCATTACCTGGAAATCGGTCAACCCGCCCAAGCCTTACCCTTGTTAGAAAAAATTGTGGCGCAAAAACCAGAAGATATCGATCTCAAATTTAACCTCGCTGACCTATACGAGTTGACGGGTCAAAATCAAAAGGCAGAGACAACCTACGATACGATCCTCTCCAAACGCCCTCAAGAGTTTACAGCGATGGTGAAAAAAGGCATCTTGCGCGGCGAAGAAGGAGATACCCAAACAGCCCAATCCTTATTTCAGCAAGCTGAACAAATTGCCCAGACGAAAGAAGCCAAAGCTAAAATCAAGGAAATTGCCACTCAAACGTTGCAAGCCCCCCCTACTCCAAAAACTCAGTAATCTGAGCTATAGTGTTTGCAATCAGTATTGGGTAGGCAAGACTCCCGGATAGGTGAGGATAAAAGTTATTGCTCATCCCTAGATTGATAGCAATCCTAATGTTATGGAAGATTCCCGCGATATCTTTGCCAACAGAACCCTAAAGCGACTGTTGCTCTTTATTTATTTGGTGCCTGTGTTTGGGGTAGTACCTGCCATTTGGACCTTGACTCGACAGCAGAGCAACAGTCGACAAGTGATTGCCGACCATCGTCAACAACGAGAAGTGAGTCGGGTAGCGATCCTCGTCGGTTTGGTATGGTTTCTCGGAACCTTGTGTCTCACCTCTGGTATAGCGCTGTTCCAGACTGAAAATACTCAAGGTATGAGTATCTCCTGGTTAGTGTTGAGTAGTTTATTCACCTCCGGGTATTTTCTGACGAATCTGGGGTTGATGGTGCGCGTTTGGCGACGCCAATCCCTGGATATCGCCGCTATCAATCGCGTGACAAAATTGTTGCCTTAGCCTTCATCATGCCTCGGCCCCGTCTGCTGATTCTGTTATTTGGCCTCGCCATCATTTTGGGGTTAATGCTGTGGTTGGTCAGTTCTCTGCAAGGGCTGTATGGGCAGATTGCCCTGACCTCTCCTTTTTGGCGAATCTGCTCTTGGTGTGCCTGATCGCCTTGATCCTAGTTTTAATCGCTGCTTTCGTTTACTATGCTTGGCGATTTCGGGGAAAGCAACCCGCCAAAACCAAGCGCCGCCGTCCCCCAGTTCCTAGGGATAAAGTGGATGCAGCAGCGGCGAATTTGCGCGCCGTCCGCCGCCAGATTCAACAGATCCAAGATGAAGTGACTCGCCAAGCCTTACTCCAGCAAACCCAGCAGATGGCTCAAACCTTTACCCGCCAAGAGCTGAAAATCGTGGTATTTGGGACGGGGTCAGCGGGCAAAACCTCCTTAGTCAATGCAGTCATCGGCGAGATCGTGGGTCAGGTGGGGGCGACGATGGGCACCACCGCTGTTGGTCAGACATTTCGCTGCCAATTGCGCGGTGTAGATCAACAACTGTTGATCACAGATACGCCGGGACTCTCTGAACCCGATGTAGCGGGGACGGAACGGGAGCAAGTGGCTCGCCAGTTGGCTACCGAAGCGGATTTGCTCCTGTTTGTGGTGGATGGAGATTTAACCCAGTCAGAATACCAACCCCTGCGGGCTTTGGGGCGAATGGGTAAACGCTCTTTGCTGGTGTTTAATAAAACCGATTGCTACCAAACCAAGGATCAAATTTTGATTCAACAACGTTTACAAGACCGGGTGCAAGGTTGGATAGCCCCTGAAGATGTGGTGGCGATCGCAGCCCATCCCCAACCCATCCGTTTAGCCTCTGGAGAGATCGTCCAGCCGGAACCCGATCTCAAAGCCCTTCTCCAGCGCATCGTCCGTATCCTCCGCCAGGAAGGGGAGACTTTATTTGCCGATAATTTGTTGCTGCAATCTCAACGCCTGGGTACAGAAGCCCGACAACTCATCGATCAAGAACGTCGCCAGCAAGCGGATAAAATCATCGATCGCTTTCAGTGGATTGGCGCAGGCGTCATTTGGGTGACCCCCGTCCCCGTCATCGATTTATTAGCCACCGCCGCTGTCAACACGCAATGGTGATCGAAATTGCCAAAGTCTACGGCTGTGATCTAACTCTGGATCGGGCTAAGGATCTAGCCCTCTCTCTCGCTAAAACCATGGTGAGTTTAGGCATTGTCAAAGGGGCGATCGAAGTCTTCTCCCGCGCCCTGCAATTTAGCGTAGCGGGTTTTGTCGTGGGTAAAACCATTCAGAGTGTAGGAGCGGCCTACTTAACACGAATTGCTGGCAAGAGCTTTATCGAATACCTCCGTAACGATCAAGACTGGGGCGATGGCGGCATGACCGAAGTGGTACAACGTCAGTTCCAATTATTGCACCGCGATCAGTTCGTCAAAGCATTTATTCAAGAAGCCATCACCAAACTCCCCACAGAATTTGGACAACGGGTTCAAAAACAATTCACCCCCACCCGCTCCTCCATCCCAGTTGAGGAAGAGACTCCTTAACCCCCCACCCTCCGTTCCTCTAGTAGTCTGTCAAGCGTTTTTTGATAAGTTAAAAACCCTCAAAACACCCTCAAAATAAGTTTTGTAGATTTGGGTTACCCCTCAACTCTATCCTGCCGGACGACTAGCCCACTCCTCAACTATTTTGCAAACAACTCCGCAATTTGATTGCTGAGCAAGGCTTTTGAGCATTTCCTCAAATCGCTATGAATAATGCAGGCTAAAATGAGTTTGGTATTCTCTCTATCCTTTTTCGCAAAATACCCCATTCCCTATGCAGTGGAGAGTATCAAATTCTCTAGTAGAGAATTAGTTCGAGGATGTAACTTCCTCAGTTTGATGTCAAGGTGCTAAGGAAGCATCCCCGGCACCAGCCATACCTGTTTAGGCAGTGTAGACCTATGGAAACCTCTGAATCGTCCAAGCCACAAGAGCCCGTTGAGTCACAAATTGCTGTAGCTGAGCCATCTTTGCCTTCCCCGCCATCGCCCCAGCGTCAACGTCGTCCCTGGATAGTGCTGCTGGCAACGGTAGTGCTGATGGGTGGCGGTGTCTCTATTTGGCGTTTCCTAGTGCGTGGAGCCTCTCCTTTGGCGTCCCAATCGCCCCCTGGTATTTTGGTGAAAGTCCAGAAAGCCCAGGCTAGTCCTGTCCAAAAAAGCTCAACCTTTCTAGGAACGTTAGAGGCAAAACAAGGCGTCGTTCTGCGACCAAAAACAAAGGGACGGGTGACCCAAATTTTTGTCTCGACAGGGACAAGCGTTACGCCTGGGCAACCGATTATGGAACTCAGCCCGCAGAGAACGCAAGCTGATTTTAGAGCAGCGGTTGCGATGCTCAAGGAAGATACTATCGCCATTAGTACTGCCCAGGCTCAACTGCGGGCGGTTGAAGGGGAGCGAGGGACAGCCTTGGCTGAAGTGGAGGCGCAAAATACCAAGTTCCAACAGATGGAGAAATTGTTTGAGCAAGGGGCTGTGGCCAAAGTTCTCTTAGATCAAGTCAGACGCGATCGCACAGTTGCTCAAGAAACTCTCAACGCGATTGACGAACAAATCCGAGTAGCCAAAGACAATTTGACTCAAGCTAAAGCCAGTCTCACCCAGGCAAAAGCCAACACCCTGACCATCGAGAAAGACTTACAGAATAACCGCCTTATTGCCCCCATTGCGGGCGTTGTTGGGGATATTCCCATCAAATTAGGGGTTCAGGTTCAAGCAGGGGATATCTTAACCACTATTGTGCAAAATCAGACCCTGGAACTGACTCTGAATATCCCGATGGAACAGCAAGATCAGTTGCAAGTTGGACTACCTATAGAATTAAGCCAAACCCAATCTCAAATCCCCTTGGCAACGGGTCGGATTAGTTTTATTTCCCCCACCATCAATAGCGAGAATCAATCCGTAACCGTCAAGGCCAGTTTCGCTAATCCCAAAGGGCAATTACGGAATGGTCAACGGGTAGAAGCCAAGGTTATTTGGCAAACACAACCGGGGGTCTTGGTACCCACTACAGCCATCTCTAAAATCGGTGGTAAACCCTTTGTCTTTATTGCCGATCGACCCCAGCAACCAACGGGTGAGAAGCCGCTACTGGTGGCTCGTCAACAGCCCGTCGAATTGGGGAGCATCCAGGGCAAGGACTACCAAGTAATCAGTGGCATCCAAGCAGATGAAATCGTTGTGATTTCAGAACTGCAAACGATCAGAGAAGGTTCTCCCTTGGTAGTGGATATCGATTAATTCCCTCTCAACCCCAGTAATACTCCCATTTCATCATAGTTGAAATATCCTGTGGCGTTGCTTGCCAGTCACGCAAAACTCTAAATTAACTTGCCCTTACAGAATTGCCACCAATAAATTAAACTTAGTTTATAAACTTAGTTCTTTAAAGGCATGGAAACTGTCAATATTCATCAGGCTAAAACAAACCTTTCTCGGCTATTGTCCCGTGTGGAACTCGGAGAAGAAATCGTTATTTCAAACCGAGGTATTCCAATTGCTAAGCTTGTTCCATTTCGGACATCCTTAGACCGACGGTCTAGTTTGGGACAAGATCGAGGGATGTTTACTGTACCAGATGACTTTAATGCCCCTTTGCCAGAAGATATTTTGGTGGCATTTGAGGGGGGCGCAGAGTGAGACTTTTACTAGATACACAATGCTGGCTATGGTGGTTTGCTCAACCAGAAAAGTTAAGTGAGAACGTGATTGAACAAATTGTGGACGACACCAATGAAGTATGGTTCTCAGTTGCTAGTGTTTGGGAGATGGGAATTAAGGTTTCAATCGGTAAGCTGCCACTGCCAGAACCAATAGATGATTATATCTCTACTCGAATGACTCAACTAGGAGCTAGATCGTTAAAGATCACGGCTTCTCATGCTTTGCGGGTGGCTGCATTACCTTTACATCATCGGGATCCTTTTGACAGAATGCTGATTGCACAAACTCAGGTAGAAGACATGACACTTGTGAGTGCGGATTCAACATTTAATCAATATGAAGTCTCTTTGCTCTGGGCAGCTAGTTCCTAGTTTGTAAATGTTCACCTAGCAAGGTATTAAGGGTTAGATGATCATTATTGCGATAAGCAGCAGACCAATTAACTGTTTTGGATCCAGTCTGGGTCAAAATCAGTTTAGGAGTAGCTGCGATTCTCAGTACTAAACCAATTCCAAAAATAGTAGTTTATGCTCATGAATGATACACCTGCTTCTATCTCAGATAAAATTCGCCAGCAGTTTGATTTTGGGCCTTATCCGCGAGTTCCAATTGATAAGTCGCCTAAAGAAGATGCCAATTTATTATTTATTCATAACTTAGTTACCCCTTACTATCTACAAAACCAAAAAGTCATCAACACTGAGGGGAAAACAATTCTGGATGCTGGATGTGGCACTGGATATAAGTCCCTCGTCCTGGCAGAGGCCAATCCTGGCGCAACGATTGTTGGGGTTGATTTGTCCGCTGAATCGGTTAATTTAGCCAAAGCGCGGTTGCAACATCATGGCTTTGAGAACGCTCAATTTCATGTTGTATCCATTGAAGACCTGCCTAGTCTAGGTATGGAATTTGACTATATCAATTGCGACGAGGTACTTTACCTCTTCCCTAATCCAGCCGATGGCTTATCTGCTCTCAAGTCTGTACTTAAACCCAAGGGCATTATTCGTTCAAACCTGCACAGTGCATGGCAAAGAGCGTCCTACTTTCGGGCGCAAAATGTTTTTCAAGTTATGGGATTATTTGATAACAATCCTGAAGAGCTAGAGATTACGCTGGTTCAAGATATTATGAAAGCCCTCAAGCCTGGGGTTGATTTGAAAACAAGAACATGGAACCCAGCGATGGAAAAGGAAGATGCCCAAGAATCAATCCTCATGAACTTTCTGTTTCAAGGAGATCGCGGCTTCAAAGTGCCTGAAATGTTTGCTGCTATGCGAGAGGCAGGCTTAGAGTTTGTCAGCATGGTTAACTGGCGGCATTGGGATATCTTTAGCCTGTTTGCAGATCCCGATGATCTACCAGTTTTTTTGGCCTTAAGTTTGCCTGAAGCCTCTCCAGAAGAGCAGTTAACCTTATTTGAATTACTACATCCTGTCCATCGTTTATTAGACTTTTGGTGTACTCTACCGAGTCAAGAGGATGCTTTCCCTATCGCCGACTGGGACGTAGAAGATTGGCAAAAGGCACAGGTGCATCTTCACCCCCAACTGCGGACTCCAAAAGCTCAAGCAGCATTTATAGAAAGTCTCCAAGAACAAAAGCCCCTGGATTTGACTACTCTACTGAAAGCACCTGCAAGTAGTTCTTATTTTGTTAATAGTTCTGTGCTTTCGTTGCTATTAATGCTAATCGATGGGCCTCAACCTTTTCAAACTCTTGTGGAGCATTGGTTGCTAATCCACCCAAAATCTCTGATCGGCCTAGAGCCTATGACGACTGACGAAGCAGCAGCAGAATTAATGAAACTGCTGAGTCGGATGGAAGTTTTCCTATATGTTCTGATAGAAGTACATTAAGATTATGTCCCGACTTCAGCCAACAGCAAATACCCCCCTTGAGAACGGATTCTCTTTTCTATCGCATTTTCCAAACTGACCCTGGCATCCTGTTTGAGTTGCTGGGTCAATCCCCTGACATTGCTCAAGGCTATGATTTTAAGTCTGTTGAGATAAAGCAGGTTGCCTTCCGTTTAGATGGGGTTTTCTTACCCACTCCCAACTCTCCAGACCAAACGGTTTGGTTCGCAGAAGTTCAGTTTCAGCGTGACCCTCTGTTTTATCAACGCTTCTTTTCTGAGATTTACCTGTATCTGGGTCTCCATCCTGAGACGGTGGACTGGCAGGCGGCTGTCATTTTTCCCTATCGCCAGATTGAACCAGTCAACCCGCAGGTGTATCGGACCAATTTCAACAGTGACCAGGTTCACCGAATTTACCTGGAAGATCTAGATAAACCCAGTGACTCTCTGGGAGTAGGACTGATGCAACTGATTGTCGCCGATGCAGTGGACACAGTAACCCAAGCCCAAACAATGCTATCAAAGGCTCAGAGACAAGGACAGACAAATCCTAAGATTACAGCGATAATGGAACTGATAGAGACAATCATGGTCTACAAATTTCCACAACTCAGTCGGGAAGAGATAGAGAATATGTTGGGCTTAAGCGAACTCAAGCAAACCAAGGTTTATCAAGAAGCTTTGCAGGAAGGTCGTCAAGAAGGTCGTCAAGAAGGTGCTCTTAGAGAAGGCCAATCCCTTGTCCTGCGCCAACTCAGCCGCCGTATTGGTGAGGTGTCCCCAGCTTTGCAAGCCCAAATTCAAGGGTTGCCTCTCCCGCAGTTGGAAGCGTTGGGTGAGGCATTGTTGGATTTTTCGGAACCCGCCGATTTGGTGAGTTGGTTGCAGGAGTATCGATAACTTCTCTAATGCTTTGAACAGAGAATTTCGGCAAGAACTGATGGCAGATATGCCACCCATCAACACCCCATCTGTTACATCCATTCCCCCACAAACTTTCTAGCTCTATCCACCGCTCCCACATCTGTTGCTACATCCGTTGTCAATGACTTTGCTCCCATCAACTCATCACTCTTAACGCCAACTCGTTGAATCAGTCTCACGTCTATCAAAATCCCCTCCTAGGAGGGGATGATCGCAGAAACTGTGTAACAACGCAGAAAATGCGATACAACCAAGCTCTCTAGTCTTAATGGTGTTGCTCTGCTGAATCTTTTCAAGCCTGATTCTCCGTTACCTTTACGGGTAAGGATTTCCAGTTATTATCCTGATCAACTTATGGTCCGCTACAGGCAGGAGTACAACCGCAGTATAGGCAATAGGAGAACGGAGGATGAGTGTTTCGGCTTAAAATGATAGACAAATTAGATAGAGATTTTCAATGGCTATCAATCTTACGCCGGATCAAGAACAGTTTATTGAAGCCAAACTCCAGGCTGGAAAATACCGCTCTGCTGAAGAAATTTTGGAAATTGCTCTCCGGCTGTTAGATGAATATGATCGTGCCAATGCTGAATGGGTTGAGAATGTGCGGGGAAAAATTGAGGCGGCAATGGAAGCATCCAACCATACCCCCTCAATAGATGGAGAGACATTTGTAAATCAAATTCTAGAGCGATTCCAGCAAACACACCAGGCATAGGCATGAGTCGCTACATCATTACATGCACTTGCCATCCACTAACAACCACCCATCCGCTACATCCGTTTACCTGCAGACTTTCTATCGCTATCTCCCGATCAACCATCCGTTGCTCCAGCAGCTACAGACCAATCAGTAATTACAAGATTAGGAATCTGCTCAAAGTCCCGACGGTTGCGTGTTATCAAAATGGCTTTAATAGTAAGAGAGATCGCAGCTATCCTCAAGTCTTTGGTATCTAGCCGCCGGAACTGATGACGTAAAATTCCAAACTGATTATAAGCATCACTATCAAAACTCACAAGCTGAATTGTTCTAAAAAACTCCAATGCCTTCTGAAATTCAGCATATGCTAGCAGCAATCTTGATGATTGTAAGGTTGAGGTATGTTTATTAATTTCACTCAACCAACCTTGACAAATTTCCTCAGCCGTCACGATTGTAGTGGCAAGATTGCTTGGATTGGTCTGAAGCACACGCTCAATAACTGTAGAATCCCCCCTCAAAAACAGAGAAACGTGGTCAGTGTCAAGTAGCCATAGACTCACATTGTTGGTTCCTGAACTTCATCACTCACTACTCTCTTCTCATTTAGCAGACGACGATTGGTTGCAATATTTTCTAGAACGGCTTCGAATAGCACACTATCTCTATAGATCCCCGCAAACTTCTGCCAAGGATGTTCAGGTGTGGGAATCTCGACTTCAAGTGCCATCACCTCACCTCCTGATAGAGTATCTGTCAGTTTTTGTTCTAGTTCAGCAATGGCGGAGGTGCGATCCCTACTAACCACCCGACACTCAGGTAAACCTAACACCAAAGCACTGACTTGATCATCTTGTTCCTCTTTAATCAAGATGTTGACAGCTAGCTTGTTGGTTTGCATCAAATTTGTGAGGGAAGTCATTAGCCCTTAACCGTTGGTTTGCCAAGCTTTATCCTATCCATTATATCCGTTAGCTACCCACTCCCCTATCCCTTTTCTCCTTAGTGGTGCAGAAAACTTTTTACCCCTAATCTCAAGACTGACTTTTGACTTAAAATACGCCTTGAAATGACCAAACTACGTTCGAGATGAGCATCATTCCCAATAGTAGCCGATCGCTGACAATCTTTGCTCAGCAAGGGTTTTACGGCTTTTCTACACCACCAAGGTGTATGGGTAGTCTGGGCAACAGAAGTAGCTGCAAGGAGTGAACTCTGTCCTTCGATCAGTTGGAAGCCTTGGGTGAGGCATTGTTGGATTTTTCACAACCCACAGATTTGGTGAGTTGGTTGCAGGAACATTGGACTGATTAGCACAGCTCCCTCAAGTGTGGGATGATTGAGAGCACTTTTGTCCCAACTTCAGCCAACAGCAAATACCCCCCTTGAAAACGGATTCTCTTTTCTATCGCATCTTCCAAACCGACCCTGGCATCCTCTTTGAGCTACTGGGACACTCCCCTGATATGGCTCAAGGCTATGAATTCAGCTCTGTCGAAGTCAAACAAGTCGCCTTTCGTCTAGATGGAGTCTTCCTGCCGACCCCCAATGCCCCAGACCAAACCGTCTGGTTTGTCGAAGTTCAGTTTCAAAAAGACCCAGGCTTCTACCCTAGGTTCTTCTCAGAGATTTATCTGTACCTGAGTCTGCATCCTGATACAGTCGATTGGCAAGCAGTTGTCATCTTTCCCTATCGAAGCATTGAACCCCTCCCTTCCCAGTTATACCGAGCCAACTTCAATAGTGACCAAGTAAATCGGATTTACCTAGAAGAGTTGATGGATGTCCCCAAAGAATCACTGGGGATAGGACTGATGCAACTGATTGTGGCCAATGCAGGGGATACAGTGACTCAAGCCCAAGCCCTGTTATCAAGGACGCACACTCAAGAGCAGACAGAAACCAAAATTGCTGCGATAATTGAACTGATAGAGACAATTGTGGTGTATAAGTTTCCTCAACTGAGTCGAGAAGAGATAGAGCGTATGTTGGGTTTAAGTGAACTCAGGCAAACCAAGGTTTATCAAGAAGCCTTGCAGGAAGGTCGTCAGGAAGGTCGTCAGGAAGGCCGTCAAGAAGGTGCTCTTAGCGAAGGCCAATCCCTCGTCCTTCGCCTCCTCAATCGCCGCCTTGGTGAGGTGTCCCCATCTGTGCAATCGCAGATTCAAGCCTTGTCCCTCGATCAGCTGGAAGCCTTGGGTGAGGCATTGTTAGATTTCTCACAACCCACAGATTTGGTGAGTTGGTTGCAGGAGTATCAATAAGCAACCAGCGGTTCATCCCCTCCTGGGAGGGGTCAGGGGTGGGTTTGTCTGTGGCATTATCAACTGCCACCCGCC
>JAAUOM010000183.1 GCA_012034865.1 Acaryochloris sp. CRU_2_0 | reverse complement strand
GCAGGATGATCTCAGATTGGTAATGACGCCATTTGAATAGGTCAGCAGTTTTCATTGACGTGAAAGGAGAGAAACACAGCCTCCTAGATTACCATCAGTTCTCAACCCAGACCCTATTTTTGCGACACAACCAGTTTTTTTTACTGCTGCGACCCACTCTCTTTGGGCTTGCGGGTCTGCATTGGCATAGTCGCGATGGGCACGCTGGTAGGATAGTCCTAACTCCGAAAGCAATTCATAAATGCGCGAATCTTTTAACTGTACTTCAAAGCGTTGCTCGATCACTTTTGATAGGATTGCGCCAGTCCACATATTGCGGTCAATGCCTTAATCTGTCGGTCGTTGACTCAGCACCATGGCTTTGAGTTGCTGTTGTTGCTCTCGGCTCAAACGACTGGGCTTTTGATGGCAAATCGGTCTGGCTAAACCACTCAATCCACCATCAAGATATTTGTCTATCCAACTGGTTAATGTATCCTAGCGATAGCCAATTTCTTCCCTCACTTGGGTACGACTGTTCCCTTCATACAACAGTTTGATGGCGGTCAGACGATGACGAATAGACTGGTGTTGGTTGCGATAGTAGAGTTTCTGCCACTCGTTTGCATCAAAAGGCTGGTTTCGCAACGCTTGAGTTCGATTCATCTCGACTCCTTATTTTTCCCTTGATCTTACTCCGGGAAGGGAGTAAGCGGAGGGGTAAACCCTGATCGAGTAAAAATACTGAAAATTACATCCAAACCAGGAGTATTGATGATTCGTAGATACACATAAATTCCGTAATCTCTCGGTCGAAAGGATATCGCGTTTCATCAATAATGATAGTGAGTGTAATCAAATGATCCGTTTGTTTCCTATTTATTTAACTCCATTCATTTACTCTATTTCATTGACCCAAATTATTTCTAGATACAACAGTAATCAATCCAGATATACACATCTGCTGCGGCAATGGCTGACTTTGCAAATGCAAGTGCACAAGGTACAAGCCGATTCTAGGGCTAGCTCTGTCATCTCCACTCAAAAAGCGGGATTTACATTAGTAGAAGTGTTGGTGGCAATGCTGGTTGCCGCTGTCTTTGTTTCTATGACTATGCAAGCGATTGTCACTGCTGCGGCATTTCGGGTTGTAGCCACTCAATATGATGGGGTCATAAGTTGGATACAAGAAGATCTAGAATCAGTGGTTAATCGAGCGGCTCAATATGAAATGTCAACTCAGCCCTACTCTTCTCACTGTCTAGCCACAATCAGCAGTAATGGTCTAGCCGCAAGCTTTCTCAATGATAGTCAAACGGGCTTAGGAGGATCTACAGCAACAATTGGTTCTAAAGCTTTAGGGGGAAAGGACTATACCCTGACTCGCAGTGCTGACTATGCTGGGTCTGCTGATCCTTTCCGCTTGTTGAATGTAACCTATCAGGTGACTGCCCAAGGAGAAAGTGAGCCTATCGCCACAGTTAATACCGAAGTTATCCCCCACGCTGTTTTCAAATGTCCATGATCGAACGATTCAAAAGCCCTCTACATCTATACAGGTATATAGGCAGACTGAAAGGGCTAGGCTAGACTGAAGGTTGAAAGAAGAGGGGTACTTTGCAAACCCATGGACGCTGAACAGGTACTGGTTCAGGTGGAAGCACTGATGGTGGCTCAGACGGGCGAACATCTCAGCGAGTTGCAACGGTTCATTTCCAGCAGGTCTGGCAAGAGCAGAAATATTTGGATATTGCCGATACCTACGGCTGTACCGAAGGCCATGCCAAAGATGTTGGATCCGAGCTGTGGAAACACTTGTCCCAGCTCCTGGGGGAGAAGATCACCAAAAAGAATTTGCGCTGGGTAGTGACGGACTACCTGAGCAGAGATTCCCCTCAGCCGCTATCTCTAAGGAGATCTGCTGAGTATCCTTATCCACCGCATTTTGTGGGTCGGAGTGCCGCCATTGCCCAGCTCAATCAGTGGGTGGAGCAAGGGGTAAAGGCGATCGCACTGCAAGGAGAAGGAGGAGTGGGCAAAACCACCCTGGCTCAACAATACCTGCAAAGTCATAGCTATGAGTTGGTTTTAGAGCTGTTAATGGCTAAAGAAACCGCCCATATCACCTCTGTTGAACGGTTAGTGGAGGAATGGTTGCTGCGGGATTTGCACGAAGACCCCGGCCTAGAATTTGGGATTAGTCTAGATCGGTTGAAGCGACATCTGCGCCAACGGCGAATTGGCATCCTCATTGACAATCTAGAACCCGCTTTAGATCATCAAGGGCTGTTGATCACCGAGCATCGGGGATATCTGGAGTTGTTGCGGGTACTCACGGATGCTAGAAATCAGGGATTAACGCTGATCACCAGCCGCGATCGCATCTGTGAAGCCAGTCTGACACTCCAGCATTATCGCTTACCCGGTTTAGAACTAGCGGCATGGCAACGGTATTTCACCTATCAAGGCATCGCCGCAAACGCCAACGGCCTGGAACCAATGCATTATCCCTATGGCGGCAATGCCAAAGCCATGGAGCTGTTAGCAGGGGCAATTCGTTCCGACTTTTGTGGGGATTTAGTGGCCTTCTGGCAGGATCAGCAGCAAGATGTATGGTTAGTAGCTGATCTCAACCATCTGATTGCCCATCAAATAAACCGTTTACAGACCCTGGATCCACAAGCCTATTGGTTATTTTGCCGCCTTGGCTGCTATCGCTATCAGACCGTGGCCACCGTGCCCACCGAGGCTGTCTTGGCCTTACTCTGGGATGTGCCCGTTCCAGAGCAACGGGCTAGAATTGTCTCTTTGCAAAACCGCTCCCTGATCGAAACCCATCAAGGTCGGTATTGGCTGCATCCCGTGATTCGAGAAGCGGCTATCGCCCGCCTGCGCGCTAGTTCAGACTGGCAGCCAGCCAACTATCATGCCGCCCAGTTTTGGAGCCATAGCGTCCACACCATTGCCACGAGCCAAGATGTCTTGCAAGCCTTAGAAGCCTATTCTCACTATGAAGCGATCGCAGACTATCCTCAGGCTGCCGCCGTTCTCCTGCAAAGTCGAGATAATCAATGGCATCAATACCTGCCCTTGGGCAGCACGTTGTACCGGATGGGCCTGCATCAGTCCATGCTGACGGAATTACCAAAATTGATCGAGCGTTTACCGGGCGATCGCAAATTTTGTGAACTGTACAACATCCTGGGCGACTTTTACTGGACCACGGGCAACGTTCGCGGGGCGATTGCCTGTCAAGAACAAGCCTTACACCTGTGTACCCAAGCCCTCACCCCCCAGGATTCCCATCGCCTCGATCCGCGCACCTGCCACCACTTACAAATTCAAGAACTGGATTCTCGCTTAAGTCTGGGATTGTATTACCTGGATTTATGGGAATTAAAAACCTCAGCCCAGTTTTTTCAGCAAGTCATGGCGCTAGCCTCTGACACAACGCATCATCGCTGGGTTCCTAAAGCCGCCATTTGCCTAGCGTTGGTGACCACTCACTTAGGCCAACAGTCCCAAGCCCGCACTCTATTAGCCGATATTTCGGGTGATAGTCTTGCCAATCCTGCACCAGAGCAAGCCGGTCAATTTGCCTACTTCTTGCAAGTATTGGGTCAAGCCTATACCCATCTCGGTGACTTTCAGCAGGCCACTACTCTCTTAGACAAAGCCCTCTTAGTGGCTGAGACCAGTCACTACCCGCAAATTCAAGCTAGAACCTTAACGGGGCAAGCCATCCTTCATCGCGTTCAAGGGGATCTGTTGATGGCTCTTATCGACCATCAGCAAGCCATCACCCTCCTCAGTCGAATCAATGCCAAATGTGATTTGGCCGAAGCTCATTTCCAGCTTGGCCTTACCTATCAAGCCCTGAATAACCCCTGCGAAGGAAACCACACTTTCCAGAAAGCAATCCAGCTTTTTACAGAAATGGACGCGCCTTGCCAAGTTCAGCGCATTGATGCTCAGTATTCAGGTCAACTACGCTGATGCGATCGTCGATGCTTTTTGCGCAGCGCCACTATTGCCGTGGACAGCAACAACAAAGAACAGCACAATCCAGTAATCACTGGAATTCCCACCCCAGCCGTAAAACATAAATAATAGCCTTTACCCATCCGTCCTGTCGCCTGGGTAAAAGCATGAAAAAAATTGATGAAGGTGCCGATAGGTAGAATAGCTAGAGTTCCTATCAAGCCAGCCGCAACCAAACCGGGGGTCGACCCGACTCGCCGCGTTATCCATGCCCCTAACACGGTAAAGAGAATAAAGAAAGTAGCAACAATTAAACCAGCGCCTAGGGTGTAAAGGGCTAACATACGCATTTCTGCGGAAGGATCAGCAGTTTTTATAGTCTTCCACACTGAGCAGCATACTGAATTAAATACAGTCTCAGCCCATTTATCAATAAAAGCTTAATATCCCTCGGCAGAAAAATCTAGATCCTGGGAAAAGACCACCCGCTTTATCTCAGTCTTAAAGGTACCGTTTGCCCCTAACTGCAATAGTCTAAATCCAGGCTGAGCCAAGTCTAAAGCAAAGGTTTTACTGTGAGGAACAAATTGAATACAGGTAGAAGGTGTACTCAGATAATGAACCCCACACCGCTGATGCTCAAACTGCTGATGGATGTGACCAAAAACAACCAGCTTAACGTGGGGATGGCGATCGAGAATTGCAAACAGATCCGCCGAGTTTTGTAAACCAATTTGATCCAGCCAATCTGATTTGATGGCAAACGGAGGGTGGTGCAGGGCAATTAACGTCGGTTGAGGATGACACTGCTCTAGCTCCTGATTCAACCAGCTTAAACTTTCTGGAGATAGCGCACCATAGACTTTCCCAGGAATACTGGAATCTAACAACAGAAAATGCCATGCTCCCATCCGGTAAGATTTATGCGATCGAAAATTGGTATCGGTGAAAGTGGCTTGCATCGTGGTCAGGTGGTCATGGTTACCCGGCAACCAGTAAGTGGGAATCTGTAACGGGGCAATTAACGCTTGAACTTGCTGATAGGCAATCTCCGTTTCATCCTGGGATAAATCCCCTGTCAATAAGAGTTGATCGGGCTTGGAAGGCAAACGCTGTAACGCCTGTAAAACAACTTCTAGAGAAGAAAAAGTATTCAACCCCAATAGCTTATTATCTGGCGTTGCAAATAAATGCAAGTCAGATAATTGAGCAACCAATAGAGGTGATGTTTCTTCCATATATTGTTGACAATTAAAAGGGAGAAAACTACTCCAAGACTAATATTTCTAGAATAGAAAATCGCTAATGCTATTAAGATATTCTATGGATAAGCTAACTCTTAATAACAGTGGATTCCTGATTAATCCTTGAAGGTGGTACAGCCTTAAAGAACGTCAATCAACTTAAATAAAGCATTGAGTTGATTTTATCTACGAATGAGCCTGATTGTAGTGTCCCCATCTCCAGATCGGAGTGATATATATCACAAGCCATATCACTGTATTATACTGCGAACCCATGAGAGCTTGACTTACCAAATAGCAATCAAATCCTTAATATACAGCGTTTCCTGCTGTTATGAGGTAGAGTAGCAGCAATTAGCAAACCAATTTCTTAATTGTTGAGGATTTACAGCAGATTCGGGGTTTATAAGTCACAGGAGCAGCAATGGGTACACCAATTTTTGAGGTGTTCAGGATTCATCAATTGAAGTGCGATTTTAATCAAACCATCAACTCCAGAGGCGGTGGCTGGGGAAAATTGTTTGAGAACCGCTCTTAATTGTGACCAGCAATGTTCAATAGGATTAAATTCAGTATAACAGGCAGGGCTATTTTAAGTTACTCGCAGAAAAAGTAGGATGACTCTACAGAACGATAGTGGAGAGATCTATGAGCAATCTTATCGATACTTTGAAGCAAGTACCTGATTTCCGTAAAGCCCATGGCCGTTCTCATCCGTTGTGGATTCTGTTGCTATTGATGATCATGGGTATCCTCGCCGGATATCAGGGTTACCATCCAGAAACTTTTGCTAGCGAGTATCAACAGACTTTATGTGAGCTATTAGGACTTGAAAGGGCGTTGTTGCATAAGTATGAAGTATAGACAGATTTTCTTTATCTTCACCTGGGATTAAGCAGCAACCGGAACACTGAGAGGCTTACCGAGCTGAATCATCCGATTGTCAAACTTACGCGAACTGCCCTTTCCTCCAGAAGCAGTCTTATGTCGAAACATTGCGTTTTCTGGTAAGGAAAGACGATGATAATTAGCCTGTTGCTTCCACTTTTTACGTCCGTGTTTGCGGATAGAGCGGAGATTTTCATTCCTAGGATGGGGTGGCGCTTTGCAATTGCCATGCTGCCAGATGACGGCATTTTTACGGGGTGGAATCGCAGGTTTTGCGTCATGTTTACTAAAACAGTTGTCGGTATCGTAAGCTCCATCCGCTGAGACCTGTTCAATCTGTT
>JAAUOM010000182.1 GCA_012034865.1 Acaryochloris sp. CRU_2_0 | reverse complement strand
TTTACGCTCGGCAGAAGTGAGCTGGCCTTGTGGGTCTGATTGACGGTTAATTTGGGCTTGTTTGACCCATTTGCACAGGGCGCTTTCGGTCAGCCCCATTTCTTGGGCAACTTGGCTGATGGGTTTGCCAGATTGATTCACAATCCTGACTGCTTCTGACTTTTGCTCGTCTGTAAAGATTCTGAGGGGTTTTTGACTCATCTGAACATTCTCCTTGGTTATCGACTCTTCGAGAATGTCCACTTTCTCGGGGGAAGGTCACTTTTGCCTGCTCCAGAAAACGATACAGTCGCTCCTTGGGGACTTGAGGGAACGTGGGACTCGCCTCAACCTCTACATATACCCCTTCCTGAAGCTGATAAATCCGCCACACCTTACCGTTGAACCGCCAAAACTCTGGCACCCCAAGACTGGAATAGAATTGATTTTTGGCAATATCTGTATGGGTAATATCCACCTCTACCACCAAATCCGGCGGCGGGTCTTGGCTAAAAACCACCGTCCGACCCCTGACCAGCGGTTGATTTTGGATGTAGTAGGCATTATCAGGTTCCGCCCCTTTCTTGAGCTGAGGGTAGTTCATGGTGGTTGAACCCATCGTTTTGATTCTGAGTCCCATCAGTTCAACCAGCGTCCGAATACAACACTCAATCAAACGACCCGAAAACTCATGATCTTCTAACGGCACAGTGATTTCCAGCACTCCATCGTCATAGGTCAATCGAGAGCTACGGGACTGAGGCAGCGCATCCAATATTTGTAAGTACGCTTCCCAGGATACCCCCCGCAACACAACTCGCTGCTCGCCAACCGAGTGCAACTCAACTTTAGGTTCTGGTGCTGCGATTGTCATTGACTCTCTCTTGGCTTCAGATTGCTAGTAAATACGCGAACTCCACCCAACTACTTGAGTGCATCTATCACCTTCTGATGGACAATCCCCTTCTCGCTGGCTAGAAACTGAAAAAACTTCCGCAGTGCTACCCGTAAGTCACTTTCCGTGGCGGAATCTATCACCTTGCGTTTATACCAACTGCGAAAGTGGCTATTGACCATTCCTTTGGTGATGTCTGCAATCTGCTCCACATCGGTGTAGCCACAAATGAAGTGGATGAACAAGTCTACAATGCCCGTATGCTTTCGCACGGTTTTAGGAACGTATTTCGTGGCTAAAACCTCAGCAAATTCCCGATTCAGTTGCTCTAAGGATTCACGAAAAGGCGCTCTAGCTGCCTCTGCCTGTTGCAGTGCCTCAAAGTACTCATTAAATTTGTCGCCCGGAATCACAACCCGGCCTGTAAAGACCTTTGCCATGACTACAACTCTCTTATACAAAGCTTGGCTTAATTCTAGAACAATTTCTTTGGCGTGCAGAACTCAACTGGTCGGCAAACTCAGCTCAAAGCAGGTACCTTGGACAACCATGCTGGTGACCGTGATTTTCCCGCCGTGGGCTTTCGCAATTTGCTCAGCAATGGCCAGACCCAAGCCAAACCCCTCAATGGCACTAGTAGTTGGCACTCGGTAGAACTGCTCAAACAGATGGGGGAGGGCTGTTGCTGGAATTCCTGACCCATTATCGATAATCTGGACTAGCGCCCAGCTCGATCTGCTTTCTAGTTGCAAGCGGACTTGACCCCCACAATGGGTATACTTGAGAACATTGTTCACTAAATTCAGCAATGCCTGGTGCAATAGGTCTGGGTCAACCTGTACCCAAACCGGTTGACTAGGCAACTCACAGGTTAGATCAATCTGCTTTGCCCCTGCGCTAGAGTCCTGATCCCAAGCCAGTTCCTGCAACAATTCCCGCAGGTCTAGGGTCTGTAGCTGTTCCGGGCTAAGGGAGCCTTGGTGGCGAGCTAAAAATAGCAAATCTGCCACTAAGTGGCTCATGGTTTTGGTGATGGCCACAATTCTCTCTAGCCGCCAAAAATCCACCCCATCAACATCTGGCTCCAAGGCCAGTTGGGCATGACTCAAGACCTGAGCCAGGGGTGTACGCAGCTCGTGGGAAGTGTGTGTGGTGAAAGACTCTAGGCGCTCATGGGATTGCTTGAGGGGCTACATGGCCAGTCCACCCAACCACCAACCCGTTAGACTAATCACCCCCAAGCCTAAAGGAACACCCAAGCTCAGCCAAAGTCGCTGGCGATCCAACTGCTGCTGTACAGCGGTGAGGGGAGCTGCAATTTCTACATAGCCAATACTTTTACGGCTCTGTTGGACGGGTAGAGTGACCTGCCGCAGCCAGAGAGACTGACCTTGAGCGTCTTTAACCTTCAAAGTTCTAAACCCAAGGGTTTGCAGTTTAGAGTTCACCGGAGCCAACTTCATAAACCGGGCAAGATTACCTTGGGAGTCGTACCAACGGGCATAGGCCAATTCGGTTTCTAAGGATAGGGATTTACTGCCCAAAACAGGCGCTTGATCTAACTTTACTTGAAGTCGTCCTTGCTGAAGTTGGTAGCGACTTCCCGCCGCGATCACCCTAGCTCTATTCTCTAGCTCAGCATCAAAGATCAAGAGCCGATCCCATACCCCCAACCCATAGAGAATAGCGGCAAACACCACCAAAATACTCCCCATCGATAGTGTAAACCAGAGCGCCAAGTCCCGGCGACTCCGTTTATAGGGGTTAAGCATAGCGTGGTCTGATGGTCACCAAAGGCGATTACCAGCCTATCCAGATGCAAGTGTAAGTCTCCCAATCGCAAGCACTCTCCTTGCCAGGATAGGGATCTACGCCCCATGGCTCGTACTCGCGCCAGTAGTTCTGGGATATCAACGGGCTTGACCACATAGTCATCTGCCCCGGAATCTAAGCCCATCACCTTATCTGCGGAGCGATCGCGCGCCGTTAACATAATCACCGGAGAGCGTTTGCCCATTTGCCGATAGAGCTGACAAAGCTCTAAGCCACTGCCTTCAGGCAACATCCAATCCAAAATCAGCAGGTCATACTCTTGCTGGAGAATTAACCATTCTGCTGTGGTGTAGGTATCGGCTGCATCCACCACATAGCCTGCCCTAGACAAGGCAGTGTTGATATTAAGCCGTAAGTCTGCATTGTCTTCAACGATCAGAATTTTCATGGATTTGATGTGAGAGAATCGATTGTCAGGCATGAACAAATGAAATCGAAGCAGTTTGAATTATGATCTCAATATCAATGTCTTTCACCAGAGACTTAGCTGATTGCAGAAAAAACCTAAGACTCACTCTGAGCATAAGTTGTTCTTGAGCTAATTCTTGAAAACTTCTACCAGCTTGTATCCTTAATTACTTTATACTTATTTACATATATTCTCAATAAGATCGATGTTTAAGTTATTATCTCGCCATTGTTCCGCCAGCCATACCAACGACTTAAAACTCTTGAATAGAGGCTGGTCAAGCCTGAGAGGTCGCTATCTAGGTCTAGTGGCTTAGCTACCGATTCCAGGTATTGCTTTGTTGTTTTGGTTTGGTGGTCAAGGGCTGACGCAACAACTTTTAAGCCAAGCCTATTCCTCTAAAAGAATTCTGGAAACTCATTCCCCAGTTAAAATTCGGCTGAATGCAGTTGTACAAGCCATAGAAGTTGAGATTAAACCCCAGGAAGGGTTTACCAAGGTTACGATTGAGACCACTGACTCGGCTCTGAAGTCTCTCAAGTTGGAGTTTCCAGTTACGGACGTGGCGGATGTGGAAGCAGCGATCTCCAATGAGTTAGGCATTCAGCAACAGACCGTTAGCCAATTGGCACGGTATCAAATCAAAACGACATATCAGCCCTGAAATATTGTCAGCATAACCCCGCATGCGAGAATCCATACAAGCAGTTTCACCCCAGACCTAATGCTGGGAAAGGGATTGTAAAAGCTGTGCGGATGTTTCTGATCGACGCGGGAATCAAAGGAGTACAGAATGTTTAAGGCTGCCGAGTATGCTGAGTGGATACTAGATGTGGAAGACAAATCATGACAACTGAACAACTATCTTCGTTAGCTTCCCATCGTCAGCAGTTTCCAGCCCTGGCGAATAAACTGTACTTTAATTACGGTGGGCAAGGGCCGCTGCCACAGACTGCCTTGGCTGCGATTGAGTCTGCCTATCGTCAGATGCAAGAGCTGGGACCCTTTACGGGGGCTGCCTTGGCTTGGATGAGTGCAAAAGTGGAGGAGACCCGAGGGGCGATCGCAACAGAACTGCAAGTCTCTCCGAGTACGATTACCCTGACAGAATCCGTTTCCAGTGGCTGCAATATCGCCCTGTGGGGATGCAACTGGCAACCTGGGGATCATCTCTTGCTGTCGGACTGTGAACACCCTGGAATTGTCGCTACGGCAAAACAACTCAGTCATCGATTTGGCATTGACGTGTCTATGTTCCCCTTAATGGCCACGCTGAATGCAGGTGATCCCACCCGCGTCATGGTCGAGCATTTACGCCCACAAACCCGATTAGTCATCCTCAGTCATATTCTCTGGAATACGGGTCAGGTTTTGCCTTTGGCTGCAATGGCTCAAGCCTGTCGGCAAGCAATGCCCACGGTGGCGATTTTAGTAGATGCCGCTCAATCCGTGGGCGTCTTACCCCTGAGTTTGGAAAAACTAGGTGTGGATTTTTATGCCTTCACAGGCCATAAATGGTGGTGTGGCCCAGAGGGTTTAGGAGGGCTTTACGTCCGACCTGCCTCTTTAGATCGTTTGGAGCCTACTTTTATTGGCTGGCGCGGTATTGATATGGATATCAAGGGCCAACCCACAGGCTGGAAACCGGATGGTCGTCGGTATGAGGTGGCAACTTCGGCGTTTCCGCTATTTCCGGCGTTAACGGCAGCGATTGAATTGCATCGACAATGGGGAACAATCTCTGATCGATATCAGCGGATTTTGCACCTAAGCCAACTTGTCTGGGAGGGACTCTCCACAATTCCTAGGATCAAGTGTCTGAGAACTTCAGCCCCTGAGTCAGGACTAGTCGCGTTTCAAATGGAAGGGTACACGAATCATCAACCGTTTGTTCAACAGCTAGAACAGCAAAATTTGATGGTGCGCCTGATCGCCGATCCCAACTGTGTGCGAGCCTGTGTCCATTACTTGACCTTAGAAACGGAGGTGAATCAACTCCTTGAGGTCATTCAGCGAGAACTGGCTTGAAAATAGCCCAATATTAACGGTCAATCCTTCATCTAAGCTCTATCAAACTCTTTCTGCTGCTGTGTTTACCCCCAAAGTGCTGTACAAATTCGTCATAGCATCGGCATAGCGATCGCGTGTGAATTGCTCTCCCACCCACTGGCGGGCCTGGTTGCCCATGGCAATTAGGTCACTATCAGGCTGCTGGCTGACCTGATCCAGCAAAGCTGCTAGACCGTCAACATTGTCTACCTCACATAAATAACCCGTCTCACCGGGTTTGACTAACTCTGGAATCCCACCAATGTTGGTGCCAATCACAATTCGACCATTGGCATAGGCTTCTAAAATACTCATCGGAGCGTTCTCATACCAGCGTGCGGGCAAAACAATGGCTCGCGCCCGTTGAATCGCAGCATGGAGAGCCTGACCCTCCAAACGCCCTACAAAGCGAATATGGCTTGCTTGAGCCTCCGGCATGGCTTTTAGGTTGGCCTCTTCTGGCCCTGAGCCAACAATCTCCAAACCAACCCCACTTTGCACAGCAGCCTTCATTAAAACATCAATCCCCTTTTCAGGAGCCAAACGCCCAAAATAGAGGACCTGATTGCCCATCGGCTCAGACCCTTTATAATCTTGGCATTCTACGAAGTTGGGGATGTAAACCAGTTGCTCTTCTGGCCAACCCCACTCCATCAACTTGGCCTTCAGGAAATGACTAGGCGCGACAACTTTATCCAAATAGCGTTTATATAATCCCAAAAATTTATGGAGCGCTGATTCAACCATCACCAGTGAACTTGCCCCTAAAGAATCATGGATGCAACGATTCCTAACCACAGGGAGAAGATTGCCTGATTTACACTCTTCGCAGAGGCCGTTTCGATTCAGCATTTTGTAAGCAGGGCAGGCCAGCTTCAAATCATGGGCAGTCATCACGGTAGGGATGTGATGAGCTTTGAGAGCCACCAAGACGGACGGAGACAAGTGATGATAGATACAGTGAGCATGGGCCACATCAGGCTGAAAGTCCTGAATAAGACGTTCTACCTGGCGTTGGGCATCGAAGGAGTAAATGACGCGACTCGCCCGCACTAAGGTGTCTTGCCAGCCATAGGCATGACCAAACTCCAGCTCTTGGCAAAAATATTTCGACCAAGGCGAATCAACATTCTGGGGGTGGTGCATGGCGAACATCGCTGTTGGCCAACCCCGCTCCTCGAAAATTCGTGAGTGCTCAAAAACACCACATCGGCTCCACCCCTTCGATAGTGATAGGTATTGAGGGACAAAAGTCTTGTCCATTTTGCTAGTCCTTTGAGCTTAATGGGGTTGGAGTTTTTAAA
>JAAUOM010000062.1 GCA_012034865.1 Acaryochloris sp. CRU_2_0 | reverse complement strand
AAGACGCGGGTTGCTGGGTGAATTTTGCGGTGGCGATGGCGTCCAGGAGAGGTGGGTATGGCTCCCATCACCACCTGGCTAGGGCAGTAGTTGTCTGGATTGGACGCTTGGCGACAATTTTGCGGGCAATGCGCCGAGAAAAACGTTCTTCTCCATACTGGTAAAAAATATCTGCTAAGGCTTGCTCAGGATAGGTATTGACAATCTCGGCGGCACTCAAAGCTTGGTTTTGATCCATACGCATATCTAGCGGAGCTTCATGCCGGAAGCTAAACCCACGTTCGGGGTGATCGAGTTGGGCGGAACTGACCCCTAAATCCGCCAGGATTCCGGCAAAGCGGAGTTCGCCAGGATCGTAGCTGGCAAAGTTACCGTGCCAGAACTGGATGCGATCGCCATACTCCTGCAACCGCACCTCAGCCGCTTGTAAAGCCTGGGCATCTTGATCCAGTGCAATCACGCTAGTGTGAGGAAACCGTTCTAAAATCAGGGCGCTATGGCCCCCGCCCCCCACAGTGGCATCTAAATATAAGCCCTGATCACTGATGGACAGCCCTTCCAAAAGTTCATGACTTAAAACTGAAATATGTTCAAAGGTTGAAGGTTCTATGGTTATAAACCCATCTTGAAAGTGAATGTTTTCTTGGCAGCTTTGCAGATGATCGTGACCTGTTTGTTGACCCTCAACGCCCCAATGGCTCTAGCAAAAGCTCTCAGTTAATCACAGGAGCTATAGCAATCTTAAATGATTCGTAAGTTTTAAATACCTTACACGACCACCCTGTAGTCTTACCTATAATCTAGCCCTTTCAGAGCGGCTTTGCCTAACGGGTAGACTACACCAAGGGAAGCAGAAACGGCAATAATTGAGGGTCTGTAGCGCATTTTTATTCACAACTCAGTTGTGAATCCCTATATTATCTTAAAATTCCTGATCAGTTGAAAATCGTGAAATTCTTTGATGGTATAATACTATTGTTTTATGTCAATACACTTTAGGATTAAGCCTTATTTTTGAGGAGGAATTGAAGACAATGACCGTTAGAAATGGTAGAGCAAGAGCAGGTGGGTTTCTCAAAGACTTTGGCGACTTCTTGATGCAAGGAAATGTCATGGATCTCGCGGTCGCAGTGGTGATTGGTGCGGCTTTTGGCAAGATTGTGACCTCTTTGATCGAAGACATTATTACTCCAGCTATTTTAAGCCCAGCCATCAAAGCAGCTAAAGTTGAAGAATTGTCTAAACTCGCTTACAACGGCATTAAGTATGGTTCATTTGTGGCTGCTGTTATCAATTTTGTTGTAATTGCTTTTGTCATCTTTATGCTGGTGCGAGCCTTTGAAAAAGCCCGCAAGAAGATGGAACGACAACAAGCCATGGCTGAAGAGACCCAACCTGATCCTGCCACCGAAGCCAATGAACGGCTGATTAGTTCCTTAGATCGGCTCAACCAGACTTTGCGGGAACGCGGTTAATCTTGCGGTTGTAAGGTGGTCGTAGTGTCTGCCAACTTTGGAGACCAGGAAGCGCGTTGGGGTCTGTGAGTATGGACAAGTTGATTAAACAGGAGTTGCCCCAATGCCCGCACAAGGTTACCTTCTAGCTCTTGGAAGAGTGCCATATTCAGCTTGAAGGCGAAGTTGGCCTCATCGACAATTTTTAGGATCGCGGCTTCATTCACGGGCAGCTCATTTAAAGCTTGACGATAGGTGGCCTTAAAGGCTTTGGTATCTTCAATCTCTGCAAAATCGTAGAAGGCGGTGCCTTCGCCATTTTTGAGATTCATGCCCCGTCGGGCAATTTTTTTGAGGATTTGACCCCCGGACAAGTCCCCCAGATAGCGGGTATAAGCATGGGCGACGAGAAGTATGGGATCTGCGATCGCAACCTCATCAATCCGCTCAACGTAGCGCTGAGTCGCCGCAGACGGATGAATTTCTGTGAGCCACTGATTGCCCCAAAAATAGGCAAGATCCTCAGCCAAACTCTCCTGGCGGTGCAGTTCAGGGAAGTAGAGCTGACTTAGACAGGGGTGATCTGGCCATGCCTGCATCCGCGATTCAAGGGCTGTGTAGACAAAATAAAAGTTCCCTAGCAGTTGGCGATAGGAGCTTTTCTCGACCGCTCCTTTGAGAAAGCATTGAATAAAGCCTGCGTTTTCTGCTAAAGAGTGCGCTTGTTGAGTCCCTTCTCGCAGCCTTGTTGCCAACTTACTACTCATCATTTGCAGCCTTTTTTCGCAGATTCCTGGAGTCTTAGATCAGCCGTTAGCGGTTAAACAGGGGATAAAATGAGTTGTAAAAGAAATCGCTCTGAAAGCCTTATCCATTAAGCAGACTTGTTTATGACTCAAATATGATTGCTATACCAGTTTAAACTCATCCAAACTGATACCCCTATTTTGCCCGATCTGTGCCATCAATCAGACAATTATCAGCAATATCTAAAGTGGCCATGGTCTTTGGACAAAGCAAATCTGTCAAAATCACCGTCAAAACCCATCATTGTCATTTCAAGCCTATGAATTGGTTTCCCAATGGTCTGAATCTCTGTAGGTAATTGGATTCAGTATATGTGCTTATCTGAAAGTTATCCTAGAGCCATCTTTCGCTCAAATTGTAAAAAGAAATATTTGGGTTATAAATTTGATCAGAAGAGTATGTTAGACTTTTACACCAATACATCATGATATGGGTAACTTGTTAGCCATATCATGCCAGCTATATTTTGAAGGAAAGTTGTCAATGATTCGGATCACGTTCTTCGTGAGATCAATGGCGCATTACCTGCAATGATCACTGTGCTACGGTTCGAATATTTAGTCGGCTTTATTCTCCAATCGGTTCATTCTCAAGTTTGTCTTAGGTTCAAAAGTCGAAAGTTTTCTGCGATCGCCGTTCCTTTCGGTTCCTCCTAGCTGATGTCCTAAGGGATAGTCTAGGGGTGTGGTTTTGGTCTCTTCGCAATCTCTGAATTTTGTTCTCTCTAATTAGTAACCTCTCAATCACATTACAGCAACGCTAATGGCAGCATCTCCGTCTACAAAAGAGGCTTTTACAAATTCAGCTACGCAGAAGCGTTTGCTCACCTTTTTGCAAGAAGAGTTGGCGCTACCAAGTGATTCGATTGGTCTAGCGTTACGCCACCTTGAACAAGATCCAGGTCCGTTGCCCATTGTTCTGTGGCAATATGGTCTGATCACAATCGATCAACTCAGCCAAATCTACGACTGGTTAGAAAACGTTTGAGCAGTAGAAACTGAGTCAGATTTGATCAAAACAGCACCGAACAGCCTGTATGCCTTCACCAGGTTGAATTTTATGGCCTAGATCGCTCAGGGTTGCTTCTAAGGCTGCCACGGTTGTCAGAATATCCCGTTCGCAAATATGTCCGAGGTGACCAATCCTGAGCAGTTTGCCGCGCAGATGATCTTGCCCAGGCGCAATCACTACACCATATTGTTTTTGTAACTGTGAGCGGAGCTGTTCTGGGTCAACGTGTTCTGGGGCAATGGCTGTTACTGCCGGACTAGCGAGGGTGTCCGTGGGTACAAACAGTGGTAGATCAAGGGCGCGCATTGCTGCCCGCGTGGCTTGCATCAAACGTTGCTGATGGCTAAATAGGGCGGCGAGTCCTTGCGATCGCATCATTCCTAAACTTGCTTGCAGGGCAAAAAATAGATTGATAGGCGGCGTAAACGGCGTGGTATGGGTAGCCGCAGCTTTTTGGTATTCGCCTAGGTCGAAGTAAAAACGAGGAAACTGAGCGGTGGTATAGGCTTGCCATGCTTTGGGGCTAACGGCAACAAACCCCAAGCCGGGGGGCATCCGATAGCCTTTTTGGGAGGCAGAGACCACTACATCCAGTCCCCAGGTATCAACGGGGACGGGGCAAACCCCTAAGCTGGTGACGGCATCGACAATGACTAAGGCTTGAGCATGAACTGTAACAGCCTGGGCGATCGCGGCCAAATCATTGAGGACACCCGTTGAGGTTTCGCTGTGGGTAACAATCATCGCTTTAATCTGTTTGGCCTGATCCGCTTCTAGGTGGCGGCGAAACGCTTGCGGATCTAAGGGACAACCCCAAGGGGCTGTAATTCGCTCGGTAATCAGGCCAAATTTATCACAAAGATTAGCCCAGCGCTCTCCAAACTTACCATTACACCCCACCAAGACGCGATCTCCGGGACTTAAGAAATTCAGAATCCCTGCTTCCATGGCTCCAGTACCACTGCTGGCTAAAATCAACACATCATTTTGGGTTTGATGCAGCCATTTCAGATCCGCCGTAACTTGAGCCATCAAAGTCTGAAATTCTAGACTACGGTGGCTAATGGGGGGTTGGGCGGATGCCAAGAGTACCTGTTCTGGCACAGGCGTAGGACCAGGAATCATCAACATCAGTGGATTATCCATAGCTGTTCTAGACACTTTGCACTCTCTCATCCCCTTGAGTTTTAAACCCACCCTGAGTGAATTGACGTATACAGGCAAACTAGAATGCATTGATTAGCAAAGTCAAGGAACTCCTTGGCTATGACTCATTCGCTATAGTAAGGAAAGGTTTTACCTCCTCTGCTCAAATAAAGGTCTATTTAGCCACTCTTACCCTCAAGGATGACGTTTCCTGCATCCTCTGATGACAACACTTTCTGGGTGTTTTTGTTTCTTCAAGCTGGAGGATAATATGCCTTTACCCATTCAATCCTTTTGTGGATCAAGCTCTGAAGCTACCGCTCTACCTAAATTCTGCCAAAATTCCAAAGCGATCGTGGTCGTAGATGCAGCGATTAAAAATTACTCCGCTTGGCTGACCCATTCCTTAGAAGACTTAGAGGTTCATAGGCTCAACGATCAAGAAGAGGGCATTGCCCAAATTCAAATGCTCCTGCACCATCATCAACGGCTGGACTGCTTGCATCTCATTTGTGAAGGTGCCCCTGGCCAGATGGTCTTGGGCACAACCCAGTTGAGTGAGGCAAATCTTTGGGTGTACGCCGATGAACTGCGCCAATGGCGAGACTATTTGGTGCATGATGCTGAAATTTTGATTTATGGATGTGATCTGGCTGCTAATCGGGTCGGTCAAGCCTTTGTCTCTTGGTTAGAACTATTGACCGGTGTTTGTGTGCGAGTCCTGGGGGTTACCACGGTTGGCACAAGGGGCGTTTAATTGTCTTGAGAACTGAGGAGCTGAGCCATGTTAGCCAAAGTTGAGTTATTAACTGCGATCGCAGGCACCAATCGGGGGGTGATTACCGCTGAGGTGGATCGCACCCTCGTCCTAGATAAAGTGGTGCAGTTAGAGCTGCAAAATCCGACGCCGCAACCCTTAGCGGAGCGCGATCGCTTGAGTGGGGTTTGGCGGTTAATGTATACCACCAGTCAAGATCTCTTGGGTTTGGTTCGTATGCCGCTAGTGCCAGCGGGGGCAATCTATCAATGTATTCGAGGGCAGGAACTGAAACTTTATAACATCTTGGAGCTACAAGGGCTGCCCTTCTTAGAAGGTGTCATTTGTGTCTCCGCTCGGCTGACGCCTGTGTCGGAGCAACGGGTTCAAGTCAACTTTGAGCGCTCTATTTTAGGGCTAAAAGGAATAATGAATTATCCGTCCATTGATGCCCTCGTCTCTGGTTTAGAAACCCAAAGCCCCGTAAATGCCCTCAACATCCCCCTCAATTCCGACCGTTCTGCGGGCTGGCTGGAAACTACCTATTTGGATGACGATCTACGGATTGGCCGGGGCAATAATGATAGTCTCTTTGTGTTAACTCGAATCTAAGATCGAGTTGGATCAAACGCAATGTTAGGGTTCTGATGCAGCGATATGCTGCCCTAATGCTTCAGCCCACAGGCTGCGACAGCAATTTCTCAAAGGCTCGTCGCTCTTGCGGACTACCCACGACCAGCAGACGATCGCCCGCTTCCAACACCGTCTGAGCGTGGGGATAACGAAACAGGCGCTGACCACGCCGCACGGCCATAATCGTGACTCCTGTGCGCCGTCGAATGTCGGTTTGGGCAAGGGTGCAATCAATAAGGGGAGACTCAGGCTTGAGGGTATACCATTGCCCCTCTAACCCTTCCACTACTTGTCCTAATTCTGGGAGGATGCGATCGCTCAGTTGTTGAGGGACAATCTCGCGGTAATGGCCTGAGCGATAGGTATTAGCGATAGTTTGGACTTGCTGGATCGGGTCACCCAAATTGAGGAGGACATGAGCTCCCATTTCCAAAGAGGCTTCAAATTCCGGTTGCACGACTTCTTTGGCTCCCAGTTGATACAACACATCAATCTCTTGGATGGCATGGGCTCTGACGGTGACATCCAAATTGGGTACCATACTCAGCGCCCGTTTGAGGGTCAATCGGGTGGCCAAGGGATCGGGCAAGGCAATGGCTAAGACTCTAGCGCGTTCCAGTTTAGACTTGCGCAGTACTAGCTCACTGGAAGCATCTCCAAACAGGTAAGGAATCTGCTGATCGCGTAATGCTTGCAATGTGGCTTCATCATTGTCGATGACGAGGATAGGGTGATGCTGCGATCGCAACATCCGCACCAAGGTTTGCCCCACCCGACCATAGCCCGCTACTACACAGTGATTCGTCAGTCCCTCTGGAATCACCACTTCTTTGGGGCGCTGGGCATACATAAACCACCGTCCAATCCCTGGCAGCCGCTCAATAGCGCTAAACAAACCAGAAGATAGCTTGAAAATAAACGGGGTAATTAGCAGTGTGATTGCCGCCGTGCCTACCGTCAACCCATACAAACGCGGTGAAAACAGCTCCAATTCTTTGGCCACACCCGCTAGCACAAAAGAAAACTCACCAATTTGATTAATCCCCAATCCCACCTGTAGGGCTGTCTTTAAAGAATAGCCAAAGGCCACTACCAGCCCAGTGACAATAAGGGCTTTGCCCACCATTACCACTGCTACCAAACCGAGAAGAATCCAAATATTTTCAATTAAAAATCCAGGGTTAATCAGCAGACCAATGGAAGCAAAAACAAAGTGGCAAAGACATCCCGCATGGGCAAAATACTGTGTAAAGCATGATCGGCATATTCCACATGGGAAATCATTAACCCTGCCACAAAGGCACCCATTTCAATCCCCAACCCCATGGATGCCGTTGCCAGGGCTACCCCCATACACAAAGCCACCACGCTGAGGACAAACAATTCCTGGGATCCTGTTTGGGCCACTTTCTTCATCACAGGCGGCACGATTTTAACGCCTGCGACCACAGCTATTAAAAAAAACAACATGGTTTTAAGCAAAGCCCACAGCAAGGCTTGGCCAATCTGGGCGGGAGGTTGAGTCAAAACCGGCAGTACCGCCAGCATCAGCCCCAAACTGAGATCTTGGACAATCAGAATCCCCAGCATCACCTGCCCGTGAACAGTTTGTATTTCATTGCGCTCAATCAAGCTTTTGAGCACCACTGCCGTTGATGATAAGGACAAAACCGCACCCAGAAAAATGGCTTTGGCCAGGGTATCTACCCATCCGGTGAGATAGGCCAAACCTCCACCTAGAAAGATCGTCAGCAGCACTTGTAGCGCACCACCCCCCACAGCAATTTTGCGAACCTTCAAAAGATTCCCAAAGGAAAACTCAACCCCTAGGGCAAATAGCAGAAACACCACCCCCATTTCGGCAAAGAAGTTAATGGCTCCTTCAGCTTTCACCACCCCCAGCCCTGAAGGTCCTACTGCCAACCCCGCCAGTAAATACCCCAGCAGTGCGGGTTGACCCAAACGATTGGCAGCATAACTCCCCGCAGCAGCCGTCCCCAAAACGGCTACCATATCGACAATTAAGGACAGTTCTGTAGCCATATCTGATGTAATGTCAATCTTTAGGAAGGGGGATACGTTAACCTAGCATGCATGAACACCCATAAATTTGGCGGCAACGACGGATGGTCTGAGTGTTTCAGCTAATGTCTTTAGTAAGACAGCAGGAAATACTACGACGATAGTCAACTCTCGTGTATTCTGTGGTGATCCTCTCAATCATAAGCTTTATGAAGTTACTCATTGGCAATGATGATGGTATTTTTGCCCCCGGTGTTCGTGCCTTAGCCAATACTCTGGCTGCTGATCATGACGTTACCGTTGTCTGCCCTGACCGCGAACGTTCGGCAACGGGTCATGGTCTCACCATTCACCAACCCATCCGTGCCGAAAAAGTTACCTCTCTATTTAAAGAGAATGTCGAGGCTTGGGCTTGCTCCGGCACCCCCTCAGATTGCATCAAATTGGCTTTAGGTGCATTACTAGACAGTCCCCCGGATTTTGTCTTGTCTGGGATCAACCAAGGCTCGAACTTGGGCACAGATGTGCTCTATTCTGGAACGGTTTCGGCAGCGATGGAGGGCGTCATAGAAGGAATCACCAGCATTGCCATCAGCATTGCCAGCTTCACAGATCAACAGTTTCAACCCGCTGCCCACTTTGCCCAGAAGTTTCTCAATCATTTAATTATCCATCCACTGCCCCAGCCGATGCTGCTGAATGTTAACGTTCCCGCGCTCCCGGTCGATCAAATTAGAGGAGTAGCCATTACTCGCCAGGGTATTCGTCGTTACCATGATATCTTTGCTAAACGCATTGATCCCAGGGGGAAAACCTATTATTGGTTAGCAGGTGAAGTGATGGAGGATCTTGAAGATCAACTCGTTTCTTCTGCCGATTCTTTGATCCTCACGGATGTGCAGGCTATGGGTCAAAATCTGATTGCCATTACCCCCTTGCAATATAATCTCACCGCTAACAGTAGGCTAAATGCCCTCACAGATTGGCTTTTGCCCCTGAGTCAGGGTAAATCTCTGCTGTGATTGTGCCAATGGTTCCCAATTGGGCTAAAATTCACAGAAACCCGCAGAAGTTTTGCTACTTCGATATGATTGGACTAACGGCTACCGATTCAGCCCAAGCCACCCTCTACCCACTCATGCAGGAAAGACTCACCGTTCGTTTTTGGGGCGTTAGAGGTAGTATTCCTTGTCCAGGATTACACACCGTTCGTTATGGTGGCAATACGCCTTGCGTTGAGGTGCAAGCGGGGAACCATAAATTTATTTTTGATGGGGGCACGGGTCTGCGGGTGTTAGGTCAAGCCCTGCTGCCACACTTGCCCATTGAAGCTCATGTTTTCTTTTCTCATACCCATTGGGATCATATTCAAGGCTTTCCGTTTTTTGCGCCGGCCTTCATAGCGGGCAATCACTTCCATATCTATGGCACCCGCGCTTCCGATGGCAAAACCATTGAGAAACGGCTAACGGATCAAATGCTCCATCCCAATTTCCCGGTGCCGTTGCAAATTATGGGGGGGAACCTCGACTTTTATGACTTAGAGGTGGGGCAAGTTGTCCAGATTGAGGATACTACTATCCATAATGCCATCCTCAATCATCCCGGTGGATCTATGGGCTATCGTTTAGAGTGGCAGGGGCTGACGATCAGTTATATCACGGATACTGAGCATTTCCCGGATGCTTTAGATCCCAATGTACTAGCCTTAGCCGATCAAGCCCATGTGTTAATCTACGATGCCACCTATACGGACGCGGAATATCATGAAGTGGGCAATAGTAAAGTGGGTTGGGGGCACTCCACTTGGCAGGAGGCAGTTAAAATTGCCAAAGCAGCTCAAGTTGACCAACTGGTTCTCTTTCACCATGATCCCCTCCACGATGATGTCTTTTTGGATGAAATGGGCAAACAAGCCTGTCATTGCTATACCAATACGATCATTGCCCAAGAAGGTCTGACCATTACCCTCACTGCCAATGGCAAATCTTCCTTGCAGTTTGTGGATACAACCCACGCCCTATCTGCGGCGCTGGAATAAGGCCTAGGGACAAAATTATGTCAGAATTTGAGTTGTGTGGGTTACTTCATCCTTAGAGTCAGCATTAACACCAACGGTTGTTGCCCTTGGTAATTTTGATGGTGTTCATCAAGGGCATTGCCAGGTGATTCAAACCTTATTCGCTGCCCGTCAATCTATGGGTCAACTGGATCAGCAGTGTCAGGTAAGCGTCGTTGCCTTTGATCCCCACCCGCAAGCTTTTTTTCGGGTGAGCAGCAACCGTTACTGACGCCGTTATCAGAAAAGACCAAGCTGTTGGAGGGGTTGGGGGTCGATCAACTGGTCTTGATTCCCTTTGATCGGGCCTTGGCTAGTCTCAGCCCGCAAGCATTTGTTCATGAGATTTTGGTGGAGAAGCTGGCGGCTCAAGCGATTAGTGTGGGGTTTAATTTTTGTTTTGGCTACCAACGCCGAGGCACAGCAGAGGATTTGGTGGCGATCGCACACCCGTACAAAATTCCCGTATCGATCACTGCACCGCAGACCAAGGGTGCAGACCCCATTAGTAGTTCTGCGATTCGTCAAGCCCTACTCACGGGCAATCTGAGTCAAGCGCAACAAATGCTTGGACGAGTTTATGACCTCACAGGCACAGTGATCCGAGGACAGCAACTTGGCCAAACCCTAGGTTTTCCCACTGCCAATTTACAAGTGCCTGAACATAAATTTATGCCTCGCTTTGGGGTTTACAGTGTCAGCGTCACCAGCGAGTTGTGGCTCCATCCCCAACGCGGCGTTATGAATTGGGGGTCTCGGCCCACGGTGGCGGGGCAACAACCGAGGCTAGAAGTTCACCTCCTCGATTGGTCTGGGGATCTGTATGGGCATACTTTGACTGTGCATTTGCAGCAATTCCTGCGACCGGAACAAAAGTTTGCTTCTTTGGCGGCTCTCAAGGCTCAAATTCAAGTAGACTGCGATATTGCTCGTTCATCCCTGGCAGCCGTTGTTTGACCCGTCAATCCCTAGTCCTATGTTATGACGAACCCCCTTCTTGACCCTAATATTGGGTCTCAACTCCAGCGTCTACTCGATAACCTTAGCCAGACGATTGTCGGTAAGCAAGAGGCCATCCAGTTGGCCTTGGTTGCCCTTCTAGCGGGGGGACATGCCCTCTTAGAAGATGTCCCTGGTGTGGGTAAAACCTTGCTAGCCAAATCTCTAGCCCGCTCTATCGATGGTCAATTTCATCGAATTCAATGTACCCCCGATCTCCTGCCTAGCGATCTGACCGGGACCAATATTTGGAACCCTCAAGAAGGGAAATTTGAATTTCTGGCGGGTCCCATTTTTGCCAATGTGCTGCTGACGGATGAAATTAATCGGGCAACGCCACGCACCCAATCGGCCTTATTAGAGGTGATGGAAGAAGCGCAAGTGACGATTGATGGCGTCTCTCATGCAGTCCTGGATCCGTTTTTTGTAATCGCCACCCAAAACCCGGTGGAATATCAAGGCACGTTTCCTCTGCCTGAAGCCCAACTGGATCGCTTTGCCTTGGCCTTGAGCTTAGGCTATCCCTCGGAGACAGAAGAGCTACAGATGTTGGAGCGCTTGCAGTCTAGGCAAACGTTTCAGCAACTGCAACCCTGCATTACCTTGGCTGAGGTGAAACAGCTCCAGCAAGCTTGTATCCAGGTGCATGTGGAATCTTCGATTCAGCGCTATATTTTGGCCTTGGTGCGAGCTACCCGTGACCATGAAGCAATTACCCTAGGGGTCAGTCCCAGAGGCACCGTCACCCTCCAACGCACCGCTCAAGCTTTAGCCCTGCTGCAAAGACGAGCCTATGTCCTCCCTGATGATGTCAAATTTTTAGCGCCTCATGTGCTCTGTCATCGGCTGATCCCGAACGGAGGTCATCGTGCCCAGGGGGTTGTTGAGGAATTATTGGGGGCGATCGCCATTCCCTAGTACATTGCACCAGTCCCTGGATCAGAACATGGGTCGTGGCGATGGGTTTAATGGGAGATAGAGAAAACGATCTATTGTTCATCTGTTCTCCTCCAGACAAGCCTCAAGGGTTGCCACAACAGACTGAGCCAATGCTGTTAAATCATACCCTCCTTCTAATCCAAATAGAATTTTGGGGGTGAGTTGCAGGCAATACTGTGTGAAAGCTTTGTAGTCTGGAGGTGTTAAGTTAATATCGGCCAAGGGATCAGCAGCATTAGCATCATAACCTGCGCTCACTAGGAGCAGGTCAGGTTTGAAGTCCCTGAAAAAAGGCAGAATCTGGTTTTGAAATTGGGCCTCATACTCTGCGAAGGTACTGCCTGCCGTCATCGGCAAGTTAAGGACATTACGGTGTAGTCCTGTTTCACTGGCAGAACCCGTTCCAGGATAGCAAGGCGATTGGTGAAGTGAGCAGTAGGCAATCTGAGAAGAAGACTCAGTAATCCCTTGGGTGCCATTGCCATGATGCACATCCCAGTCAAGGATGGCAACTCGGTCAATATTGGGTTGAGTCAAGGCGTAGTGGGCTGCGATCGCAGCATTGGAAAACAGACAAAAACCCATTCCCGTTTCGCGGGTTGCATGGTGACCTGGTGGCCGTGCTAAGACAAAGGTGGGGCAGGTGTGGGTCAAGACTTGATCAACCCCATCTAGCCATGCATTGACTGCTAATAAGGCCACTTCATAACTTTGGGGTGAAACGACTGTATCGGCATCTAAATAGCTGCCGCCAGCTTGGGCTAAGGCTTCGATCTGGCGGACATAGCTAAGGTCGTGAATCGCCAAAACCAGAGGTAATGGATCGCGCTCGGTCAGGGGCGTGGGCTGATGCCACTGCAATTGATTTGCCCAAGGAACTGCTTCTAATGCAGATTTGATCGCACGCAATCGCTCTGGTTTCTCAGGATGGTAGGGACCCGTAAGATGCTCAAGGAAGCGATCAGAATAAAGAATCGGCAGCATACCCAGAAAATCCCTCATTTTTGGCGTCAGTGAAGCCAGTTGTCTCTAGATCCTTTCCTGCCAAACACCGCCTGGGGGCAGTTAGGTTGAACCAGGGCTATAAACCTAGATCAGCTAAAATGTCGGTGGCATGGGTTTGGGTATTGACGGAGGTATAGACTTTCTCAATATGTCCTTCGCCATTAATGACATAGGTGACGCGCTGGGCATAGCCCCCTCCATCAACGTCATAGGCTCTCATGATGCTATGGTCTACATCCGTCAGTAGAGGAAACGGTAGGCTGAATTTCTGGGTGAACTGTTGGTGGGAGGTTTCATCATCTCCACTGACACCAAACACGACAATATCTTTGCCTTGATACGCGCTGTAATGATCGCGAAAACTACAGGCTTCTTTGGTGCAACCAGGGGTATCATCTTTGGGATAGAAATATAATACGACGGTCTTGCCTGAATAGTCAGCTAGGGAAACAGATTTGCCATCGGTGTCTGTGGTCGTAAATGAAGGGGCAGGAATGCCTGCGGTTAAAGCCATTGGGTCGCCTCACAAAACGGATGAAATATAAACAATCTGGATCGGTCACTGGCTCAAAACCAGCCACACTCACAGTAGTGTTACATATTTTTAGGTCGTGAAGGGGGAATAGTTGCGGTTGGGTAGGGAATCCGCTTATGGTGAAACTGCATCCACACTTCGACAAAAACCTTGGCCAAAATCTCTAAATCTTCGCGGGTGAGTTGGGAGTCAACTAACTGCTGATCTTGCCACCGTGCTTTGAAAATTTTGTTAATGGTGCCTAGGGCTAATTCAGGTGTGGCTTCTGCGAGCGATCGCAATGCCGCTTCACAGGAATCGGCTAGCATAACGATGCCGGTTTCTCGGGATTGGGGGGTAGGGCCTGGATAGCGAAAGTCTTGCTCTAAAACTGAACCTTTTTCAGAATCCTGGGCTGCTTGTTGTTGGGCTTGATGATAAAAAAAGCAATCACCATTGTCCCTTGGTGCTCGGGAATAAAGGCTTGCACTGCAGCAGGTAGGCGGCTTTTGCGAGCCATCACTAAGCCTTCAGAGACGTGCTTTTTAATGATCTCGGCGCTCTGCCAAGGGTCGTTGAGCTGGTCGTGTTTATTGATCGGATCTCGTTGGTTCTCAATGAAGAATTGAGGATCATGCATTTTGCCAATGTCATGGTAGAGGGTGCCGGTACGTACTAGTTCTACGTTGCAGCTCAAGGCACTGGCTCCTGCTTCGGCTAAGGTGGCGACGAACATCGTGTGCTGGAAGGTTCCTGGGGCTTCTTGGGATAATCGCTTGAGCAGAGGACGATTGGGATTGGCTAGTTCGGCTAAACGAATGGGTGTGACCAGATCAAATAGATGTTCTAGATAGGGGCTGATGCCTAGGGCGATGATTGTCCAGCCTAAGCCAATGAGTCCTTGGAGGATGGAGAGGCCTAGGATGCTGTATACAGAACCGCCTGTGATGCTCATGAGGATGAAAAAGGTGGCTCCTTGGGTAATTGCTACAATTACGCCTAGTAAGGCTATTTCTTCTCGCGATCGCGTTGCCGAGAAACGAGGCTGGCTATCAGACTACCGGCGGCTATGGCTCCTAATTCTACAAAGCCGCTGCTGAGTCCTAGCGGGATCAATCCCCAGAGGATGAGAACCACTGTTGCTCCTAAAATGGGTCCATAGAAACTACCGATCAATAAGCCCACGGCAGGTAGGCTGGTATACCTCAAGCCAGTAGTCCAAATCAGCAAAGACGCACTCACGGACAACAGCAACACCAGAAAATAGTCCCGGCGACCAAAATGAAGGCGACTACGAGTTTGGACAAGCAGAAACAGGCCAATTCCACCACTGACGGCTGCCATTGTCCCCAATAAACCTAGCCAGTTAATACCCCGGCGACTGAGGCCAAAATACTCCAGTAGGGCAAAGTCTGCTTGAGAGATGCGTTCTTCTTTGGACACAATGATGGTGTCTTTGCGAATGGAAATCATTACTGTTGGCACTTGTTCTGCTATGATCTCTCGCTGGCGTAAGCTGCCCGTTGGATCAATGTTGAGATTGGGTTGGAGAACGAGGGGCAATAGTTTTAAGCCTAGGGACTGGACTGGCTCTCGGGCAGTTTGAAGATGGACTCTAATGGCATTGCGTGTGATGCTGGGGGGTAGACCGGGTGGAATCCCTTGGTTGAGCATCCGCTTTAAAACCGTGCGCAGGCGCTTCTGGGCTATGCTCCATTCTGGATCGCTCATCTCTAAGAGGGTTGAATGGGGAATCGTTTCCAATCGGGGAGGGATCGTTTTTAGGGCTGTCTGATACTGTTGTTGGGCTTGGCTAATTTGGCTAATTAAGGTTGACCATTCTGTTTCTTTTGCTTTGCTCTTGTAGGCTTTTAAGGCTTGAAGAGAGTGGCGGGCTAGGGGGGTATTCTGCCAAGGGGTCGCTGTAGGGGTGGGGGTGTTAATCTCCTGCAGAAGGGTTTGAAATTCTACGGTGTTGAGCTGGCGTAAAAAGTGCTGCTCTGCTGAGCCTAGGTTCTGAATGGGCGTATAGGGTAAATTTCCGGCTGATAACCGAAAGCTACTGATATCTTGCAAGTAGTGCTCCAGCTCTTTTTCTATGCTGGTTGTTAGGGGTTGATTGATTTTATAAACACCTACTATCTCCCGTAGGGCAGCTTCACGCGCTGCAGTGGTAGCAATGGGATCTGGGGCTTGCGCTGTTTCGGGGGCTTTGATGGTTTCAGGAGCATGGGTGCCAATAGTCAGTTGGGGTTCGTTGTAAAAACGATGACCTATGCTGCTGGTCAATGCTGCCAGTGAGATCACAAATAACACTGGATATTGATGCTGAGAAACACGATGTTGATCTAGGGATGATGGTCGAGGACGCCCAGGAAAATGAGAAGACAGCCAATGGCTCAAATTCAGCTTCTGTGGGGGTGATTTCTTCATTGGAGGCTTGGCGAAGGGGTAGGTTTAAAGCTTTTGCAGTAGTGATCTCGCTATCGCTTGTTGCGAGAACGAAGAATGATAGGGGCTGATACGGCGCTCTGCTCTAGCAGTGAATGGGGAGGTATGCCTTCTCCTAGGGTATAGTAGCCAAACCAAAGGCTCAAAAGATGATCTGAATGGGAGAGGATGTTTTGTCTACACAAAGGGGATCCCTCGGTGTTTCTAGACTGCATAAATAATGGGGTTTGCCAATCCAGGGGAATTCCTTTCAGGCTATTGAGAACACCAGACATTGCACTCACGAGTAGGGCTGATAATAAGGAGGGTTGGGGTAACTGCAGGAAACGCCGCAGGGTCAAGCCAAAGGAGTCGGCAGTGCTTAACCCACAATAGAAGGCTAGGGCGATGGATGCTATGGCTTGACTCAGAGGAGAGGAGGAAGCTGAGGTTAACTGGGCATAAACGGTTGTTAGGCTTGCCTGGGTGTTAAGGAGTTTCTGGACTTGGGTGAGGTGGTCATGAATCAGCGTTCCTGCTACAATCTCTTGCCTAAGTAGAGTCGAGATCAGCGTTTTGGGGTTTGCTTGTTCGCAACAAAGAAGGGCGATCGCAATTCCCACCGCTATTACCCCCGCTTTGAACTCGCGATTAGCTTCGTTGAAAATTTGCTCACAGACTTGTTCTTGTATTCGAGGCAGGTTTTCATGATAAAACAACCCTATAGGTAGTATCTTAGCTATCTGCCGAGCGAACTCGTTGTCCTTGTCTAGGCAATCTGCACCTAGAATAGGGGGTAGGAATTCCCCCCTCACTAAGGCTTGAGTTGATGTGGCCATCGCCTCACTCCAACCTAATTCCCTGGGGGGATTCAGGAGCAAAGGTGAACGGTCTTGGTCTGCGGCAAGATGAAAGCAGTTCTGGTGTAAGTTCTCTTGAAGATAATTTTCTACTACGGCAACGCCCAGGAATAATCCCCGAAACCGATCAATCAATCTATGGTTCATCCGTTGCCTCTCTTCATTGACAAGGGTAATGATTAAGGGTAGATGATTTTTCTCCCTTGTGTCCTCAGGTGCAATGTCCCTATGAAATATTCTGGTAGCTGCCATTGCGGAAGGGTCAAATTTGAAGTCGAGGCTCCCTCCCATCTAGAAGTAGAAGAGTGCAATTGCTCAATCTGCTCGAAATCAGGATTCTTACACCTGATTGTGCCCCAATCTAAGTTTTCTCTCTTACAAGGGCAAGATACTTTAACCTGCTATCAGTTTAATACTGGTGTTGCCCAACATACGTTCTGTCGAATCTGCGGGATCAAACCCTTTTATATTCCTCGTTCGAACCCCGATGGCTATGATGTCAACGTGCGCTGTTTAGACAATCAACCTGACTCAATCACCGTCATACCCTTTGACGGTATCCATTGGGAGCAAAATGCCCACAACCTTGCCCTTAAAAGTCAAGAAGACTATGCTGAGGAGCAGTTACTATAAATTGGGTTGACTGGATGCCGATAGCAATAAGGGTCGGGTCATCCAAGCTGTTAAGTCTGCTAGGGCGCGATCTCGATACACTCCATAGCGCTCTCGCTTATTCCGAATCCGCTGGGGTAAATCAGGGATAATCCCAAAATTAGGGGGCATCGGCTGGAAATGCTTGGGGATAGCGGAGCTAATGAACTCAAATAAAGCGCCACTCATGGTCGTTGGCGGTAACACCAACGGCTCTAGCCCTTGTGCTAAGCGAACGGCATTGGTTCCTGCCAGCCAACCCCCTGCTGTGGCGGCTGTGTAGCCTTCGGTGCCGATCAATTGTCCCGCTGCCAATAAGGTGGGTCGTTGCTTAAACTGCAAGGTGGGATGCAGCAATTCAGGAGCATTGATAAAGGTATTACGGTGCATCACGCCCATGCGCACAAACTCTGCCGTTTCTAGCCCTGGGATCATCTGAAACACGCGCTTTTGCTCCCCCCAGCGCAGGTTCGTCTGAAAGCCAACTAAGTTCCACAGCTTCCCCGCTTTATCTTCTTGTCGAAGCTGAACCACCGCGTAGGGACGGTATTGCTGGCTTTCTGGGGCGCGAAAATCTCCTTTGCGGGCATCAAATAAACCCACAGGCTTGAGAGGGCCGTAGCGCATTGTTTCTTCTCCGCGTCGCGCCAGTTCTTCAATGGGTAAGCAGCCTTCGAAAAATTTGGCAGTGTCTTGTTCAAAGTCTTTGAGTACAGCCTGCTCGGCTGTACATAAGGCTTGCCAAAAGGCTAAATATTGCTCCCGATTCATGGGGCAGTTGAGATAGGCAGCTTCACCGCGATCATACCGAGAGGCCAGAAAGGCCACCTCTCGGTCAATCGATTCCCCTACTACAATTGGGCTAGCGGCATCAAAAAAGCTGAGATAGTCTTGCCCAGTGAATTGGCGCAGACTTTCCGTTAAGGCAGCACTGGTCAATGGACCCGTGGCTAAGACCACAATACCTTCTGTCAGCAGGGCTTGAATTTCGCCCCGACGCAAGTCTACACAGGGATGCTGGGCTAACGTTTCAGTCAGATCGCGGCTAAACACACCTCGATCAACGGCTAAGGCTCCCCCTGCGGACACTTGATGTTCATCGGCCTTGCGTAGAATGATCGAACCGAGTTGGCGTAACTCGGTATGGAGCAATCCGGCGGCGCGATCGCTCCCCTGCGCTCCAAAGGAATTACTACACACCAACTCAGCCAGATGATCGGTATGGTGAGCTGGACTCAACTGCTGGGACTGCTCCTCCCCAGTGGAACGCATCTCATGTAAAATCACTGGCCATCCAGCTTGAGCAATCTGCCAAGCCGCTTCTGTGCCCGCTAGTCCGCCCCCAATTACTTGAATCGGTTGTTTATTGTCCATTTTGTCTGAAAGAGCCTCTCGATTTTAAGCTTGGGTACTTTGAAGGATTACTGGCGGTTATCCTCTGTAGGAAGCAAGGTGACGCGACAAGCGCGACGGGCATTGGCAAACTGTGGATCCTGCCAGGAAAAATCAAAATGGCTAACGGTACGAATCTGTGGTGCAACTTGCCGAATCGCGGCCATTTGTGCTTCTAAAGAGGGACGATTGCGATAAGAACTGCCCCATTGACCCGCAAGCACAGGTTGTACAGGTGCACCGCCCGCACTTTGGAGAACGTGCTGCACTTGCTCGACAATACAACTGGTATCACCACAGGTGCCGTAGGACATAGGATGCCATTCAATAGTTTTGGGAAAACGATGCCAGGGCTGCATTCTAGAATCATATCCTTGCCCTACTCGGCGGTTAGCATCGGGGAAAAAGGCAGCCCCCGCCGGAATCCCTTGGCGGCTAACGGTTGTGGAAAAGATGGACAGATAATCAACCACCCCTTGGTAGGCATGGGCTACACTCAGCAACCATAAATCTCGATTGAGACGGGGCAAACGAATCTCGGGAGGCGGTAGTTTCCCAGGTGGAACTTGACGACCTTGCCAGAGTTCTGCTTGTTCAGTGGGATGGCTGGCGTCTATGTTTTTTAAATCACTAGCAGAAATATATCCCTGTTGCAAATAGCGTTGGATGACGGTTCGCCCCTTTTCATTGAGGGCACGGTTGATTAAAGCTTGTTGGGCGGCATTACCAAAAATCCAGAGATCGCTGAGTTTACTGGTAATGGAAGCCCCTCCGGTTTGTCTAGGGTAGCGAATATAGTCAAAGAGGATACCATCGGGGCGGCGCTGTAAGATGGCTTGCAAGAGTTGGGCATAATCCTGTCGAGCTTGAGGACTGTAGGGATCGACAAAGGCATTGTCTACATCACCCTCTAGGTTAGCATTCGGATCAGTGTAATCCACCAGATCAAGACTGGTTTTACCGTTCCCATTGCGAGCCATGGCCGATCTCCGATCGGGGCGTTGACTATATTGATAGCCATAGTTGAGGCTAAACAACCAGGCATAAACTTTCAACCCCCGTTTGTGCCCTTTCTGGATGACTTCCGCCAGGAGATCGCGGTTAGCATATTGGGAATTTCTAATTTCAGCAGACCAAACCGTAGGGTTATTGGTAGCAGGCAGGAGAACGCGCCCATTATAAAAGACTTCGATATATACCTGGTTATACCCGCGACTGGTAATGCGATCGAGGAGAGTGTCTAAAACACCTGGTCGCAAGTCACATTCATACAAACGCAGCCATATTGCTTGGTTCTGTGGCCAATTTCGGGAGCGACATTGTTGAAGTTGGCCAGCATCCTCTTTAATGCGCTGGTCATAGGCTTGCTGAGCAGCATCATCACCAGCGATAACATCTCGCAGTAGTTTGAGTTTCGTTTTGGCTTGATCGGGGGGAGTTTGGCAGAAGCCAGCAGTTTGAGCTTGAACTGGCAAAAGATTGATTCCGCGAAGAGGGGCAATGAATGCGGTGGTTAAGGTCAAAGAAACCAGAGACAGATGAAATCCAAAGAAACGATTGGTCATAGTTTAGGCCAAGGAGTGTAAACAGAATTGCAGAATCAAAATCTCGCTTAAGCAAGGGTTCAAGTGAGTTCCAGCAGTACTGGTGCGATGATTTTGTGGGATATTCTCTTTATAAAATGCTAGGGGACTGTTTGTGAAATGACTGAAGATGAACCAAGGGATGCACAAGGAGTATATCCTTTGATCTGTAAGTTTTTGAAGGATTGGGTCTGGATCCATTTTCGCTACTGCTACACCCAGAGTTTCCGACTGATACTGAAATGTACCTAAATTTTTAGGTGTATCCAGCAAATCTATCTGAGATGCCAAAAACAAATACCGCAATTCATCGATATAATTAGACCCTTTATTTGTAGAGGGATTCATTGCTGTTAACTGCTGATGCAATGCTGAATCACTCACATATAGCAAGATCTTAGCTAACAAAGCCTATCTTATTTTTAAAAATAATAATAAATCCCTCTTGGGTGAAGTGTTTATCATGAGTTAGGACAGCTCTAATATCCATTTGCCGCATAACAACCATGGAGATAAAGTCTGTCAAACTATAGGCTTTGTCTGATCGCTGGGCGTAAAGTGAAAAGCCTAATTCTCTCAACTCTGGCGTATAAGCAATAACGGTTATCGTAGGTTCTCTCACAATTTGTGTAGTGTTTAAGTATCGATGAGATTAGTCAACGTAAAGGGCATCAAGCTTTTGTGAGCGTTGTGAGTGATCTAGAGCGGGGGATTTTACTAGAAGTGATCGACAGTCATAAACAAGGTGAAATCATTGAATTGCTTAAGCAGCAGCCATTAGAAATTCGACAGAGCGTCAAAGAAGTCAGTGTTGATATGTGAGGAGGATTTGGGAAAGTTATTGAACAAGTGTTTCCCAATGTAGCAATTGTTTTCGATAGATTTCATGTCATGAAGGCGGTGAATTTGGAGTTAAACAAGATACGCAATCAAGTTGGGGTAAAAAACAAGAATAGCAAATATATTTTGTTAAAGAATGGTGTGGATTTAACTGTGGCACAGAAAGAGAAGTTGAGTCTGATTTTTCAGCACTCTAATCGACTGAGGAAAGCGTACGGGTTAAAAGAAGGATTTCGTGAAATATATGAGTTAAGAATTAATATTGAAGAAGGCAAGAAGAAGTTCAATTTATGGTTAGATAAAGCCAAAACAGTTTACTGTGATGTAATTACCACTATCCGCAACCATTTAGAAGGAATATGCAACTATTTTATCAGTCGAACAACGAGTGGTGTGATGGAGGGTATCAACAACAAATGTGAGTAGTAATTGAGCGACAAGCTTATGGGTTTGTCGATTTCGATTTTTGAGTTTGTATGCGTGCTTTTCTAGTCCACCAGATTCTATCTAGGAAGGCCAAGTTTTGATTGTCATCACCCATAAAAAGAGTGTCCTATGGTATTAAATATAGTAACATCGGTAAACTATCTTTTTTCAACATTTATTTGTCCAGTATCGATATCCAATCAGTCAGCAAGGGCTGATGTACTTTAGTGCCTATATATTGTTTCTTTACTGCGCTACAGATTGGTAACTATCATTTTCTGTAAGACTGATCTTACCTTGGGCGACTAAGATTTGGATAATAGAGTCACAGCGATCGCACAACAAAGCACGTGTTTTAGAGAGTCCGAGGGATTTGGAGTAATTCCAGCAGCGAGGGCATTTTTCTCCCTCAGCCTTCACCACAGCTACCCCCAGAGTTTCCGAGTGATACTGGTAGTGTAATGAGCCTAAGATTTTAGGTCTATCCAGAATTTCCACCTGAGAAACCAAGAATAGAAATCGCAACTCATCGACCTGATTAGCCTGGTGTCCAGGAGAAGGATTCATAGCTATTAACTGCTGGCGCAAAGCCGAATCACCCGTGTACAGCAAGACCTTAGCCTCTAAAGACGAGCCAATTTCTTTTTTCGTCCGAGCCTGTTCCAGCACCTGATTCACCTCTTGTCGCACCTCTCTCAAAGCCAGCCATTGTTCAGCTAGAAGGGGATTCAGCCACAGCTCATCTAATCGCATCCAGCCCGACGCAAACACAGATTGATAGGGGGTTTTATAGGGAAGGGATTGCCAGATATCCTCAGCCATATGAGACAGAACAGGAGCAATAGCGCGAGCCAAATTTTCTAAAGCGATCGCCAAAACCATCTGACAAGAGCGTCGCCGTAGCGCATTCGGTTCACTGATATAAAGACGATCCTTCGCAATATCTAGGTAGAAGTTAGAGAGATCGACCACGCAGAAATTTTGAATCATCTGGAAAAAACGGAAGAACTGGAAACCCTCAAAAGCATCAGTGACCTCAGTAAACACTTCCGTGATGCGATGCAACATATAGCGATCGAGGCGAGGTAAATCCTCATAGGCAATAGCATCTTGAGCCGGGTCAAAATCGTAGAGATTGCCCAGTAAAAACCGAGCCGTATTGCGGATCTTGCGATAGACATCCGCCATTTGCCTCAGAATATTCTTTCCCAAAGGCACATCAGAAGCATAATCTACCGAAGACACCCACAGACGCAAGACATCTGCACCATAAGGAGGATCTTGCTTTTGATTCTTGCCCCCAGAAATGACCACAGCAGGATCCACCACATTGCCAATAGACTTACTCATTTTTCGACCCTGTTCATCCAAGACAAAGCCATGAGTTAAAACAGTTTGATAGGGGGCATAGCCACAAGTGGCCACACTCGTGAGAATACTGGACTGGAACCACCCGCGATGTTGATCCGAACCTTCCAGATACATATCCGCTGGATACTTTAACCCTTGTCGTTGCTCCAAGACAGCAGCCCAAGAAGACCCAGAATCAAACCAGACATCCATTGTATCCGTGCTTTTACAGTAGGTCTGGCCATCACTGCGATAGGGTTCGGGCAATAAGTCCTCAACTTCTAGTTCCCACCAGGCATCAGAACCTTTAGCCGCCACAATGGCTTGGACATAATTGATCGTCTCTTCATTGAGAAGGGGTTCACCCGTCGCTTCATTATAAAACACGGGAATCGGCACCCCCCAACTACGTTGACGGGAAATACACCAATCCGATCGCTCCGAGACCATCGCCGTAATTCGGTTTTCGCCTTGTTCTGGGATCCAATTCACCCTTGTGATCGCCCCCAAGACTGCCTCTCGGAAGCCATCTACAGAGGCAAACCACTGCTCCGTCGCCCGCAAAATCACAGGTTTTTTCGTCCGCCAATCGTAGGGATATTTATGGGTATAGCTTTCTTCTTTTAAGAGGGCACCCGCCGATTGCAACGCCTTGATTACGGCCTCATTTCCCCCCTCCAGGACATTTAATCCAGCAAAGGGATCTGCCTCAGCGGTGAAGGTACCATTACCATCCACCGGAGACAGCATCCCCAGACCATAGAGCTGACCCACTTGATAGTCCTCTTGCCCATGCCCTGGTGCTGTATGCACCAGACCCGTCCCCGATTCCGTAGTCACATAATCCCCCAATACCAGCGGTCCCTGCCGCTCAAACAAGGGATGCTTATAGGTAGAATTTTCCAGAGCTTTTCCAGACAAAGTCGTGATCACGTGCAAAGCAGAGGCCAACGTCTCCGTCAACGACACAACCAAATCCGCTGCCACAATCAAATAATCGTCCCCCCAGGCCACCACAGCATAGGTGAGATCAGGGTTGACGCTCACCGCTAAATTCCCGGGAATGGTCCAGGGAGTTGTCGTCCAGATAGCCACCTTTAGCTTTGGTAAATAGTCAGCCAACAACGGCTGTGCAGTTTTCGACAGCGATGTCACCTTAAAACCGACATAGATACTGCGCGAGGTATGACCTTCGGGATATTCCAGTTCTGCTTCTGCCAGAGCCGTTTGCGAACTTGGACTCCAATAGACAGGCTTAAACCCCCGATAGATATAGCCTTTAAGCGCCATTTTGCCAAAGACCCCAATCTGAGCCGCCTCATACTCAGGTTTGAGAGTGAGATAGGGGTTGTCCCAATCCCCCCAGACGCCATAGCGCTGAAAACTTTGTCTTTGTTTTTCAACGGTTTTGAGGGCAAAGTCGCGAGCCTTCCAGCGCAGCTTCAAGGGGGTTAGCTGAGTCCGCTGCTCCGGCTGCATATTTTGGAGAACCTTCAGCTCAATGGGCAAGCCGTGACAGTCCCAACCCGGGACATAGCGGACTTTGCGACCTTGGAGGAGCTGAAACTTATTGATAATGTCTTTGAGAATTTTGTTGAGTGCGTGACCAATATGCAGATCCCCATTGGCATAGGGTGGCCCATCATGTAACACAAAGACTTCCCCAGGATTATTCTGGGATAGGTCTTCATAAATGGCGTGATCTGCCCAAAACTGTTGCAATTCAGGTTCTCGCTTCACGGCATTAGCGCGCATCTCAAACTGGGTTTGGGGAAGATTAACGGTCTGTTTATAACGTCCAGGTTCGGTCACAATTTCTAGCCAACACAACAGATAACATCAACAACTCATTGAGACATTATCAGCGAGATCTCAACTGTGGTTCAAGTTTTCAGGTAAAAACTAGAAAACGGAACTGTCTTGATGCCGAACCTAATGAACTACCTCAGGGAGTTTCTGACACTTCAACGAACCTTATTGCCCATTCACAGTTTTGCAAAAAACTGTATTCTCAGCGGGTTCAGACTTTCCATGCCTAACCCGCTGTCTCTATGATAGATAGTGGCTAACGCTGTTCTTGGCGCAACCGCACCGTTTAAGCGGGTAGGGAATTGCGCGAAATTTAGTTAACAATCAATATTGATAACTCCTTACTGAGGCAGTCAAGACACAGAGAACTGATCGAGATCACCCCTAAGACCTCTGCAAATCGCTATGTATAGAGTGGTTAACTCAGACCAAAACTTAGGTTCAAAGTACATCATTTACACCTAATTTATTAGCTTTTATAAGGTAGAGGACTTATGCTCCGTTCTAAAATGTCTCAATTGCTGGTGGCAACGGTTTTTAGTGCGCCTACAGTGGGATGGGTAGCTACGTTACCAGCCCTAGCAAATGACTACTACGGTGCGATCGCTTATTCCCGATCCACGGGGAGTCACGGTTATTCCTATGACTATGCTACCTCTCAAGCCGCAGAACTTGCCGCGTTGAGAGGGTGTGAGAGCTACTCAGGAACTGGGGATTGTCAATCTCTTGTGGTCTTTCAAAATGCTTGTGGTGCTTTAGCACAAGCCGCCAGCAATGCAGCAGGGTCGGGTTGGGGTGTGGATCGAACCACGGCTGAGCGTTATGCATTGGAATCTTGCAGCGAGGTAGGTTCAAGCTGTCGGGTCGTCCGTTGGGTGTGTACCAGCCGCGACTACTAGTTTGTGTTTAAGCGGTTTGCCCGTTCCTCGTCCATTGAGAGAGGAAGCAATCAACAAATTACGTAACCAGTTATCGTGATAACGAAAGCCATTGAGATCGTCAAAGGGGGACCGGGAATAGGGTCCTAACGCTTGGATCTTACGCGTGTAGGGATGAAAATTCCACAACATTGCCATCGTTCGCAGGGCTTGTTGGGTGGTTGCCCAAGTGCCATGATAAATATTGCATTGCATACAATAGGCGATCTTGATAGTTCATCAATCGGTCTACGTGATTACTCGTTCGAGCCGCCTCTGGCAGAGCAAATGCAATGGTGAACTGGGGTGCTTTTGCTTTAAGTTTCAACAATTTGTCCCAAACCACCTTTGGTAAATCAGTTTCGGGGTCATCTGCCCATTCCCATAATCGACGCAGCCGTTGGGAAAACTGTCTGCGAGACACTATGGTAGAGATGCCAGAAGTTTATGGTGACGATGTGAAAGACGTCCTCCAACCGCCGACACCGTTGTTGAATCAATCCCTAACATGTATGCAGAAAACACAGTTTTCATCAATTGGCAGACATATCGTATGTCTCCCGCAATACCGCGTGGTTTTCGTTTTATCATAGGGTATTGCCTCCTTGACAACCCGATAGTTTTAGATAGTTTTATTTTAATCCCATCCTCTGGACAACACAAACTAGGGTAGAACCAGGCATTTTTTAGTGCAGTCGGTGCCAATGTACAGTGTAACGAAACTGTTAACAATCTCTATTTTGATTCTGATACCCTGTTCGCTTGCGGCGGGGTAATTCATCTGGATTTGGCAGAATGGTCGATTGAAGCACAACGAACCGAGTTAGCAACTTATTTTTGCCTTCCCAGAAGAGCAAAATGTGGGTTATACAATAAGGCTATCTTAGGTGCAAATTATGTATGTAAATTCACGGACACGAAATAGTATTAA